>DAIQPL010000307.1:0-5032 GCA_036787395.1 Flavisolibacter sp. | reverse complement strand
ATCGAAGATGCTGGTCATCCCAATTTTTTTACCAATGATTCCTTTCATTTTTCTTACGGTTTTTCCCCGCAAGGTTGTACAAGACAGACCCATTGGAACTATGGGACTTCAATCCTGGTTCATCATCCGACCTTTTCCCGAATCGATCAATTAAGTCTGGGGAAGTACCGGTGACAAACAAACCTCGAAGGGCTTGTTTATATATGTTGCGCCCCCACATCACACTTAAATGATATCGAGAGCAATTTAAACTCAGAGCTCTTTTCTCCCGGTTTTAAACGGAATTGAGAGATGAAATAATTTATAAGAACTAATGACCCGAAGGTCTTCTATCATGCTTTGATCTCTACTTCCACACCAGAGGGCAGGTCAAGCTTGGAAAGAGCATCTACAGTTCTTGATGAAGAAGTGTAAATATCCAGTAAACGCTTGTGCGTAGCTAACTGGAACTGTTCGCGGCTTTTTTTGTTCACGTGAGGTGAACGCAATACAGTAAAGATTTTTTTACGTGTAGGAAGAGGAATAGGACCCGTTACTACAGCGCCTGTGCTGCGAACAGTCTTTACAATTTTCTCTGCTGATTTATCCACCAGGTTATGGTCGTAAGACTGTAATTTGATTCTGATTCTCTGTGACATATGCCAATTCCCATTTTTGGAATGGGAGTGCAAAGGTAAAGGGTTGAGGTTATATAGACAAAAGTTTAGTAAAGAATTTTGCGGATTTGGCCTCCATTTGATACAAAAAACCGGAGGTTTATGAGGTCTTTAAGAAATGGATTTATGTAGTTATGGAACGTTTAAGCTAAACTTCATTTTCTATTTGGAGATGTCACTAACCCCAAACCTCGCAGTGTTACGAGTTGTTGATTCTGGATTTGAAAGCAACAATTGGATTGGTAACTGAATCAAACAATACCTTTTCATTTCAAAACCGAAGATTGAAAACGCTTCTTAAAGAAGAAACGGTAAGGTCTTCCAGCCGCTATTTTGTTACCGAACTGATCAATAAAACCTTCTCCCAAATATTCCGCAGCTATTTCAATATCTATTGCTATATTCTTAGCTTTTTGAGCCGTAATTTTTACCGGAAAACTGCCACTTTTTATTGAAACGGTTTGTAGTCCTTTCATGGAGATGATCTTCCATTTGCCTTTTGGGCCCAACACATCAAACTGCATTAAGCCGGAGGTATCTCCTGGGTTCGTGTTCCATATAAGCGGATAACTAAAATTATAAGGCCCCCATTCAGTTACCATAATATTTTTCCTGCCAGCCAATTTTCCGGCTCCCTTGAATGGGTCATTTTGTTTTTGGATGGATGGAATATCCGGTTTGTAATCTTCAGAGAGTTGATAAGCCAGCTCCTCGTCAAATGTGGTATCGATATTCGTAACTGTGGAATCTAATTTAAAATCGAGGTCTGATAATGAAATCCTGTTTTCAAAAATCTTTAAACTATCGGTCCTGGAAAGGTCAAACACAACCGGATGCCTGTTAAAACTGTTTCCAACAAATATATAATTGGCGCTTCTTGTATCTCGGTATTTTATGTAACCCCACTCTGCCGGTTGTTCCTTCCGGGACCACAACCTGACAGCTTTTTTGTCTTCAAAAAAAAGATTATGATGTATTTTATTATTTAAACCGTGTTCGATGGCGATGCCTGTGTGGTTAAAACGAAATTGATTACTGCTAATATCTGTATCGAAACTATATCCGGCCCAGATCCCATTATCGCATTCAAATATCCGGTTATGAATAATATTATTCCGACTAAAGGTTACTTCAATCTCATTGGTTGCTGCATAAGAAAAATCATTATCCATTAAAACATTATCATTACATCCACCTTTACCGGTGTCCATAGTTGTTTGGCCAGCCCAAAGAAAAAAACCGTCGCCCCCATGGGTAACTGAATTCTTATAAAACAGGTTGCCATTACTTTGTTCATATACAAGAATTCCCGCACTATCCTGCCCCCGGTTGTAAACTCCCTGGCTATATCCACGAACGTTAAAATTGATTTTGTTGTACAATACTTTATTGAAACTGCATTTGTACATCCCTAAACCAATTCCGGAATTGAAAGAGAAATCATTATTATAGATCATCCCGTTATTACACTCCATCATCAACAAAGCATTTTGTCCACCGGTTACCTTGCAGTTGCTGATAGTGGCATTGTTGCATCCTCGTAAATACATGGCAGCGCCATATCGAAGCCATTCGTCATTTTCATTATGGTGATAACTCATCCAATCGGAAATATTTTCCCTCTCCTGTGTGCTTTTTAAATGTTGGCGATAATTATAGCTGAAATCGCAATTTTCCAAAGTAAGCCCTTGCGAATTCTTTGCTTTTAAGGCCACTTTGTATCCTTTGGCAACAAGATTTTTAATAGTGACGTTATTGCCTTTTATTAAAATAGCCAGACCAGAAAATTGATCTGGCCCTTTTTTATCGTTGCTGCCAATTATTGTTGCATTCTTGAAATCCACAACAATATCGTTTCCGATAATTTCAATGACTCCCTTTTCTAAACTGGTATCACCGTTTAATTTATAGACAGTTTTTTTGATGATAGATGACCTGGTAATTTTCATCCCTTTCTTCAACGAAATCTGTGCAGAGGCTGTCACCGAACCCAGTAACACTAAAAAGAAAAAAAGTTTTTTCATTCTGTCAAGTTAGCATTGTTACCAAAGCAAAGAAAAAAGGTATGTGACCCTTTGCATGGGTAGTCAATTGAGGATGAAAGTAATGTTTAAAAGCAATAGATTAAATTGGAGACAATAAAAAAGCAGACGTTTAGAAACCTTTTGTGCAAGCAGATTTAAAAGAATTAAAAGAGTGACTGTAATTAAAGTTCATTCTTTTCTCTAAATAATGTTTGACAAAAAAGGCTGCCCAACAGAGCAGCCTTGTAAAGCACTTAAAAAGATATCATTTCATTAAACGAACAGTATCTACAGTGGTAACTGTATTTGTAGTAACAGAGATACCTGTTTTACTTTGCTTTTTATAAGTCGTATCTGATGGAGCAAAACCTAAAGTATACACTCCCGCGTTTAAACCTTTCAGCATATAACTTCCGTTCGATGTATAAGTACCGGCAATGGTATCAATACCCTGGATCGCAAATACCGCCGTATTTATAGAATCGGGTAGAACAAAGCCTCTAATACTTCCACCTACTGCCTGTAAGCTGGTACGAATAACCGGTTTCAAAATATACTTATTATTACCGGTTTTCACTATAGACCTGGCTGCATCAAAATCCATTAGAAACTTATAGGTAATACCCGAATTTATATCGTGGTGAATATTCAATTTTAGTCCTGATTGCTGAGCACTCGGAGTTTGCAAAGCAACAGGATTAGTTTGACCTTTGGGCCATACGTAATTGTCAGGTCCAAGGACAAGCCTGATTTGCTCAATTTTTCCAGCATCGAGGTTCGCATCAGCTAATAAAGTATCCTTGCCATTTCTCAATTGCAATATGTCATATCTTCCAACTTTTACATTTTGCAAACTTTGCCAGCCACTAGTTGAATCAGAAGAATAATTGATTTTGACATCCTGGATATCAATCATTACTGAATCAAAATCTCCCGGGTCATCAGTGAGATACACCTGAAATCTTGATTTGCCAGCGCCAATAGAAGTTTCTTTTTGACAGGCATAAAAAAATGCTGCGCTGGCAGCAACTACATAAAAGGCTAAGAGTGTTTTTCTAAGTTTCATAAAATACATTTTTTGCTGAGCTTTGCAACCATTGATAGCGGTTTTAACAAAAGGTTTAATGATGTGCACAAAAATGGGCTCCTTAGAGCCCAGTTCAATTACCAATTGGTGTCTTTCATAAGCCTTACGGCCGGATCAAAACGGGATCCTAAAAACGGAAATCGAACATCATGTGATTAACAAACGGAATGCCTAAAATCTTTACCATCACCTATCTTAAATAAATTTTACCAACAAAAAACCCGGATCACATGATCCGGGCTTCAAATATCATTATGCGTAATTACTTATTCAGCACTCACTTTACCCTTACTTTTTGCAATAACTTCTTCAGCAATATTGTTGGGGGCTGGGGCATAGTGCGAAAACTCCATGGTGGAAGAAGCACGACCGGACGATAAAGAACGCAATTGAGTTACGTAACCAAACATTTCGCTCAACGGAACTTTTGCTTTGATCACCTGCGCACCTGCACGGGTATCCATCCCTTCCATCATACCCCTGCGACGATTCAAGTCACCAGTAACATCGCCCATATATTGATCAGGAGTGATTACTTCCACTCTCATGATAGGTTCCAGCAAGACGGGCTTTGCTTTTCTTGCTGCTTCACGAAAACCTTGCTTGGCGCATAATTCAAATGACATGGCATCAGAGTCAACTGCATGGAAAGAACCATCATATACGCGAACCTTCATATTGTCAACAGGATAAGAAGCTAATACCCCTGTACCCATTGAGTTTTCAAAACCCTTTTGAATAGCTGGTACAAATTCCCGTGGAATAGATCCACCAAACAGGTCATTTACAAATTGATAATGCTTGTCAGCATTTGCTTCTCTCCACTCTGCATCAACCGGTCCGAGTTCGAACATGATATCAGCGAATTTACCACGACCACCTGTTTGCTTTTTCAGCACTTCCCTATGTTGAACCGTTTGATTGAAAGCTTCTTTATAAGCAACCTGGGGAGCACCCTGGTTTACTTCCACTTTAAATTCCCGACGCATACGATCGACAATGATCTCGAGGTGCAATTCTCCCATTCCGGAAAGAATAGTTTGCCCTGTATCTTCATCGGTTTTAACACGCAGTGTCGGATCTTCTTCCACGAGTTTAGAAATAGCAAGACCCATTTTATCAACGTCAGCCTGCGTCTTTGGTTCCACAGCTACAGAAATTACAGGTTCTGGAATGAACATGTTTTCAAGCGTGATTGGATGATTCTCCGTACACAAAGTATCACCGGTCTTAATTTCTTTAAAACCAACTGCTGCACCAATATC
>DAIQPL010000070.1:0-15593 GCA_036787395.1 Flavisolibacter sp. | reverse complement strand
TTCTATTTTGGGGAAGGGGCTGGGGCATTGTTGAAAAAAAAAATTGGAAGGGAATATTTAGACGGTTCATTCTCCAGGAATATCGGCAATCCAAATTCAGTCTAAGGCATAAACGTCAGGTGATTGCGTTTTAGGGTTTACTGCTGACGATTAAGTGTGATTTTTCTCAATAACCTGCCGACCACCACGCTCTTTTTGTCACCTTCAAACTGTACTAACATAGAACCGTTCTTTCCACGAATACATTTTCCATCTGTTCTTCGCACGGCTTTGCACAAAGTTTTCTTTAATAAATCATCTGTATTACGGTCGCCTAAATACAGGTATTCCATACTAGGATCCAAAGGAGTATTGATACTCCACTTTACCGGTTAATTGTTTTTGCTTATTGTAGATCACTTCCTTGGTCTTCAATCCCTGTCCATTATATTGGTAGCGCCAAATCAGGTAATTATCGCTATTGGAAGGAACGGTAATCTTTTGAACTATTTGGTTGGAAGGAGAATATTCGAACATGTATTCCGGCAATAAACGTTTTGCCTTTTTATTGTAACGTACAATATCGGTTAAGCGGTTATTGGCATCGTAGTAGTAATAAACCGGTTCTGACTTTACACCTTTGCGGGTTTCCTGTTCTTCGGAAATATTTCCTGCATCGTCCAGCTTAAATTCAACATAGGTAGTGTCAACCTTGTTTTTAATACGCAGCATCCTGGCAACTTTATTGTTTTTGTACTCCCAAATATGCTGTTCTCCCTGGTTGGTATTTCCGGAGGAATCAGAAGAGGAGCTAACAACAGACATTAGTTGTCCTGCAGAACTATAATTATAAGTCGTAGTGCTTACCATTATGTTACTGCTATCTATGGTTTTTATAACATTGCCTGTGGCATCGATAAACGAAATCAACGCCGACCCGTGTTCCATACCCGACCGCGTGATCGTCTTCAAGGTTTGAGTAGCTGGGGAAAATTGTTGTTCAACAAAAAAGTCATCGCTGCGTGCATTATTTTCGTCATAGCTGGTAAGCACTACCCGGCTTACTTTCGCCGTTTGGTAAGCTTTCATTATTTCTGCCGTTTCTTTAGTGCCAATAATGTCTTTATAATAGTGTTGGGCAGAAGCGGATATAGAAAATAGGAGGATAACGGGCGTCAATAAAAGTTTCATCAGGAGTAAATTTGTTTTTCGATAGTTAGATGCCTTTAACCGTTTTAGTTAATCGCATCCCGATATTGTTCAACTCCAAAAATAATCAATGCTTTGATGAATACTACAAACTATCGTTCAACTGCCATTTTTGTCCCTATTTTTAAGAAAAATTTTGCGTGTCCCATCAACCAGAACGTAAGGAAAAAGACTGTTTAAACTGTGGAACTATTGTTAGCGGCCGTTATTGTCATGTTTGCGGCCAGGAAAATATCGTAACAAAGCAAAGTATTTGGGGACTTACCAAACATTTTATCTATGATATATTTCACTTTGACGGGAAGTTTTTTGATACAGTAAGATCATTGGTCACCAGGCCTGGAAAAGTACCGAAGGAATATACAGCAGGAAAACGAGGAAAATACCTTGATCCTATTCGCATGTATCTTTTTACTTCAGCAGTTTTTTTCTTTTACTTTTTTACGTTCAACAAACCAGAAGCTGGTCCTGTTTCGGATAAAAGACCATTAAGCAACCAGGAACGGGTAAAAGAAGCAAAAAGCCTGCAGGAGGACCTGGAGGGAAATAAATCAGATACTATTATCAATAAAAAGATTGCGCTACTCTTAGATACTATACAGCGACCCCATGTCAGCATGGATGATGTTTTAGGTTTCGATAGTTCAACATTTACAGTGATTGGGGGAACAAAATCCTTTAAAACGGCAGAGCAATATGATTCAGTTCAAAAAAAGCTGCCTTCAGAACAAAGGGATAATTGGATTAAACGGAAGCTAATTCAGAAAGGTTTACAACTTAATAACAAATACAAAAATGATGAAAAGGGGGCGTTAAGAGCTTTTTTAGAAGGTTTTCTGTATCGCTTGCCGTACTTATTATTTTTCTCACTTCCTTTTTTTGCTTTGCTCTTAAAGCTACTTTATTACAGGCGAAAACAGTTCTTTTATAGTGATCATGCAGTCTTTACCTTATATCATTATATCGTTAGCTTTATTCTTTTACTGTTGATATTTCTTTTTTATGATTTATTAAACTGGGTAGGTTGGAATATTTTTGGTTTTGTAATTTCTGCTTTTATCCTTGTCTGGCTTTTTTATCTCTATAAATCCATGCGCAATTTTTACGGTCAGAGAAGAGCTAAAACATTAACCAAATTCTTGCTATTAAATCTTCTTGGTTTTTTCCTCATCCTAGTGCTTTTCATCATTTTTGTATTTTTTTCAATTTTTCAAATGTAGCGTATGGAGCCAGCAAAAGGAGAATTCGATCGACTTCTGCATATCATGAACGACCTGCGGGAGAAGTGCCCATGGGATAAAAAGCAAACGATTCAGTCTCTACGTCAAATGACGCTTGAGGAAACTTATGAGCTGGCAGATGCTATTACAGATAATAACTGGAAATCTATCAAAGAAGAACTGGGTGATCTTTTATTGCATATTGTTTTCTATTCCAGAATTGCTGCCGAACAGCAACAGTTTACAATTGAAGAAGTTATTCAAGGCATATCACAGAAACTAATTGACCGGCATCCCCATATCTATGGCGATGTACAGGTACAAAACGATGAAGATGTAAAACGAAATTGGGAAAAACTTAAATTAAAAGAAGGCAAGAAATCGGTATTGTCCGGCGTTCCTAAAACGTTGCCGGCACTGGTGAAAGCTATGCGTTTACAGGAGAAAGCAAAACAGGTTGGGTTTGAATGGGAGAATAAAGAGCAGGTTTGGGACAAGGTAGAAGAAGAGCAAAAGGAGTTAAAGGAAGCTATTTCCAGTGATAATAAACGTGATATAGAAGAAGAGTTTGGAGACCTGCTATTTTCATTAGTGAATTTCGCACGATTTTTGGACATTGATGCAGAGAACGCTTTAGAAATAACCAATAAGAAATTTATTCGCCGGTTTACTCAAATGGAAGAAAATGCATTGTCCTCTGGAAAAAATTTGGATGATATGAATTTAGATGAGATGGACGCCATTTGGAATGAAATCAAACGCCACAAATATTGAAGTTTTCGCAAATCCATAGTCACCTCCCGAAACTCAGCTTACTTCTTTTTGCTGTAGGCCTGTTCCTGCTCTCATTTATCACCGATTATTATTTTAAAGTTCAGCCTTCCATTGATTATCAAAAAAGATTGCTGGAACGGTATATCCAACGAGAGGAAAGGGATGCTGACATGCTGCTTCGGGATACATCGCTGATGCGAAAACTGGTTTTAAAGGGCGAGTCGCTGGATGAGTTTAAAAAAATTGAAGAAAAAAAATATGGTTTCTTCCTTTTTGCTGAAACAATTTCCGACAATCAAAACCTGCTGTTCTGGAACAATCAAAAAATACTTCCACCTAATGCCGACTTCAGTTTACACGACGGAGAAGTTTTTCAACGCCTTACTAATGGTTATTATGTTGTCAAAAAGAAAACCTTGTACCTCGAGGGGATGACCAATAATATTATTGCCTATGCACTGATACCCGTTTACAATCAATATTACCTTGAAACAGACTATTTGCTAACCCGCTTTGTGCATAATGAAGAAGCGAGTAAAAAGATAGCTTTATCAGAAACGCCTACTCCTTTCATTATTCATTCGGCTAACAATGAAGTTTTGTTCTATATTAAAAGAGTGGCCCATACCAGTGTAGTAATTACAGACATAATAACGCTGGTGATGCGATTCGGCGCTCTTATTTTTCTGCTGGTATATGTTCACCTGGTAGCAGAAACCATTGTAAGAAGGAGCAGGGCCATGAATGGAATTATTTTTTTAGCCGTAATTCTTTTGATTTTCCGCGTCTTGCTTTATGTGTTTCCAAACTTGTTTTCCTTTCGACAGTTTGAATTATTCAACCCCCTCATTTATGCTACCAACCTTGTTAATAAATCGCTCGGTGATCTTTTGATTAACGCAATCATACTTTGCTGGATTGTTTTATTTGCCTGGTATAATCTTGGTCCCGTGGGGAGAACACCTTCGTTTTTAAAGGGTAAAAGAATTTATGTAGCAGGAACAATAGCCGTTTTCGTTCTTATATTCTCCACTTTTCAATTGGCTAACGTAGTAAGAGGATTAGTAGCTAATTCAAAAATCTCTTTTAATGTTACAGATTTATTTAGCCTTGATATTTATACGGGAGTTGGTTTTATTGTATTGGCCCTGCTATGCTTAAGCTATTATTATTTTACACGGATTCTGTTTCGCATTATTTATCCTGCTTTCAAAGACCGCCAGATATATATCTACTTTTTTATTGCATTGGTAGGTCTTGCATTCCTCACGTTTCGTTCGGGAAACGAGATTGTTTTATTTCATTTGCCGGTGCTTCTGTGGCTCATTATTTATACCTTACTTGTTACCCAGGAAAAATTCATTATTAACCGGTTTAGTGCAACTGTAGCCGGCGTTTTGTTTTGGATTTTTGTTTTTTCTGTATCACTTGCTGCAATTATTCTGCAGGGTAACCAGGCTAATGAATTACGCATCAGGAAGGGCATAGCCGAAAAATATGACCAACTAACCGATCCTTCCAGTGAAAGCGTTATGAGTATGGCTATCACGTATCTTAATAACAGATACCTCCGTTTTAATTTTGATAGGTTTCGCAATGCAACGGAGAGCCGCTATTTACGTGACAGTATTATCACTTCTAATTTCATAGGATATAGTAGCCGTTACGACACAAAGATTTACGTTTTTGATTCCTCCAACAAAAGTATCAACAATGAAGACCCTGCTAGTTTTGAGGAACTGAATACGATTTTCACTTTGCAAAGCAGGGCAACTGAAATACCTGACCTGTATTATCATGAGACTTCCTTCGATCACTTTACCTATATCACTAAAAGGCAGGTTAAAGATAGTTCCCGTTTTATCGGTTCGTTTTTTATTGTTGCAACTCCAAAACAATATGGAAGTTCCGATGCCTTATATCCGGAACTTTTCAGGCAGGTGAACAGGAACGATGCTGCTAACTCTCCGGTTTATTCTTATGCCGTTTACATTAACAAATTACTTATTTCATCGTCCACCAAATACCCCTTTCAAATTTCTGTAACTGATGATCAAGTACCCAAAAGTGAATACGTGCAAAAGGTCAAAGGAGGTTATGAAGAATTATGGTATAAAGCAAACAGTAAAAAATTAGTGGTTATTGCAAAAAAACAAGATTCTTTGATTGAAAGCATTACGTTGTTTTCGTGGCTTTTTTGCGCTTTTCTTTTTATGGTAGGCTTATTACAGTTTATGTCACTTTTGTTAAAGATGGCCAACGACTGGAGGACGTTTAATTTATTGGCTCAATTCAACATTCGTACGCAAATTCATGGAACGGTAATTTTCATCAGTGTGCTTTCATTTTTAATCATTGGTGCAGCTACTATCTCTTTTTTTATCACCCGGTATAATCGTAACAACGAAGACAAGTTGAGCCTGACAGCCGGTGTTATGGTAAAGGAAATGCAAAAGCCACTTACGGGCGTAAGCATAAATGATTCACTTAAAACATATGACTCAACCAACTATTCTCATCTGCAAAAACTGGTTAATGATGTAGCAGATATACACAATGTAGATGTAAATGTTTATGACCTGGAAGGAAACCTGGAAGTAACGTCCGATGCAGACGTTTATAATAAAGGAATCCTAAGTAATAAAATGCACCCACTGGCCTTTTACCATTTAAACCGAATGAGGGAAGTATTAAGAGTACAGGAAGAAAGTGTAAGCTCGCTCGATTATCTAAGTATTTATACATCCATACGGGATGAAAAAGGCAATGTGACCAAGTACCTTAATATTCCATATTTCTCCTCTCAACTGGATTTAAAGCAGGAGATATCTAATTTTTTGGTGACCATTATTAACCTCAATGCGTTTATTTTTTTAATTGCGGGCACTATTGCTTTATTTATTACAAATAAGATTACACGATCATTTTCTGTAATTGGAGACAAAATGCGGGATATTACCCTGGGCAAGACCAACGAAGAAATTATATGGAAAAAGGATGACGAGATTGGTGAATTGGTAAAGCAATATAATAAAATGGTGCATCAGCTGGAAAAAAGTGCAGATGCTCTTGCAAAAAGCGAAAGGGAAGGAGCATGGCGGGAAATGGCCCGTCAGGTAGCACATGAAATTAAGAATCCATTGACGCCCATGAAACTCAGTATTCAATACCTGCAGAAGGCTATTAATTCTAATCATACCGATGTGAAAGAACTAACGGCTAATGTTGCAAACACGCTGATTGAACAAATAGACCACCTTTCTAAGATAGCCGCTGATTTTTCACAGTTTGCCAATATTGGAAATAAAAGAATTGAACTTGTTGATCTGCACCAGGTGATAGGTTCTTTAGCTGAGCTTTACAAGGCAAATCCCAAAGTTGATATGAAATGGGAAATGGTTGATGGAAGTATTATACTGAAAGCCGATAAGACACATATGAACCGCCTGTTCACTAATTTATTAGGGAATGCTGTTGATGCTTGCTACAATAATCAGAATTGCGTAATAAAAATAAATGAAGAAAGAAAAGGTCATAGTATTATTATTACAGTCAAAGACAATGGTGAAGGAATTCCTGCAGAGACCAGGTCCAAAATTTTCACACCCAACTTCACTACAAAAACCTCCGGGACAGGGCTTGGACTAGCTATGTGCAAAAGCATAGTGGAGCAGGCTAAAGGACATATCTGGTTCGAAACGGAAGAAGGTAAGGGAACCACATTCTTTGTTCAGTTGCCGATTATTAGCTAAGCCCTTTTGCTTTCCTTGTTTGGGCAAGAAAGGTTTCAAATTCGTTCAATGAAAAGCTGCTAAGATTTCTTTCCAGGGTCAATCCTCCTTTTTGCGCTACTAATACCCCGTACTTTATATTATGAAATTCATCTGTAGTATGGGCATCTGGATTAATAGATAACATCAGGCCTTTTTCAATGGCGTAATCAATCCATCTCCAGTCCATATCCAACCTGTTTGGATTAGCATTGATTTCTATGACCACGTTGTGCGCAACACAAGTGTTGATAATTTTTTTATAATCCACAGGATATCCTTTTCTTCTAAGGAGCAACCGGCCTGTCATATGACCCATAATAGTGGTATAGGGATTAGTAATAGCACCCATCAATCTCATCATAGCCTTTTCTTCATCCATATCAAGGTTACTGTGAACCGAAGTGATGACCAGGTCAAACGTAGAAAGGATTTTATTTTCATAATCAAGAGAGCCGTCATTTAAAATATCACACTCAATGCTTTTAAAAATTTTAAAAGGGGAGAGCTTTTTATTTAGTTCGTCAATATAGAGGTGCTGTTCTTTAATGCGCTGTTCGCTCAAACCATTGGCATAGTAAGCTGCCTTAGAATGGTCGGAGATAACAAGGTATTCAAAGCCGAGATTAATTAATTCATTGGCCATTTCTTCAATAGTATATCCTCCGTCGCTCCAGTTACTGTGAGAATGAATAAGTCCCTTAATGTCACTAGTGTGGACAAGCTTGTCAAACTTTTGCTGTTTTGCTTTGTCTATTATATCTTTTTTTTCGCGCAGGAAAGGAGGGATGTAATGAATCTTTGCCTCGTTAAAAATTTCTTGTTCACTTTTATACTTTGCATCCTTTTTATAAGAACGTTCCCAGGTCTCTAAAAATTCGGCGCTGCTGCTGGTTTCAAATAGTTTGGAATAAAAACTTTGTTCATCGGTTATATAAAAACGTAGTAGCAGGGTATTTTCCGCGTTTACAATAAGCATGTCTTCCTGGTCGGTTACCAATTCAGCCTGCTCGTTCAACAAATATGTTTTTAGTTGTGTACTTGAAGCAGTGGTTACCCAGTCCAGCGACTCAATAATTTCCAATTGACGACGGAATGGGCCGGTTAATTCTAAAAGAGATTGGGAGAACTTTCCTTTGAGCTTTGAAGTGAACGCTTCGGCAAAGGCTTCTACTTTAGCATATAAATACTTACCTGAATTCTGCTGTTGAAATTCTATGGATTGTAAAATTTTCTGTTGGGTCTTATCGCCAAAACCTTTTTTCCCAGAAATGCGATTTTCTTCGCAGGCTCTTTTTAATTCTTCAATAGTATCAATGTCCATTTCTTTCCACAACACATTGATTTTTTTCGGTCCAAGCCCTTTTATATTCATCATCTCCAATACACCCTGGGGTGTTTTTGAAAGATATTCTTTTAATTGCGTCAGCTCTTTTGTTTCTATAATCTCAACAATTTTATTGCCTACACTTTCCCCGATTCCCTTTATTTTAAAAATTTTTTCCTTTGGTAAACCAGCAACTTGTTGTGGAAGCTTTTCCAGAGTAAAGGCAGCCGAAGAATAGCTTTTTGATTTAAAAGCGTTCTCACCATGAATGTCCATTAGTTTAGACAGAAGCGATAACTGGTCGGCTATTTCATAATTGTCCATAAGAAAATGTTTACCTCCGATTCTCTATTGAGCGCCAGGTCATGAGCTTAACAGGATGAAGGTTAAATTAAAGTTGATGGTGTTGAGCAAAGCTATAGTGTACAAGAGTGCGACGCAAGTAAAGCTTAATGCGTGTATACTGCCTGGAACATTTATTACACCCTGTTATCAACTTTTTTTAAATACAACGCCACCCCTTGGAGATGGTCAAAAAAAAGAGTCCCGGTTGCCCGGGACCCTTATAACTCTCGAAGTTATTCTCTTATTTTCTGCTGCCGCCTTTCTTGGCTGCTGCTTTTTTAGCTGCTTTTTTAGGAGCTGCTTTCTTTGCTGCTTTTCTAGGAGCTGCTTTCTTTGCTGCTTTTCTAGGAGCTGCTTTTTTAGCGGCGCCTTTTTTTGCTGTTGCCATGTTTTTGAATTTTAATGGTTAGTAAAAAAAATATAACGATAGTAAAAGTATAAACTAAATTTTAACTATCAAAGTTTTTACCAACTAAATTCATTCCAAACATTATGCCGATACTTCAACAGCATCATCAGCGTTGACAGAAACGAACGTTCTGTTTTGCCTTCCTTTACGGAATTCCACCACTCCATCTGTTAATGCAAACAGGGTGTAGTCCTTACCAACACCAACATTTTTACCAGGATGGTAAACTGTTCCGCGTTGACGCACGATGATATTTCCGGAGATAGCAGCCTGGCCACCAAAAATTTTTACACCCAAACGTTTACTGTTTGAGTCACGACCATTTTTTACACTGCCTTCACCTTTTTTATGTGCCATGATTTTTGTTTTAAAATTTCAAGAATCAATTCAAGTTCCAATATTGCAATTTGCTTCTTGCTATCTGGAATTTAATTTACGCAATTTCGTTGATCCTGATTTTTGTGTAGTGAGTGCGGTGACCGAGTTTTTTTCGGAAACCTTTTCTGCGTTTTTGTTTATACGCAATTACTTTATCACCTTTTACGTGGTCAAGAATTTCTGCCTGGATCTTTACACCTGCATTGCTGAATTTTAAATTGCCATTGTCATCAGCTAAGATCACATCGGAAAATTCTAGTTTATCGCCGGCTTTACCACCAACGTTTGGTACATACAATGTCTGGTCTTTTTCAACCTTAAATTGCTTCCGGCTATTTTAATTACTGCGAACATAACGGTTCAAAAATTAGGTGGGCAAAGGTAAGGGTAAAATTGGTAGCGGCCAACAATATTGCCAGCCGGTTACCAGGTTTTGTATAGTCAGGCCCCCTATTTAAGATTGCCTTAACCCCATTTCTGTATATTCGTGCCGTTTCCCGCTTGCCATGAAGATTAAATCATTCTTAGCGAAGCCTTTCGCTTCGTACATATATAACAAGATACGCAAGGGCATGGCCACAGCGCTGGCAGACCAGGACGCGATTCTTAAAGAACTCTTAAAGGTGGGCAAAACTACAGAGTTTGGTAAAGAACATGGGCTGGAAGCGGTGTCCTCGTATGAAGGATTCAAAAAAGCAGTCCCCATCCGCGATTACGAGGGCTTTAAACCATATATAGAAAAAGTAAAAGAAGGCAAGCATAATATTTTATGGAAGGGCAAACCAATTTACTTTGCCAAAACTTCGGGCACCACCAGTGGTGTAAAATATATCCCTATCAGTAAAGAGTCAATTCCCAATCATATTAATACAGCCCGAAATGCTTTGTTATGTTATATGGCGGAAACAGGCAATACGGCCTTTGCTGACGGTAAATTAATTTTTTTATCCGGTTCGCCTGAACTGGAAAGAATAGGAGATATTCCTACCGGAAGACTAAGCGGTATCGTTAATCATCATGTGCCCAAATACCTTAGGTCTAATCAACTTCCTTCTTACGAAACCAATTGCATTGAAGACTGGGAAACCAAGCTCGATAAAATTGTTGATGAAACTATAAGCCAGGATATGACTTTAATAAGTGGTATCCCGCCCTGGGTTCAAATGTATTTTGACCGGTTAACAGAACGAAGCGGCAAAAAAATAAAAGACCTTTTTCCTAATTTTTCTGTGATGGTTCATGGCGGCGTCAACTTCGAACCGTATAAAGCCAAACTATTTGAAAGCATTGGCCAAAACATAGACGCTATTGAAACCTTTCCAGCTTCTGAAGGATTTTTTGCTTTCCAGGATACACAAGCTGAAGAAGGCTTATTATTGAATACCAACAGTGGTATCTTCTTTGAATTTGTACCCGCCCAAGAGATTTCTAATGAAAGCCCAACCCGACTTTCTTTGCACGATATAAAACCCGGAGAGAACTATGCATTGATCATAAATAACAATGCGGGATTGTGGGGATATAATATTGGAGATACTATAAAATTCATCAGCATCAATCCATATCGAATTGTAGTAACAGGACGTACCAAACATTTTATTTCAGCTTTTGGTGAGCATGTGATTGGTGAAGAAGTGGAACAAAGTTTGCTTAAGACGGCGCTGGAAGAAAATGTTCGAATCACCGAATTTACAGTGGCGCCAATGATACAGCAGGGTGAAGGAAAAAGTTATCATGAATGGTTTGTTGAATTTGAGAAAGAACCTCTCGATATTGACCGGTTTGAGCAGAAAGTGGACAATTACCTGCGACAGAAAAATATTTATTATGACGACCTGGTCGCTGGAAATATTCTGCAACCCTTAAAGATCCGAATCGTGAACAAACATGGCTTTATTGACTATATGAAGTCGATTGGAAAACTGGGTGGGCAAAATAAAGTACCTCGCTTAAGTAACGACAGGAAAATTGTAAGCGAATTACAAAAATGGACTGCTCCATACCAATCAGCCATTATGAATCGTGATTAGTGATTTTTGTTTATTCATTGTAGGCAGGATTAATATAAGAAACTAATCTCGCGTTTGACATTTAGCATTTCAGGAATCAATTACTTTTATGACCCAAACACAAGATCTGACCTTTTAAATCTCTATGAATCAAACCAACCGCATAAAAAGAATTGCTTTATTTGGCTCAACCGGCTCTGTTGGTACACAAGCGCTTGAAGTCATAGCAAACAATCCTGATAAATTTTCGGCTGAGATATTAACCTGCAATGGTAACGATGATTTATTAATTGAGCAGGCACTCAAATTCAAGCCTAACATTGTGGTGGTTGCAGACGAACAGAAATACACCAAGATAAAAGAAGCTTTAGCCAAGACAGATACAAAGGTTTTTGTTGGGGAGAAAGCTTTGGAAGAAGTTGCTTCCATGGACTGTTACGACCTGATGCTGGCCTCGATAGTAGGTTATGCAGGATTGAAGCCCACGTTAAACGCAATTAAGGCAGGCAAAGCCATTGCCCTTGCTAATAAAGAAACATTAGTAGTTGCCGGTGATATTATTATGCGTACGGCGGTAGAAAACAGGGTGCCTGTTATACCGGTTGATTCTGAGCATTCTGCTATTTTTCAATGTTTGATTGGCGAAATGCGTAACCCGGTTGAAAAAGTTATTCTAACTGCTTCGGGCGGACCTTTCCTCGGCAGAAAGCCCAATTACCTGGTGAATGTAAAAAGAGAACATGCTTTGCAACATCCTAACTGGAGTATGGGCGCCAAGATCAGTATAGATTCTGCCACGCTTATGAACAAAGGACTGGAAATGATTGAGGCCAAATGGTTGTTCAACCTGCAGCCCAATCAAATTGAAGTGGTAGTACATCCTCAAAGCATTATCCACTCCATGGTACAGTTCCAGGATGGAAGCATCAAGGCACAAATGGGATTGCCTGACATGAAATTGCCCATTCAATATGCACTCGGTTTTCCTCAGCGTATACAAAATACCTTCCCTCGAGTTGATTTTAAAAAAGTTAAGGAGCTTACATTTGAAGAACCCGATTTAAAAACTTTCCGCAACCTTTCACTTGCTATGGAGTCGCTGAATAAAGGCGGCAACTTGCCTTGTGTGCTGAATGCAGCCAATGAAATAGCCGTGTATGCATTCCTTCGTAACCGCATTGGTTTCCTGGATATGACAGACGTGATTGAAAGAACCATGCATAAAGTTTCTTACATCAAACAACCTACACTGGACGAATACTTTGAAAGCGATGGAGAAGCTCGCAGTTTTGCCGCTGACATCATCAAACTTTAGCCCTGCCGTTTTATAACGAAGATTTATGCTTTTACTACATATATTGCAACACTTTTATAATAAAGTTGAGGTTTAGGTTACCAGCAGATAAACTAAGATGTTGCTTTTGTTGCGTCGCACTCTTCAACGTTCAATTTATTAATCAGCAAAAAACGTCCTGGTTTCAGAGCCGGGAATGAACAAAAAACATGTTTTTATTAGCGATAGACTGGTCTGCTTTTTTTGCCAATGTGGGACAATTCATTTTAGCTTTTTCTATACTGGTTGTGTTACATGAGATGGGTCATTTTCTTCCTGCTAAATGGTTTGGCTGCCGCGTAGATAAATTTTATCTTTTTTTCAACCCCTGGTTTTCTTTATGGAGAAAAAAAGTAGGCGAAACTGAATATGGTCTTGGGTGGGTACCATTGGGAGGGTATGTAAAAATTGCCGGGATGATTGATGAAAGCATGGACAAGGAACAATTAAAACAACCGGCACAACCATGGGAGTTCAGAAGTAAACCGGCATGGCAGCGTTTGATTATCATGTTGGGAGGCGTAACTGTCAATTTTGTTCTTGCCCTTATTTTGTTTGCACTAATCCTGTTTGTATGGGGCGAAGAGCGCCTACCGGTAAAAAATCTAAAATATGGATTAAGCGCTGATTCTTTAGCAACCTCCGTAGGATTGAAAAATGGCGATTTAATTACCGCTGTTAATAATAAACCTGTTCATTACTATAATGATCTGACAAAAGATGTAATGCTCAGTGAAAAAGTAGTTCTAACAGTTAACCGGAATGGAAGAGACACGAGTATACGACTACCACAGGGATTTCTTTCTTCGTTTACAAAAAATAAACTACAGGGATTTGTGTATCCACGGTATCCTGTTATTGTTGAAAAAGATGATAACGTTTCCTATACTTCCGGGAAGATGCAAAAGGGTGACCGGATAATTGGTGTGAATGGGCGCTACTTTAATTTTATAGATGAGTATATAGATATCAAGAAAAACTATAAAAACCAGGTCATTCAACTAAACGTATTAAGAAACACAGATACGGTTAATATAAGTGTCAAAACAAAAGAAAACTCCGCAACCGGGGTCGATACAAAAGACCCTTATAGCATTTTAGGCTCAGAGAAAAGAACCTATAGTTTTCTTGAATCGATACCCGCAGGCATTAACTATGGAATTGAAAGACTGGGTGATTATATGACTGGGATCAGGTTGTTGTTTACCTCTAAGGAGCACAAGGTTTCAGATAACTTAGGAGGCGTTATTTCTATTGGCAAAACTTTTGGCGGCACCTGGGATTGGTACCGGTTTTGGACTATGACAGCCCTGTTTTCTATTATTTTGGCGTTCATGAATATTTTACCAATCCCCGCATTGGATGGTGGTCATGCCTTATTTACGATTTATGAAATAATAACCGGCCGTAAACCTAGTGATAAGTTTATGGAGTATGCTCAAATGGTTGGAATGGTTTTATTGCTGGGCTTAATGTTGTATGCTTTTGGCCTTGATATCTGGCGACTATTTAAGTAAACTAATTACTTCAAATAAACCTCCCGATGGAGGTTTTTTTATTGCATAACGAAGAGTGCAACACGGAGATATTAACCCAGCTTGTGAGTGCCACTTTTATGACCATTCTGTGAAGTTTTTTATATAGAAACTGGCAGGTTAGTTTGTTTTTACATTACGTCCAGGGCTTCAAGGAATCGGCCATTTTTTACTAACAATGTTGTCCATCCCTCGCAAAATATACGAACGCCCAAAATTTACGTTCCTTTATTTTTGTATTTTCTGTAACTGGTTTTCATCAAAAAATTAAGAATATGAAAAATAAGATTCTCTCTTATTTGCTCCTGGTTACCTTACTGTTTACAGCGGCATTTTACAAGCCCGGCCTTTTAGCCAATTCATTAACCCAGGCTAAAATTGTAAGCCCGCAGTTTCAGAAAAAGGCATCATCAAAAACAACCGAAATCCGTATTTATACAATAAACAAAGGTCAGATGGATGCCTTTGTAAATGCCTGGCAAAAAGGAGTATATCCTTTACGCACCAAATTTGGTTTTAAAATAGAGAACGCGTGGATCATTAAAGAAAAAAATAAATTCATTTGGGTAATCAGCTACGATGGCCCGGAAGGGTTTGTGGCGAAGGACAGTGCGTATTACGCCTCTCAGCAAAGACAAATACTGAGTCCTGACCCGTCACAATACGTGGCAGACAGGGAGAATTATTATCTGCAGCCTGCCATTCCGCAATAAGGTAGGGCTCGGAAGATTATGAATTCTTAACACGGGCGGTCGCAGATTATTTGTAAATTTGTAAGCTGTTTTTGAATAGCTCAGGAGTTTGTTATAGTACAAGAGTGCGACGCAAGGAACGATGATAGCAGTATTAGAGCCTGGTACAAAAGAACAAGTATAATAATAAGTGAATAGTTGCAGTAGTATGACAACTATAAACTACAAACCAGGAACTAAAAACTTTATACGGGGGTGTTTGGTTTTGACAGCATAGGTCTTTGAAAGTGTAAGCATGCAGTGCGTTGGATAATTAGCACTTTAATCTGAATATTCGAAACAATAAATGGCAATACTCAGTATGCCATGGCTGCCTAATCAGTGATTAAGTAGTCATTAGGGCCGCTGCGCAGGTTCGCCTATTTCCATGCGTGGCCGCCGACATCAAACAAACATAGGTTGCTGCAGCGGAAGGCTGTGACCGTTGCTTAAGACCATGCAGCTAAGGATTTGGTTGGTTTGTTCTGCTCCTGCCATATCCCGACAATCAATGCAGAGATAAGCATGTAGAAAGCTTTTGGAAATCATGTTTGGACACCGGTTCGATTCCGGT
>DAIQPL010000306.1:0-5054 GCA_036787395.1 Flavisolibacter sp. | reverse complement strand
CCTAATACCAAAAGCATCTACACGGTATTCGAGACCTGCTGCTACGTTCAAGCCCTGTAACACATCATATTTGCGGGAGATGTCGGCATTAACTGTGTTTTGATAAAACTTTAAACCGCCAGGATCAAAGCTGGTTTGTGGTGTACCACCAAGAGCAAATGCTGAATAGTTAACGGAGTTTTCAACACCAAAGTCAAAAGTGTTTCTCCCATACGTATTACTGATATCAAAATTCCATTGACTGAACTTCGTACGGAAACCAACCGAAGTTGAAAAATCAACAATATCAGAAGTAATGCGTGGCAGAAACCCATTGGGATATAGAGCAAGCGCATTGGAGGCATATTTTTCTGCATTACCCACATTGCCATAACCACCTGGATAACGATAAACACCGGCAGCAGTCCCATTTTTTTTACTGTAACCACCAAACAAGTAGATTTCCCCGGCTCCCACAGGATATCCGAAATTATAAAACGCAGCGCCGCCTTTCATTGCAGAATTGCCAACTGCCATGTCAAATGCATTTCTTGTCAATCCTTTTAATCCCATTAAAGAATCATCTCTATTAACACCATTTACGTTTGGATAAATCGCACCTGTATAAGTTCCGGTTCTATTAGTTGCCTCCCTATTGATATACTCACCGGTTATACTTAAATAACCTTTGCTAATATTGAAACCATATCCCAGGGAAGCCTGGAAAGTGTTTCCGTCTGTCACACTCACATCAGGATCGTCTGTCTTTCCTGCTAATTTATAAAGTGCATAGTTTTTCGGATACTTGGTTTTATTGAAACCATAGCTCGCCCCTGCTTCTAATAAGCCGGTTGTTTTTTTCAACACAATATTAATAACGCCAGCGATTGCATCAGATCCATATTGTGCAGATGCACCGTCTCTAAGAATTTCAATCCTTTCAATTGCTGTAGCAGGAATAGCACTTAGGTCAGTACTTACCTGTCCACGGTTTACGGTTCCATTTACATTTACCAGGGCCGACTGGTGACGGCGTTTTCCATTAACCAATACTAACACCTGGTCGGTTCCTAATCCTCTTAACTGGGCGGGGTCAATGTGGTCAGTCCCGTCTGATATTGTTTGGCGGGAAGATTGAAAGGAAGGTGCTATAAAAGTAAGTATCTGGTTCAGGTCTACCTGTCCTATTTCATTTATTACCTGGGCTACAGGTATTACATCTACGGGAACGGCTGTTTCGGTTCGTGTTCGGGTAGCACGGGAACCAATAACGGTTACTGCACCCAGGTCACCGCTTCCTGTTAATATAAAATCATGTGTAAGTCCGGTTTCTGTTAGGGTAATTTCAGTTCGTTGTGAAGCAAATCCTACAAAAGAAGCAACTAAAGTATATTTTCCGACACCAACGGAGAGCAAATAACTGCCACTGTTATCTGTAATTGTTCCTCTGGGAGAACCTTGCAATGTAATAGAAGCGCCGACAAGCGGGTTACCGGTGTCATCTTTTACACTTCCTTTTATGGTGCCGGTCTGGGCAAAGGAAACAATAACAGAAAATAAAATAAAGAATAATAAAGCCAGTCTTTTTTGTACAAATAGATACAACATTGAAATAATGTTTTGGTGAATAAAAAACTCTGATCCTAAAGCAAATCAACCGTGTGTACGAATGGTGTTAAGGTTAGGGAAGGATTACGGTGTAATTTAAGGACTTTCACCATATCACTCCTCTCCATACAAAATGAATGACTTAATTATTACATAGCTTGCGCCTAACTTTTAATTTTGGACATGCATAAGATCATTTCAATTTTAGTTTTTATATCAATCATTTCCTGTCATGCTCCCAGGAACACGTTAAGCTCTTATTCTATTAATCCTTACCAGTACACAATTAATAAAAAAACGGTTGCTCAAAAAGGTGCAGTAGTTTCTGCACATCCACTGGCCAGCAAAGTTGGTATAGCAGTTATGAAAAAAGGAGGCAACGCGGTGGATGCAGCCATTGCCACACAATTGGCTTTAGCTGTAGTGTATCCTAATGCAGGTAATATTGGAGGCGGTGGTTTTATGGTAGCAAGGCTGGCCAACGGCCAAATAGTAGCTCTGGATTATCGGGAGATGGCTCCTGCAGCGTCGCAACGTGATATGTATTTAGATGCCCAGGGAAATGTAGTAGAAGGCAAAAGCGTGAACGGCCATTTGTCAAGCGGTGTGCCGGGAACTGTTGCAGGGTTGTTTGAAAGCATGCAATATGCCAAACTATCTTTTAAAGACTTGATACAACCGGCTATTGAACTGGCAGAAAAAGGTTTTGTAATAACAGAGAGAGAAGCGGCTTCTTTCAATGGGATACAGGATGAGTTGAACGAATTTAATACCGTCGTTTCTGTCTTTCAAAAAAAGACCGAATGGAAAGCCGGCGATACTTTAATTCAAACAGATTTAGCCAACGCCCTAAAACGGATAAGCGAGGATGGGGCCAAAGGCTTTTACGAGGGAAGAACCGCACAGTTAATTGTCGAAGAAATGAAAAGAGGTGGTGGTATTATTAGTTTGGATGATCTCAGGAATTATAAAGCTAAGTGGCGTACACCCTATGAATTTAAATATAAGGGTTACACGGTCGTGTCTATGCCTATGCCCAGCAGTGGTGGTGCTTTGTTGCACCAAATGCTAAAGATGCTGGAAGACAAACCACTTTCTTCTTATGGTTTTTTATCTCCGCAGTCGGTACAATTGATGACGGAAGTGGAACGAAGGGCTTACGCAGACAGGGCTGAGTTTATGGGTGATGCTGATTTTTATAAAGTACCTGTGGATAAAATAACGAGTGATGTGTATTTAAAAAGCCGGATGAAAGATTACCGGGCTGATGTTGCCGGGAACAGTCAGCAAATCAAGCCTGGTACATTGCCAAAAGAAAGCGAACAAACAACACATATAAGCATAATAGACGAACAAGGTAATGCTGTATCAGTTACCACTACTTTAAACAATTCCTATGGAAGTAAAACAATAGTAGGTGGCGGGGGTTTTTTTCTAAATGATGAAATGGACGATTTCAGTGCAAAGCCTGGCGTTCCTAATATTTATGGTGCGGTAGGTGGTGAAGCCAATGCCATTGCTCCCGGAAAGCGTATGTTAAGCTCTATGACACCAACTATCGTTTTACAAAATAACAAGCCTTTTTTAGTAGTTGGTACTCCCGGCGGCACTACTATACCTACGTCTGTTTTCCAAACTATAATAAACATTATTGATTTTAAACTGAGTACGGAAGACGCTGTGTATAATCCCAAGTTTCATCACCAATGGTTACCCGACCAGGTTGATGTTGAGAAAACATTTCCTGAAACGGTAAGGGCCGCTTTGGAAAAGATGGGTTATAAGATTGTTGAACGAGGCGCTATAGGAAGAACGGAAGCTATAAAAATATTACCCGACGGAAGATTTGAAGCAGTAGCGGACAATAGAGGTGAGGACGGCGCAGAAGGATGGTGAGAAGGTTTAATGTTTATGGTTTTTAGTTGTGAGGGCCTCAGGGTGCTTTACTTTTACATTGTTAATCAAGATTATTTTGAGTTCTTACCAAGGTTTGTTATGAACGATATTTTGGATGTAGAATAAGGTAAATTTTTTCTAAAAATAAGTAAGACAAAGCAAGACCAGCCCAACAGACCACTAACTATAAATCAAAAACGGGAAACATGAACATTGAAACTGAATTTCTCAATAGTGTTATCAAACGCTTTAATGAATATAAAGCATTGGGTGAAAAAACATTTGACCAGTTGAAAGATGAAGAAATGCATTATCAACCCAATGAAGCATCCAACAGCATTGCTGTTATTATTCAACACTTACATGGCAACATGCTCAGCCGCTGGGTCAATTTTTTAACCGAAGACGGAGAAAAGGAATGGCGTAAACGGGATGAAGAATTTGAGACACACCAATTTTCTAAAGAACAATTAATAGAAAAGTGGAACGAAGGATGGAAAGTTTTTCTTGACACCCTCGAATCTTTGAAGGAAGATGATTTGCTTAAAACCATTACTATTCGCTCTCAACCTATAGTTGTTATTGATGCCATTAACAGGCAGATGGCTCATTACAGTTATCATATTGGACAGATTGTTTATATAGGCAGATGGATAAAATGTGACGCCTGGCAATCCTTATCTATACCAAAAAACAGATCGAAAGAGTTTAACCAGAAGATGGAACAGTCAAGACATTAATCGAACTACTATAGATTTAAAAATCACCTAGTTTCCTTGTTTTAAAACTTTTACACTTCCGTTTTTATATCCTGCAATTACACAATGAACCAGATTGGAACTGAATAAACCACTCTCAATAACGCCTGGAATTTCATTGATCGTTTTATTTAATTCTTCAGGGTTGTCTATTTCTTTAAACTGGCAATCAATGATCCAGTTACCATTATCAGTTTTAAAAAATTGGTCCTTTCTCTGACGAATAACAGGTTTACAACCTAATTCCACTAAATGAGAAATGGCAAGATTATATCCAAAGGGAACTACTTCCACAGCAACCGGAAATCGTCCCAGTTTTTTTGAAAGTTTGGATTCATCTACAATCACAATAAATAATTTGCTGTTAAAAGCCAGAATCTTTTCTCTTGTTAAGGCTCCGCCTCCACCCTTCGTTACATTAAAACTTTCATCCACTTCATCTGCACCATCAATAGTTACATCTATCCGGTTTATTTCTGTCATTCCTGCCAGCGGTATGCCTGCCTGTCTTGCCAATTCGGTTGAGGCGAGCGAACTGGCTACAGCCCTAACCTTCAATCCTTTTTTAACCGCCTCACCAATTTTTTGAATAGCAAAAAAAGCAGTAGAGCCTGTACCAAGGCCAATGATCATACCATCCTTGATATATTCCACTGCTTTATTTGCCGCAAGCTCTTTAGGATTCATAAATAGTGAGTAGTTTACAAGTTCGCAAGTTCACGGGTTTACAGGTTCGGTATCATACCCGGTTTCAAGCCGATGCGGTTGATAGCTTCACTTCTCGCCACGTCGCACTTACTACTAGCTTCTTTA
>DAIQPL010000069.1:0-15741 GCA_036787395.1 Flavisolibacter sp. | reverse complement strand
TAGAATACATACGAGATGTAATTTCTCGATTTGCGTTATATTCCTGTTCTTTTTTGTTTGGTTTTTCAGTGCAAGCAATTGTGAAAAAAGGCAACACAATAAGTAAAAGCTTTTTTGTCATTGAAGCTATTTTTAAAACCTTGTCGGCTTATAAGATGCAATGCTTGCAGCCAACACGTAAATTTATGACACTGCTGGTATATAATTTATGTGATTACTAATAATCTTCCATACCAACTAACAAAAATTCCACAACTTGCAAATAGAAATGACGATCGAAATTAAATACTATCACCCCGGTTTTAATATAGGAATAGCAGATGTTAGAAATGTATGGCTTTTAACGAATATTCCCGTCTTACTTAAAACTGCCGTGCACCAGGGAATATTGGTTTACAGAATGCCCCGCTCAGGTAAAAGAATAAGTTATCGCACCTTAAAGAAAGGACTCGTCAAAAAAAGAATCATCATCGAACAAGCTCCGTATCTTCTGCCTTTTTAAATTACTATAACCCTAACTGCGCACTGATCTCTAACATCCTGTCTAAACTCTTTTTAGCCTGCACTCTTAGTTCTTCATCCATAATAATTTCCGGTTGTTCATATTCCATACACAAATAAACTTTCTCCAGCGTATTCCGTTTCATGTGCGGACAATCGTTGCAGGCGCAATGATTATCAGGCGGTGCAGGTATAAAGGTTTTATCAGGTGATTGTTTTACCATCTGGTGGAGAATACCGGCTTCAGTGGCTACAATAAATTCGGTATGTGGTGTGTTGCGGGTATAAGCCAGCAACTGGGTGGTAGAACCAATAAAATCAGCTATGCGCAAAACCGGTTCTTCACATTCAGGGTGTGCTATCAGCTTAGCATTTGGATGGCGCACTTTTAACCGGGTAATTTTTTGGAGGCTGAATATTTCGTGAACCATGCAGGCTCCATTCCATAGCAACATGTTGCGGCCTGTTACCTTGTTTACCCAGGCGCCCAGGTTTTTGTCCGGCGCAAAAATAATCTTCTGATCCGCAGGAAGGCTGTCAACAATAGCCTTGGCATTAGAAGAGGTGCAAATGATATCGCTCAGGGCCTTAATGCCGGCGCTGCAGTTGATGTAAGAGATCACAATATGATCGGGGTGCTGTTCCCTGAACTTTTTGAATAAAGGGGGCGGGCAGCTCTCACTTAAAGAACAGCCGGCCTTTAAATCAGGTATAACCACCTTTTTAGACGGATTAAGAATCTTTGCGCCTTCGGCCATAAAATGTACACCGGCGAAGACGATCATGTCAGCATCGGTCTTTACGGCCTGTTGAGCGAGACCAAGAGAATCGCCAATATAATCTGCTATGTCCTGGATGTCGGGTTCCTGGTAAAGGTGTGCAAGGATGATAGCATTCTTTTCTTTCTTTAGTCTTTCAATTTCTGCAAAGAGGTCAAGGGTTGGATCTATATCCACATCATAAAAACCTTTTTCTTCGATCTCATTTGCTGTAATCAACATTTCGTTATCCATATAATAATATATAGTATTCTATATTTTTAAATAAAGTCTATTACTATTATGCCTGTGAATTGGGGGATAAGTGAAACAAACTTTTTTTGGTTACTACAAATACTGTGCTTTATCCACAAACTCACTAAGTAATTCACTTACAAAGTTACCGAAGGGACTGTATTTGCGGCTTATATTAACAGAGTTGTGAATTGAGGAGCTGTATAAAAACACTCCGGTATGAGATTTTTTTCGTGTGGATTTTAATTGTATAAACCGGGGTTAACCAACAAAATATATCCAGGGACACTGAATCAGAAACTTCCATCCCAACAGTACACGTTTCATGTCACAGTTCCACGATGGTTATAAACATTGCAAAAAGGATATCAACATTGCTTTTTAGAAGCCGGCATGAAGTAATAATTGTTTAAGGTTTAATGTTCAAGGTTAAGCCCGATGACGGAGCCGTTAACTCTAAACTCTAAACTTTGAACTTTTGAAACGGATACTATCGAACAGGATCTGAAGGTGGTTAGACTCTATCATTGTCCTAACCTGGTGCTTTATTATTCCTTCTTAAAAGCTTCACAAAACTTAACCAAAACCCTTGAGAATTGAGCATTTGAGAGGTTTTCCCCAGTTTGTGCATACCATTAATTTCCCTATTTTCGCCATCCCAATTTTAAAACAGAACACCACCTTTATGTCAGTTATTCAGAAAATCAGAGATAAGTATGCTCGTTGGGCTGTAGTAGCTATTGCTTTATCTCTTTTAGGGTTCATCCTGATGGATGCGTTTGCCGGAAGAGGCAGCCTTTTCTCAGGCCAAAGTACCACGGTTGGTAAGATCAATGGTAGGAAGATCGATTACCAGGAGTTTGTAAAAAAAGTTGATATCACTGAAAAATTGCAAAAAGACCAGCAAGGCGGTGACCTCGGAGAATCTGGTCGTCAGCAAATTGTACAAAGCGTTTGGGACCAGGAAGTAAACGATGTAATACTCAGTAAAGAATATAATGAATTGGGACTGACAGTTACTGAAAGAGAGCTGAGAGATATTTTGTATGGCGCTAACCCCCCGCAAGATCTTAAGCAACGCTTTACTGACCCTGCTACAGGGGTATACAACGCAGTACAGGCACAACAATTTATTGGTCAAATAAGAAAACAAGGCGCACAACAGGATAAAGACCAGTTGAACCAATACCTTGAATCTTTGGAAAAAGACCGTCTCCAAACAAAATACACCTCTTTATTATCTAACAGCATTCATTTTCCAAAATGGTTTCTGGAAAAAAGAAACGTGGACAACAGCCTGATGGCAAAAGTTTCTTTTGTAAGTGTTCCTTATTCCAGCATACCTGATAGTACGATAAAAATTTCTGATAAAGACATTCAGGAGTATGTTGACGCACATAAAAAAAGTTATGAGCAAAAAGAAGAAAACCGTTCCATCTCTTATGTAACCTTTAGTGCCGCACCCAATGCCTCAGATAGTGCGGCGGCAAAAAACAGTGTATTGGCCTTAAAGCCACAGTTTGATACAGCCACTGTTTATGAAAACTTCATAGCAAAAAACAGCATACTTCCTTTCTATGCAGGATTTATTAGTAAGTCTGCTATTCAACAACCCAACAAAGATTCCATTTTAAGTGCACCGGTTGGCGTGGTGTATGGTCCTTATTTAGATGCGGGGCAAAATCCAGCCTACGTACTTTCTAAAATCATCGACTCAAGAGTATTGCCTGATACGGTAAAAGTAAGACACGTGCTGGTAGCCACTCACCAGCAAACACAGACAGGTGAACTAATGCCGGTAAGAGAAGATACGGCAGCTAAGCGTTTAATTGACAGTATTCAAACTCTGCATAAAGCAGGTGCAATCTTCGATAGCCTGGTGGCAAAATTTTCAGATGATCCTGGAAGTAAGAGCGCCGGAGGAGTATATGATAATGTAACCACCGGGCGGATGGTTCCAGCCTTCAACGATTTTATTTTTACTCATAAAGCGGGGGAAACCGGAGTTGTAAAGACATCTTTTGGATATCATTATATTGAGGTTCTTTCTCAAAAAGGATCTTCTCCTGCCTACAAAGTTGCTTACCTCGGCAAGCCTATTATTGCCAGCCAGGAAACAGAAAATACGGCACAAAATGCGGCCACGATATTTGCAGGCGATAGCCGAAATGAAAAAGCGTTTAATGAAAACTGGGAAAAGAACCTCCGTGGCAAGGGCATTAATAAATTATCAGCCAACGATATCAAACCACTGGATTATTCTATACAGGGCATAAATGGAGCTTCCCGCAAATTTGTGAAGGATATTTTCCAGGCCGACAAAGGTGATATAGTTGGGCCCGAAAGAGTTGGAGATAACTATGTAGTAGCGTTAGTAACAGAGATATCGAAGGAAGGGGTGGCCAGTGTAGCCAGGGTTCGTCCTTCAGTAGAACCTATACTGCGCAATAAGAAAAAAGCAGAACAGATAAAAAAGAATATCGGGCAGATATCAACCCTGGAAGCGGTTGCCACCAAAGTTAACCAACAGGTGCAAACCATAGACAGTATTCGTTTTATGGGCGCCAACAATATGCTGGGATATGAACCTAAAGTATTAGGTGCCACTTTTAATCCGGCCAATAAAGGAAAGGTTGCCAACGAGGCTGTTCCGGGACAGGCAGGCGTGTATGTATTAAGGGTTGATAACACTACAACGGTTCCGGTAGAAACGGCCAGCATAGAAGAACAGCGGAAATCGATGGAAACCCAAACCCGCCAAAGGATGATGCAAATCATGCAGTATGGCGGAGGTAATCCTTTTGTAGACCCGCTTAAAAAAGCAGCAGATATAAAAGATAACAGGGCTAAGTTCTTTTAAATTTAAAGAAAGCGCTCATAACTATATTAAAACGCCTGCACTACCCGGCGTTTTTTTAATGGCTATATAAAAGCATTTACATCGTCACAACAGAACAGCGTTTGCGGGTTCATTGTTGGCATTTGATTAAGACCAATCATTCTAAATTTGCATCATGAGCGAAGTATTTGTAAATAAAGTAGCCAACAGTGGTATTATCACACTTGACCTGGAAGCATACCTGCCTGTTGGTGAAATGACGAGCTTTGACCTGAAAGATCATTTATTCATGGGATTGATCTTAAAAGAAAAAGATTTCCGTGAGGCTCTAAAAAACCTGGACTGGACAATATACAAGGACAAGAACGTAGCAATCACCTGTGGTGTGGATGCCATCATTCCGGTATGGGCTTATATGCTGGTGGCTACTTACCTGCAGCCTGTTGCAAAAAATATTTTTACAGGTACTGTAGATGAAATGTATAAACACCTTTTCTTAAAAAATATTGATGCAATTAAAGCAGAAGAGTTCGTTGACCAGCGTATTGTAGTAAAAGGCTGTGGCGAAGTTGCTATCGGGAATTTTGCTTATGCTGAAATTACAAAATTGCTGCTGCCCGTTGCCAAAAGCATCATGTACGGTGAGCCATGCAGCACCGTACCTGTCTATAAGGCACCCTCAATCTCCCGGGGTGGAATTTAGCACCGCACAACCCGCTCCTAAAGCCTTTCCTAAGGAGGAATTTAGCCACACAAGAAGGCCGCCGTATATATTCCTTAACTACAAGTAAAATTAAAAACTCTCAACAGGTAATGAATGTTGAGACTATTAGTATCATACCTAAGTTGGATTGGTGAGTCAGGCCACTTCCCCCTTGGGGGATCGAGGGGGCCGCTCCTCAAAACCACCCTCTTCTTCTAAAAGCTCTCAACATCCACAAGGGAATTAAAAGCATAGCGCCTACCGAAACCATAAATCCCCATTTGTTATGGAGTAAAGGAATAGATTCGAAGTTCATCCCGAAGATGCCACCAATAACTGTAGCAGGCGCAAGCAGGCAGGTAACAATGGCCATCACTTTCATTACCTCGTTCATCTTCAGGTTTACATTGTTGATATAAAGGTCCTGCATGCTGATCATCACATCACGGTAATTCTCACCCAGCTCGTACGCTTGTGTAATATGGTCCTGAACATCTTTAAAATACTTGGTGGTCCTCTCATCCAACAACTCACTTTCACTCCGGGTAATTCCACTGACCAGGTCCCTGACCGGTGCAATATTTCTCTTCAATACAATGAGTTCTTTTCGCAACTGGTTAATTCTTGCCAAAGATCTTGTATTACTGTTTCGTATTACCTCTTCTTCCACCTCCTCTATCCGGTCCCCCAATTTTTCCATAACGAAAAAATAACTGTCCACAATAAGATCCAACATAGAATAGCACAAATAATCTGACCCTCTTTGACGCAGTTTACTATTTGGCATTTTTAGTTTGTCGCGGATTGGATTGAATACGTCACGCTTAGGGTCTTCCTGGAATGTAATTACAAAGTCCTTACCCAACACAATGCTTATCTGCTCCTGTTCTACCGTTTGTGTTGTTTCATTAAAGTATAGCATGTTCAACAGGCAATAAAGGATATTGTCCACTTCATCCATTTTTGGACGCTGGTTCATGCTAAGGATATCTTCACTAATTAATGGATGAATACCATAGTGCTGGCTTATCAGTTCAACATCTTTTCTGCGTATGCCATCAATATTGATCCAGCTTACACGCTTATTCTCTTTGTAAACGAAACTATCTTCGATGCCATCCAGGCTGCATTCATCGAGTGTGTCTTCATCAAAATCATAAACACGTACAAACACATTTTCAGCATCCTTTCTGCTAACATTAGTAATAGGATTACTATTCAGGATTTCCTTGGTTCTATGTGTTCCAAAAACAGTAGTGGGAATAAAGTACCGGAAATATTTTTCAGCTTTATTCATGCTGTTTTTTAGAGGGAAGATAAGTCAAACAACAGGGACTGAAAACGATTGAGATCTATTTTGCTGTTTGTACAAGCGTATTCAAATGATTAATGAAGGCAACTAATCGCTGATCCATAGGGGCGGTTTTGTCATCCTTGTTTTTGAGGAAATTTTCTAACGCCTGTTTTTTATCTCCAAATAAGGCAGGAGCCTCTTTTAATTTCTTAATCTCGATCCATGAATTATTATAAAGCACCCAGTATTTATCCTGGGTCCTTATTTGTTGTTCTGCAGTAGCCTGTCCATAGGGCTTAGACTCTGAAACCTGTTTATTGAAATATTTATAAAGAGAAACCGTATCCTGTGAAAGCCGCAGGTACCATGTCGGCTTTGAATAGAAATTGTTTGCAGGCAGCACAGAGGAATGCAAAAAAACATGTTCAATATTCCTGTCTGTGATAGCCACTTGTTTAATGGGAGTTGAAGCTACATATTCAACTCCTTTATCATCCAGGTAATGCACTTCGTTATCATACAGATCAAGTTTTAGAGAGAGGTTATTATAAACACGGCCTCCAGACAAAATAACGGAACCCTTTAGCCACTCTTCTCTGAAATAAGGAGTACCCTCTACTAAACGTACAAACTTAACATTTACAAAAGGCTCGCCTCCTATGCTATAGAACACACGACTTATATCCACCCCTTCCTTGTCTACGTCAATGACCCGGGTTTGGGAAAAACCAGAGATGTATAAAAAGCAACTAAATGTTAAGGAAAGAAGTTTTTTCATTGCCTATAGCTTCTGATACAAGTTACGCAACTTTTCTTTTGTCATGATCTTTTCCCAATCCTTTCCGAGTGCATTTTCCCAGAGAGGTTTCATTCCCAATGATACATTAATCATGGTATCGAATTGTTCATCGCTCAGGCCTTTACAAATACCCTGTGGAATTTCAATTCCATTCTTTTCCACCATGCGTTTAAACTCCGCTACACCCTCCGGATAGTATTCTTCAATATGATTCATGACTATACAATTACCTACGCCGTGTTTTGTTCCCAGCAAATAACTCAGTCCATAACTAACGGCATGTGCTACCCCTACCTGAGAATAAGCAATGCTCATTCCGCCCGCATATGACGCCATCATTAATTTATCATCGCACTCCTCATCCCATTCCTCTTTTCCCAAAAAAATATAGCGGCAAAGTTCAAGCGCTTTTTCACCATAAGATTTGCTGAATTCGTTCAGATAAGTGCCTGTTAAGCTTTCAATGCAGTGAATATAACAATCCATGCCTGTGTAAAAACGTTGGTTCGCAGGAGCATTTGAAGTAAGCTCCGGGTCCAAAACAATTTGGGTAAAAGGAGTAAAGTCAGAGTTCATACCCAGCTTTCTTGTAGGGCCTGTAAGTACCGTGGTGCGGCTTACTTCTGCACCCGTTCCACTCAGGGTGGGAATGCCAACTTTGTAAACACCGGCATGTTTTACCAGGTCCCATCCCTGGTAGTCCGAGGAAGAACCAGGATTGTTCATCATTAAAGAAACGGCCTTGGCCAGGTCCATAGTAGAGCCTCCGCCAACACCAATTATGCCGCTAACCATTCCAAATTCGTCCTTCAATTCGTCGGCTATTGAATCAACATAAGTAGTTTTTGGTTCGTAACTAACATCGGCAAAAATTATTTTATCATTACCGCGAACAGGTATGCGGTTCACTAAAGGCCTGCCTTCAAAAAAATGATCTACTAAAAAGATCATTGGTTCATCATCTGCACGGTGCGGAGTTATAATTTCGTCAAGTTGGTTAAAACTGCCGCGGCCATACACCACGTAATCCACCATTTTAAAGTTCCTGAATTTCATGAGGGCAAAGTTGCGTAAATGATGCATAGCAGGAAGGAAAATCTTGGACAACAAAATGAGCCGCTACAAAAGTTCCTGTGCCCTCTGAAGGTCTTCTGGTGTGTCTATTTCCACGCCCATGAAATCGGTTACGACCATCCGTATGGGCATTCCGTTTTCTAAATAGCGAAGACATTCTATTTTCTCTGCATCCTCCAACGGGGAAAGAGGCCAGGAAGTAAAATCAATCAAGGCCTGCTTACGAAAAGCATACACACCAATATGTTCATAGTAAACAGTTGGGATGTTTTTATTGCGTGGGTAAGGAATGACGCTTCTGCTAAAGAATAATGCATCCATATTCTTGTCTACACACACTTTTACATAATTGGGATCAGCTACCAGCTTTTCATCTTTTAAAATTTGCATGAGTGAACCTACCTGCACGGACGTATCAACAAATTGCAGTAGCAAATTTTCAAGGGGTCGTTTTTTTACAAAGGGTGTATCACCTTGCACATTCACAATTACATCCACGTCTAATCCGGCTGCAGCTTCTGCAATCCTGTCGCTTCCGCTTTCGTGTTCTTTCCTGCTCATCATCGCCTTTCCACCATTGTCCGTAACTTCTTTAAAGATGATGTCGCTGTCGGTAACCACTACCACTTCATCGAACAGACCTGTAGCCACAGTAGCATCATAAGTATGCCTTATTACAGACTTGCCCTTCAATTCTGCCATTAACTTTCCATTGAATCGTGTAGCACCGTAGCGTGCAGGGATCATTGCAATGGTTTTCATGAAAGAAGTTTATAGTTCCTGGTTTTTGGTTTCTTGTTGTTTTAATGCAAGAGGTTTTATGTATTGCACCCTGCAATTTAGGCGGCCCAAACCAGAAACAATAAACTATAAACCAAAAGCTATTTCATCTTTTCAAATGGTTTACGCATAAGCAGCATTAAATTTTCATCGTGTTCGTTTGGATAGTAGCGGTCCAGTCCATAACGTATCTCGGACTGATCAAGATGTCTATAGGTTCCGAACATCCGATCCCAAATGGCCAGTACAGCCCCATAGTTGCTATCTGTATATGGTTGTTGCCAATGGTGGTGCACTTTATGCATACCCGGAGAAACTATAAAATAACTTAGAGGTTTATCTAGCCATTTGGGTAGATGGATATTAGCATGAGTGAACTGCGTTGCCAGGATGAGCACTGTTTGGTAAATCATTACAGCATAGACAGGTGCTCCGGAAAGTGCTATGCCCATCAAAAAGAAAAGACCCCTTAATACACTTTCTATAGGATGGTGCCGGAGTCCTGTGGTAACATCAACATTATTGTCAGAATGATGCACCACATGAAACTTCCAGAGCGCATACGTTTTATGTTGAACCACGTGTACCAGCCAACCGCCAAAAAAATCTAAAACAAAAAAAGTAATAATAATCGTCCATAGTATAGAAGCATCGAGCCAATAAACAAGTCCAAGCCCATTTGCCCTGCAGGCATCAGAAAGAAGTATAATGAAAAATGCAAAGCCTGTGTGAATGATTAAATGTAAAACAGTAAAAGTAAGATTGACCGAAGCATGGCGCCACTTGCTTTTCTTGTATTGTAATGAAATGAAAGGAATAGCTCCTTCAAAGATCCACAAAATCAACATTCCGGATATCAATAAAAGCATTCGCTGAACAGGATGTTGGTCAAGGGTTGCGAAATAATCCAACACATTTTTCCACATATGTTAAAGGTAATGAGAAGTTGTTGGTTGACAACTTGAACAATCGAAACGAGTATTTCGTTGTTTTCCCGGCAATCATTCAAAAAAACCTCTGAATAACCTAGGGCAATCTTTTAAAGTCATAACCGCAATGGGTACAACGATACATTTTTTTTATTTCTACAGAATGACCATTTAGAATCATGCTGGCAAGGGCAGCCAGCTTGCAGCTATGTTTTTTGGTAATGCTTATTACTGCCAGGGTATGCTTCTTACATACGGGACACGGAACTGTTTTCAAATAGTCAAGTTCTGCCTTTTCCAACATATCCCAGGCTTTTTGCACATGGCTATTATGCACCATTAATTTCATACCCCCTAAGGCAAGGCTCAGTAAAGGATCAATGGTTATAATGTTTTCATCCTTTAAATGGCAATTGATATTGTGATGCTGAAGCATGTTCAGCACAATATTGGCTTCAATGTAGTTATCAAATGATCGGAGTTCTACATAGTTCATAAAAGCCCCTCCGGCTCCCCGAAGGGAGTAAGCCATTACAAGGCCCGTTGTTTATGTGTCCATAAATTCTCAGTCTTTCTCTAACCAAAACAAAATTACAAACACAACGGTTATCAAACGAAAAAGCACCCGGTAAGGTGCTATGAAAAAATTCTATAAGGTTGAATAGCTATTGATTTAACATAAGTGGCATTACCAGCATTAATATATCCTCGTTATCGTCCACTTCAGTTGGCTTAATAATTCCGGCCTTGGTAGGTGTCGATAATTCCAAACGGATTTCATCGCTGTCAGCAGCGTTCAGCATTTCAATTAAAAAACGGGCATTAAATGCAATTGTGATGTCTTCACCATCGTATTGGCATTTCATTCTTTCGTTACCCTCAAAACTAAAGTCCACATCCTGAGCAGCTAAACCTAGTTCGCTTCCGCTAATGTTTAAAGCAACCTGGTTAGTGCTTTTATTGCTGAAAACACTCACCCTACGCAAGGCACTTTGAAAATCAGTTTTAGATACAACCATTTTATATGGATTATCAGCAGGTATCACAACCTTATAATCCGGGAACCGGGCATCAATCAGGCGACAACTCATTTGTGTAGTACCGTGCTTTACAAAAAAATGGTTGGAGTTATAATTGATGGTAATCTCATCCTGGCTGTCGGGCAAGGCTGATTTTAAAAGGTTTAAAGGCTTACGCGGCACAATAAAAGAATCTGCTTTTGGACAACTTACATCTGTTCTTTTGTACCGTACCAGGCGGTGGGCATCGGTAGCCACACATTGGAGGTAGTCCTTGTTTAGCTCAAAAAAAACGCCTGTCATTGCTGGTCGGAGATCATCATTGCTTACAGCAAACAAAGTTTTATTAATGGCCGTTATTAAAGCCGAGGCCGTCATGTTGAAAGAAGTAGTGTCATCCGCTGCAGGTTCTTTTGGAAAATTGTCAGGGTTTTCCCCCATTACCTTGTACTTTCCATTATCACTGGTAATTTCAATTGAAAAATTTTTATCGATACTAAAAGTGAGAGGTTGATCAGCAATATTTTTTAGCGAATCCATCAATATCCGGGCAGGAATACAAATTTTGCCAGCCTCTTTTGCCTCTATGTCCAATTGAATCCGCATCACTGTTTCCAGGTCAGTCGCTACTACAGTAAGCTTGCCTTTTTCTACTTCAAATAAAAAATCTTCCAGTATGGGCAGAACCGTATTGGCATTAATAACACCCGCTATATGTTGCAACTGTTTAAGCAACTGGGAAGAAGAAACAATAAACTTCATGTACTTAATAATTTGAGTGTAGGTTGCGGCGAAACTAATGATTTTTAGAACAAACTTTGGCAGTGTTTATCAACCTGCGGAAATAGTTCTTTATGCATGAAATACGCATTTCCTTCCTGTGCGGCCCGTATTTTGAATGTTTAAAAATTGACTGGTCAGGAATGTGATCAAAATGTTGAGCCCGAATTACGAAATTTACAGTCAGGATATTCGCTCAATCAAAGCAACTTGTAAATATGCTGGAAAAGATATTTAGCTGGTCAAAGAAAAAACCGGATGAAGAAGCGGAGCCCGGAATTACGTTTGGACGGTACTCAGATAACAATAAATCTATGGCCAAGGTAGAAAAATGGAATGCCGCCGACGCCTTGTTTAAAGAAAAAAAATATTATGAAAGCATCACTGCTTTTTTTGACTATCTGAGTGACGACGATCTGGAAAATGTAAGCCATAGCCAGCAGGGTACAAAAGGCAGTTTTCAATTTTACCAGGGATCAAAAATTATAAGGGGACACTACAATGAAGAGCTTTTTGAAGCTGAGGCGTTTTTGGCCGCCATGCCGGAGCCAAGCGTTCCCGTTATGCGACGGTTGCTGGAAATGAACTTCACTTTGTACTATACCCGCTATGCTTTGGAAGGCGAAAAGCTGTCTATGCTTTTTGACAGTGATTTAGAAACAGCCAATCCCAGCAAGCTATATTATGGTTTAAAAGAACTGGCTACAAAAACGGACAAACAGGACGATTTGTTGGTCCAGGACTTTACATCGTTAAAACCGCTAGATACCGAACACATCATACAAATTCCTGATGATGAAAAAGAGATCAAGTTCAGGTATTTTAAAAAATGGATAAAAGAAACGCTTGACCTGATCACAGGCGTTGACATTGATAAATATTCCGGAGGCATTGCTTATTTACTGTTGGCTCTGGCATATCGCATTGATTATTTAATTGTGCCCGAAGGCAAGCTGTTACTGGCACTTGAAAAAATTGTGGAGATCTATTTCAGGAAAGACGACCGGCCCGTTACTGAAAAGAACCAGGACATGATGGACTGCTTTCAAAAGTTGTTGGAAAGAGAAAAGCAGGATTTCTTCCCTTACCTGTTCCGTTCAAAACATACCTTTTCTATAGTAACACCCCAAAATTTCAAAACCATTGCCGATGCCATCTATAATGCCAACCAGAATGTAGCCTGGTATAAAGAAAACAAGTTGCCTGAAATAGCTGCAAGGATCAGCGAGTATGGGCTTTCTTATTGCCAGTTTTCTTACAGCCTGCCGCGGCCGATAACTGAATACTTTCATCTTTTTATGATGATTAATTATGGAGATTATTTTAAAGAATTGGGATTTAAAGATGAGTACTATAACAAAGCGACAAATGAATACAATAAAGAAGCGATTTTCAGGAAAATTGAAGAAATAGAAGGACGCTGGAAAGAAAAATACCCTGAGATCAAACTTAAAACTGATAAAATAAAATTTGATAACCTCGTGGCTTTCAGCCAGTCGTTCACAACAGAAATAGAATATTTAAACCTTGAGACGAGGTAATGAATACACAACAGATTATAGAATTATACAGGCCCGCCATTATACAAATTGCTACTCAAAGCAGTACCGGCACCGGTTTTTACTTAAAAGAATTTGACCTGATTATTACAAATGATCACGTAGCTGGGAAAAATGCAGAAGTTACTATTGCGGGAAGAGTGTTTGAAAAGCGCCTGGCGAGGGTTTGGTATACCGATAGGAAGCATGACCTCGCTTTTTTGCAGCCGCCTGCAGAGGTACAGATCCCCGAAGTTAAACTGGGTAACTATGATCAGACCAAAGACGGCGATGTGGTGGTAGCCATCGGCCATCCTTTTGGCTTAAACTATACGGCTACACAAGGCGTAATTTCCAAAGTAGATCGTATCCGCGACGGAGTTAAATATATACAGATAGATGCGGCAATTAACCCGGGCAATAGCGGTGGTCCTTTGGTTAACAAGGAGGGTCATATTATTGGCATTAATTCGTTCATTATTCGCGGAGGCGATAACCTTGGCTTTGCTTTGCCTGTAAGTTATGTAAGGGAAGCGCTGGAGCTTTATCTTCCACACAGAGGGGAACCCTCAACCCGTTGCCATAGTTGTAATCACCTGGTAGTGGCCAGCAATATAGAAGCAACTAAATATTGTCCTTATTGCGGTACAGAAGTAAAGTTGCCGCAGCCACCCGAGAGAGAAGCCAAGCCCGTAGGGATAGCTAAAACAGTAGAAGAAATAATAAAAGAACTGGGCAAAGATGTGAAACTGGCAAGAGATGGAAACAACAACTGGAGTGTGAAAGAAGGGGTCGCCAAGATTAAAATTAATTACAACCCTGATAACTACTTTGTAGCAGGCGATGCTTATTTATGCCAGCTACCAACTGATACAACCCGCATAAAACCACTGTACCAGTTTTTATTGCAGGAAAATTACAAAATGGATAGCCTTGTGTTAAGCTGTGTGAAACAAAACATTGTACTCTCCTGTATTATGTATGATATGGATATGACCAAAGAAGCAGGGATAGAAATGTTCCGCGACCTTTTTCAAAAGGCTGATTATTATGATGCCTTATTAGAGAAAGAATTCGGGTGCCTGGAGTTGTTGGAAGAATAGACGCATGTGTAACACCTAAGTGGTGATTTTGAATGATGTAACCAGCAATAGTATCACTATCATCATTTGTTGCGTCGCACTCTTGTGCTGATTGTATTCTATTCAAAATGGTTCATTCAGTAGCAGGAAGAGAACTGATTTAAGAACCGGGCTCTTATTGAGCAATGACTGGTAGAAAACTTGCTCCGTAACGATCCGGACGTACAAGTGAGTGACACAAGGAACGACGATAGCAGCACCGCGGTTCAGGTAAAACAATTGAACATTCGACAACATGCAAAAAAAATTTCTAACAAAGGAAGAAGCGTTACAAAAGCTGCGACAATATTGTGCTTACCAGGAGCGTAGCCATTACGAAGTGCAACAAAAATTGTATGACTTGGGCATTCGCAAAACGGAACATGATGAAATTATCGCGACGCTTATTGAAGAAGACTACCTGAACGAGGAACGGTTTGCTATCCAGTATGTCGGCGGAAAATTCCGGATGAAAGACTGGGGGCGAAAAAAAATTTACTATGCACTTAAAGAAAAAAAAGTAAGTGAGTACAGTATTAAAAAAGCGATGAAGGAAATAGATGAAAACATTTACCAGGAAACACTGCGAGAGCTTGGAGAAAAAAAATATGAGTCATTGAAAGATGAACAATACCTCGCACGGAAAAGAAAAACAATTGATTTCCTTTTGCAGAAGGGATATGAATACGAACTGGTAACGGCAGCAGTAAATAGCATAGCAACAAAAGAATAAATTAACTTAGACCAAAAACCCACCAATGAAAAAGCTCATTACACTTAGCTTTTTATTTTTCATTACGGTTGCCTACTCTCAAACCGATTCGGTCAGGCCCATTGAGCCCGGTCAACAAACGAGCTATGACAATAAAGACCTGCTTCTTATATCCCTGGCAGGGTTGGCTCTTTTGTTGGCGATTTATTTTTTGTTTAGAAGAGCCAGGAAGACAAGAAATTAGCCTTTGTCATTCTATTGTATATGGCAGCAACTAAAATTTGCTTTGCCTTATTGCAATTGCCGCAGGGTTAACGTCGTAAATTTTGTTTGGTTCGATGCTCGTCTTCATCTATAACCACTGCTTCATATATAAGCTGCGCCACTGTATCCGCATCAACTTCTTTGGCTTTGTAGAATGTTTTAATGAACACCTCTTTCCTGCCACCTTTTTCTAAATAGGAAGGATCAGACAAGAGATATCCTTTGCAAAAGCCAAACTCCACTCCTCTTTTTTGCGTTTTGCCCCATTGAACCGAACAAGGCCAGATGAAACAAATTCGCGAGTGGCGGTAATAAAAGGGAACATTGTAAGCTAGTTTTTCTTTTACATCAGGAATGCAGTTGAGTACAATTTCT
>DAIQPL010000005.1:0-39193 GCA_036787395.1 Flavisolibacter sp. | reverse complement strand
ACCTGAAAAGTGGGTATGGGAACAGCCTTTGGGATACACATCACATGCAAAACGTGCCCATTCATATCGACTATAAAGGCAGGCACCTTAAAGGGGTTGCCGATCCAATTGAAATAAACATGGAAGACGGAATTCCAAGATCACATTCTATTTATTTAAATGGGAAATACATAGGTACGCTTAGTTGTGCAAAAGAGGGTTGGATAATGGACCGGCCTGTAGATGTAGACCTGGTAGAAACATTGAGTGAGTATCTGCACGCGTGGTACGAATAACTTAAAATACTTGTTATGCGCTCTATATGGAAAGGATCTATAGGATTTGGCCTGGTTAATATACCGGTAAAGATGTATGCTGCTACTGAAGAAAGCACTTTGCCTTTTGTTACCCTTGATAAAAGCAACCATGCCCGGATTCGTTACAAAAAAATAAACGAGTCAACCGGAAAGGATGTTAATGAAACGGACATTGTAAAGGGCTATAAGTTTGGAGGTAACTACGTTATTATGGAGGAAGAAGATTTTCAAAAAGCTACCCCGGAAAAAATGGATCACCTGGAAATAGTACAGTTTATTTCAGAAAAAGAAATTGACGCGGTTTATTTTGAAAAGCCCTACTATCTTGAACCTGAAAAAACCGGTGCCAAAGCTTATGCTTTGCTTAGAGATGCTCTCAAAAAGGAAGGGAAGGCTGCTCTTGGTCCTTTAGTTTATCATAAGCGCGAATGGGTTTGTCTTATTAAGCCATTAAACGAATTCCTGGTTATGCACCGTCTGCGCTTTGCCCAGGAAATCAGGACAACCGAAGGCCTTGTGGCACCGAAAGCAGATATAAAAGGAGATGAATTGAAACTCGCATCATCACTTATCAACCAACTCACTAAACCTTTTAAACCTGAACAGTTCAAGGATGAGTTTTCAGACAAGCTTATAAAAGTTATTGAAGCAAAAGCAAAAGGTAAAACCAGTACAGTTAAGCCACTCAAAGTTGTTCATAATAGTACTACAGAAGACCTGATGCAAAAGTTGAAAGCAAGCCTTAAAACGCCCGCTAAAAAAGCGTCATAAAATCATGGTGTAAACTAATTCCGATTTGAGTTATCTATTTCAAATATTACTGTAATTGGTTTACAATAGAAGAGTCTTTATTCGCCAGCAAATCAACCAACGGGGAGCTAACCAGCTTCCCTTTTTTTATTTCTTTTATTCTTGCTGACTTTGATAAAGTGATGAAACCAACGAGCTCTAGTGCGATAAACTTTTTAGTACAGTTATAATTTTGTGTGAGTTGCATAATCATTTTATGTAGGAATTGACGTGGCATAATTCTTACGCAGATTAATCTTCATCCCTAAAAATTTGGTTTATGTTTTATCATGTTAAAGAACTTCAGTTTAATGCACGGGTATCTAAACCCGATCCAGCTTTTGCTACTTTATTATTAGAACAATTTGGCGGCGCTAACGGGGAGTTAGCTGCGGCTTTACGTTACTTTGGTCAAGCATTTGGGGCAAAAAATCCTTATCCCGATAAATATGATCTTTTAATGGATATTGCTACGGAGGAGTTCAGTCACCTGGAAATTGTAGGCGCCACAATACAAATGCTACTTACAGGCATTAACGGCGACTTGAAAAATGCAGCTGAGAACTCAGAGATCATGCAACTTTTGGATGGAAAAGCAGCCAAAGAAAATATGATTCACCAGGCTATGGTAGCGCCCCAGTTTTTTGTAGGAACTGCGGGTGGGCCTGCTTATACCAACAGCCAGGGAGTTCCATGGTCCGCTGCTTATATCAATGGCGATGTACAGGGTGATCTCACTTCTGATCTGCGTTCTAATGTTGGCGCTGAAACAAGAGCTAAGATGGTGTACGAGTACTTACTTCAATTTACCAATGACCCATATGTAAAAGAGACCCTCCGTTTCCTTATGACGAGGGAAGTAGCGCACTTTCAAATGTTTGAGGCGGCGCTTGAAACCATTGAACCGCATTTCCCTCCTGGTATTTTACAGAGCGACCCAAGGTACAGCAACTTGTATTTCAATATGTCAAGTGGTAATGATTTTGGAGGACCATGGAATGAAGGCGAAAGTTCAAGGCTGGGCGAAACATTTCAATACATTGAAGATCCTATACAACACGTTTTAGAAACTAATGGACTTTTGGATCAAAAAGCAGAAGGCACTAAAAGAACAGAAAAAGTAGTGCAACAGATCAACAAGGAATTGAGTGAAGAAAGAAGTTCAATCATTAATTCAGCTTCTCCTATCGGAGCGCAACAGTGGAATAAACCAGAAGCAGAAGTTAAAGAACAGGCAAAGGTGCAAAACACCGGAAAAAAAGCAAAATAGCAATGGAAGAACCAATAGCGGATCGGGTAGATATAGTGTATTACACCGATCCGCTTTGTTGTTGGAGTTGGGCAATGGAACCACAGTGGCGAAGGTTGCGCTACGAATTTAAAGATGTTGTGAGGTGGCGGTACTGCATGGGTGGTCTTTTACCGGGTTGGAAGCATTTTCATGATCCGGTTAATTCTGTTAGTCGTCCAGCTCAACTAGGTCCTGTATGGATGGAAGCGGCACATCTTTCCGGCATGCCTGTAAATAGTATGATATGGGTTCATGACCCGCCGTCCTCTTCTTATTTATCCTGTATCGCATTTAAATGTGCTCAAAAGCAGTCGGATGAAGCGGGAGAAAAATTTCTTAGAATGCTTCGTGAAGCGGTTATGATGAAAGGCATAAATATGACCCTGCAGACCAAATTAGTTCAGCTTGCAGAAGAATTGTCTGATCAGCACCCTGGCTTGTTGGACTTAACCAGCTTCAAGCATGATATGGAAGACGGGATTGGTATGGAGCTATTTCGTTCAGATTTAAACGAAGTGAAGATTAAAAATATAAAGAGGTTTCCAACGTTGATCTTTAGACGGCAGGGACATCCCTCTTTACTATTATCAGGTTACAGGCCATATTCATTTTTCATGGATATCATGAAAAAAATAGCACCGGACTTTAATAAAATTGAGGTTTTGGATAAGGAAGCTTACAAGGCCTTTTGGGGTGCCACACTTGAGCGTGAAGAAAAAGAACTTCAGTAAAACGTTACGGTCAATACAATAGAAGGGATGATGCCTTGCTCCATTTCTCATAACATTATTTTTTTCTGACTAACTTCAACCCTGATAAAAGCAACACAAGTATTCTAATTAACTAAAGCTTCAGTCGGCTCAACTCAATCACCATGAAAAATCTTTTTATGCGCTTACCAAAGGCCATAAAGGTGCTGTGCATAGCCATGGTGTATTTTGGTTTAGCCGTACTTAGCCTCCAGCTTTCATTTAAGTCTTCTAATGCAACAGCTGTTTGGCCACCGTCAGGTTTTGCTTTTGCTGTTTTATTATTGGCAGGCCGCTCCGTGGCGCCAGGTATTTTTATTGGTGCTTTTGCAGCAAACCTTTTTGTTTTTTTAAACAATCATACTACTTCTTATTTTACTGCGGGCTGGGTTTCTGTATTGATTGCGTTAGGGAACACGGCAGAAGCGTTGACAGGTAATTTTATTATTAACAATTTACTTCCGGGTGTAACAAACAAAGAGTTATTCAAAAATGTTTATGCCGTTTTTTGCTTTGTTTTCACTGCGTTATTCATGTGCCTCATCAGTTCTTCCGTTGGCGCAGGTGCAACATACCTGGCTGGCATAATTAGCTCTTCTGATTTTTCTCCGGTATGGTTTACCTGGTGGACGGGTGATGTAGCCGGTATCCTGTTAGTAAGTCCTCTAATAATTGTTTGGACTGTAGAAGACTGGAAGATCAACAAAAAACAAAGAGCTGCAAACAGGCTAGAGGCCGGGATGATTGTAATGGGTTTGGTAGTTGTTTCAACAATGATTTTCCAGAATTTATTTTATCCCGGGTTTCTATTTACAAGAGGTTTTATCATACTACCATTTTTGATCTGGGCGGCTGTTCGATTGGGTCAAACAGTACTAACCGCTTTACTCGTTATTTCGGCGGTTATCGCCATTTTAGGAACAGTGGCAGGAACAGGTCCTTTCACAAGCCCTTCTCTAAATGAATCATTGCTGACAGTGGAAGCCTTTGTTTCTATTAATTCGATAATGGTGTTAGTATTAAGTGCAGCTATTTTAGAAAGGAGGCAAAACGAAATTTCCCTGCGTTCAGCAAGAGATAACCTGGAAAGTATTGTCATGGAAAGGACAAAAGAGTTGGAAGAAAGAAACAGGGAATTGCAAAGACGAAATAGTGAATTAGCTTCTTTTAGCTATGCTGCCAGCCATGACCTGCAGGAGCCACTTCGTAAGATTGAAACATTCAGCGATAAAATATTGCAAACGGAAAGCCATCTTTCTGAATATGGAAAAGATTTATTTCGGAGGATTCAAAGGGCCTCTTCACGAATGAAAGAGCTTATAGAGAATCTTCTTTCTTATTCTCATGTTGACAGGAGTGAAAAATTATTCCAGGACACTGATCTTAACCTGGTTTTACAGGTAGCAAAAAAAGAGTTGTCCGAAATTATTACACAAACCAGTGCCATCATTGACTCCACTGTTTTGCCCCAGTTGAGGGTTGTACCCTTTCAGTTTCAGCAACTCTTTATCAATATTATAAGCAACGCAATTAAGTTCCGGCAACCTGGTATAAGTCCTCATATTATTATTGAAGCGGAAGTAGTGGATGGCGACACCCTGCTGGAGCTTAACGCTGTTACGGGGGAGAATTACTATCACCTGTCATTTGCTGACAATGGAATTGGTTTTGACCAGCAGTACAACAAAAAAATATTTGATATTTTTCAAAGGCTCCATGGTCAGACGGAGTATGAAGGAACCGGTATTGGGCTCGCCATTTGTAAAAAAATTGTGGACAATCACAAAGGGTTTATAACCGCAACCGGAGAACCGGAAAACGGATCAACGTTTCATATTTACTTGCCGGTTGGCGAAGTGTCTCCAGAAGAAAACTTTAGTGTAGCCAGGCAAAAACACTCCGAACTGTTTTAAAATTATTTTTTGTCTTCATTATTCCAAAAGGAGAGAGGTGCACTTTTGGTAAGAATTCTGGTAATATTAGGCAAGGCCTTTTAACGACATCCTGAACAATTGAAAAAGAAGAAGAAGTATAGAAATACTTCTTCGTTCATGAAATCTAACTATGAAAAAACTGCTTTACCTGTAAGCTCATTTATTTTTTTGCTTTATGAAAAAATCTCTCGTAGACGCTGGAAGAAAATCGTTCAGACGAATACTATTATGAAGGTAGAGGCTAATTAAACGCCGATGAAGCGTTTTACAGTTATGTAACTGTATAAGGCGAAAGGGAAAATTAAGGTGAAGACTTTATATGCGTGTGCTGTGTCAAAGATGGTCGCCAATTCTCGTCTTTTACTTTGGCTCATCAGTTGAACGCTTTAAAAAAGCTTCTTTCATCATGCAACGTCGGCACGAGATTACTTTGAGAGAAGGCACGGCTTTAATAATACTATGTGATACTCATATACAGACTAAGAAGGCAACTAAAATTAGTGAAATGTAAATGAGGGTAGACTGTTAATAATAAAAATCCTTTAAACACTCTGATGCAGTTAATAAAACATAAAAAAAGCCGGCCTTGACATCTTAGATCCTTTCTTTTAGTGGAATTACCATTCTGTTGTTGTTCCAGATCCAATATTCTTCAATTCTTCAGATGTGCGGCCGGACTTTCTGTTTTCCCATGTGCGGCATTCGTAGTGTATCGGTTTTTCAGTTATTGGCAAGCAATCATTAAACTTGTATGTAATGACTATTAAAAAAAATTTATTAATTCTGAGGCATTGTTTAGGTTCAACTTTTTCAGGATGTGATAGCGGTGCATTTCTACCGTGGTCTCCGTTATTTTGAGTTGTTCGCCGATCTCCTGGGAAGTCAAACCATTTCTTATACCTAATACCACTTCTGTTTCTCTTATAGAAAGCCTGCTCAATCTCACCTTAGGGTCATCAGACTCCTGTATGTTTTCAGTTCGGATTTTTTTAACCTCCCTGCACACATAATTCTCGCCTTCCTTCATAATGTTGATTGCCTCAACTATTTCTTCCAAAGGTGAAGTTTTGGTAATATACCCCGAAGCTCCTGCCTCCATCAGTTTGATGGCAACGTTTGGAATAGTATACAGGGAAACGGCTAAAATCTTTGAATGAGGTGAAAACTTATTAACAAGCGATACCAATTCAATCCCACTTAATTCAGGAGGTTTGATTTCGAGTATAATAATATCAGGTTGAATTTTTTTCGCATGGAGTAAAGCCGATTCCGGACTACTACATTCGGCTATCACCTGGAAATGAGGAACATTATTCAGGATAAAGTTCCACGCTTCTCTTACCAACTTGCGTTCCTCTGCAAGCAAAATCGTTGCCTTCTTCTTTGTTGAAATATTTTTTAGATGTACCTCGTTCATAAAAACAGTGCAAAGATGCGCCTGCGGAAGGGGTCAACTACTTCGATAAACAAACAATGTTCTTTGATTTTCAAATGAAGGACGCCCTGTATGTCATGGGAGACATCCCCTCACATCGTTTAAAAAAAACGGTGAAGTAATTGGGGTCATCAAAGCCTAATTGATTGGAGATTTCTTTAACAGAAAGATTCGTTCCGTGCAGCAAAAATTTGGTTTCCAATAGCACCCTGTTTTGAATGGAGTGTTTTGCTGTTACGCCGGTATGATTTTTAATAGCGGCATTCAAATAATTTGGATGGACATGCAATTCAGAGGCATAAAATGCAACGGATCGCTCCCTGGTAAAATTGGTTTCAACCAGGTTGGCAAAATTTTTGACGATGTCAAGCGTAATTTGATTGTCATTAAAATCATATACCTCATCATACATTCTCTCACTTAGTATCAACAGTTCAATGATTTTTACTGCGATCAATTCATTTTTATGGAGATGATTTCCCTGCTTTTCAGTGAGAATGGTTTTAAAAATGTTTTCAACACAGTCGGCCTGTTTCGCAGTAAGGGAAATGTAGGGTTGAACAGAAGATTGAAGTATTCTTTTATTTTCCAGGAGTTTGTGCGGAAAATGACTTTGCAGAAAAAAATCAAGATTGAATAACAAAAAATACCCTTTGCTATCCGGGGTCCAGTTGACACTGGAGTTGATGACACGTGCTGGTATGATCAGCAATGTATTTGCCTTTGTTTTGAATTTGTACATACCACAAGTATAATCCGCGGAGCCCTGCTTGATAAGGCCTATGCGATAGTGCGACCATTTGTGCGGGGGAACATAATTGCCGAGCCTTTCCAGCATTAATTCGTAAGCCTGGGCAAACAAATCGATCTTGTGCGGAAACTTTTCATCCAGGTTTATCACCGGATTGAAGGCATTCCTCAACAATGCTTTCTTAAACTCGCTCAATAAAAAGTCATCACGGTCCAAGCGGGGTCAATTTTAAGTGTTAGTAAACGAGAGATGTAAAATGGAGTTAACAAAACAGTACGACGGGGTGGTAATATCTTGAACGAAGATAATTTTCTGATTTGATTTAAAACTCCCATCATGTAAAAACATTGTTTAACGTTCCAGTAATTAAAAGCTGGCTATTCTGTTTGTTGTCATAGAAAATAAAGTTTAACAACGTTTCTTTTCACCTGAACGGGGTACACAACTGCAGTTTCAAACTGTAATTAAGTGTAGAAATGGATAAAAATTGCCCTGCACAGATGGCGGATTCGCTTTTTTGAAAGTGTCTTTGCTAATGTCGAAGTTTTATTAAGGGTAAGCTAAACTCAGGGTTTCTTGAGTGAAGTGAATTTTAAATAAGAATTCAAAGAGGAAAACTTTTAAATTATCCAGTCATGAAAATAATATGGAAGTCTTTATTGGCAATTGGAACTATTACATCCTTAAATGTGGCTGGCCAAACTTTGCCATCCGACAGAGATCTTACAGCGTTTTCCTGGGAGATATCTGTGCCTACCAGTAATAATTACATTAACGCAACCAGTTTGAGTGGCTGGCGTTTTGAATACCGCAAAGGAATAAAGCACAATATATCAGTTGGTGTTGCAATCAGCTGGAGCGCCTTTGATGAATATGTTGGTACTACAACCTATTCGACTCCAAATAAAACAAGAGCAATTACCACCGATATGATCCGCCAGGTATATGCATTGCCGCTTACATTAATTGGACATTACTATATGAACACTAAGAGCAAGATGTTTGAACCGTATTTGGGAGTGGGTCTGGGCACACAGTATGCTGAACACAAAGCATACCTTAACGTTTACGAAATTGTTGAAACAAACTGGGCCTTTGTTGCCAGGCCTGAAATTGGAACGTTGTTGAAATTTAGCAACAATTCTCCTGTAAGGGGTTTGCTAAGTGTAGGTTTCAACCTTTCTACTAATAAAAACGAAGCCTTTGATGTAGACGGCTGGAAGCATTTGACTTTTAATATCGGGATAGGTATTGGAAACGGGTTATAGTTTATAATACCACTGCCTGTCAGCCAATTAAAAGATGATCAGCATGTGGGGTAAATAAATTAAAAGATTAAAGGAGATATTTTATATCTCCTCTTTTTATATAGCCAGCGGAATCTTTTCAAACAGCAAATATTACGTAAAAACACATTGCAAGTCAATTCATTTTTGGGTTTGCCATTTTAGTCTGCTCCATAAATTCTGAAGGAGAAAGCCCGGTTGTTTTTTTTATTGAGTTGAAAAAAGTAGTTCGCGAAGTAAACCCCGCCTGTTTAGCAATTCCCTCAATGGTCAATTTTTCCCATGCCGGATTTTTGAAATTTTCTGAAATATAGCTAATCCTAATCCTGTTCAGGTATTCATTAAATCGCATTTTATATATACGGTTAATTAAGGCAGAAAGATGATGTTGTGGTATGCCGGTTTCGCGGGAAAGGTCATTAATAGTATAACCTTGTTTCAAAAAAGGCCTTTCTAACTTCATATAAGACTCTAATAAAGGCTTATAATGTTTCAGATTTGAAAAATCATATTTACCCATAGCATCTTCCTGTAATGAGATCGCTTCCTCGATGCTATCTTCTTCTGCTTTATCCGCGTCTATCGTGTTAGAAAGGGCAGCTTGTTCTGCCTTGGGCAGTATCATCGTTTTTTGAGGAATACCGTAAAGAATCTCCGGCTGGAAAAAGAGATAGAGATTAATAACAAGGAAGGATAGGGCAAGAATAATTAGCACAAACTGCATCCCGAAATAAAAAAATGAAGATTTTCCCAATAAAAAAAACAGCATCGGAATAGAATTAATGCCGATCAGAAATGTAAATGCTTTTATCCATCTAAACGTGCTGGTTTGCCGGATAAATAGGTTCCCTTCTTTTACACGGCTTCCCTTTTGTAAAATTCTTACTACCAGGAACATGTAGAGCATTGCTTGCACTATTAACAAGGTTGTATGGTAATAAGCAGGTAAAACTCCCTCGCTGAGGTCTATCAATTTGCGTGGCTGATTCACCAATTCTTTGACAAGGCTGCGGCGGTACTCATAGTCGGTGAAGTAATAAGGCAGTATCTCAATAAAATAAAGCACGGGCAGCAGGAAATGAAGGATATCTCTTCGGTTTAACCTGGTCTCATCTCTAATGACTGACCTGATATATAAATAAGTTGCGGGGAACAGCAAGTACAACAATGGGCTTGGAAAGCGAAAGATATAGGCATAAAAATCAATATTCCAGGCAAAAAGAAAGGTCGCCAACATGGTTGCCACCAGGCAGATTAATGCGGTTGCCAACAAACGGTTAGCATGTTTGTTGCTTTTATTTGAAAATAAAAGTATACCACATGCCATAATGCCTAATGCAAATCCGGTAAGACTTAAAACCAGCAACAGATTGTTCATCATATCATCAAAAAAAGAATTAATGAGATTGAGCTAGTAAGCCGATTCACCGAAGGAAGGACATTACATGGAGGTTGACATAGCAAAGTTAACGCTCAATCCAGCGTACAACATTTCTATTTTGTGCAGTGAAGTTCTTTCTGTCTGTTTCAAATTCTAAACAAACCATGTTTCATTTTAGAAAATGAAACAAGGTTTGGGTTTTCAGAACCAATTTCAATGAACTCTGCGGTACGGTGATAATATCTTTAGAAAAATAATGTTTTCTTTCTAAAACAACTGCTTATGAATATGGCTGAAACTGAAACTGATGTTCTTATTAAGGGCTTTTGGCCTTACAATGCAGCCCTGGTTTACAGAGCGTTGAATAATAAAACCAGACAGATAATACTGCGTAGAATTCACGAAAAGCGTAAAGCAACTGTCAGTGAATTGTATGTGGAACTAAACCTGGATCAGCCGATAGTTTCCAATCATCTGGCAATTTTACGACGAACAGGTTTTGTTCAGTCGGAACGCTTGGGAAGAAATATTTTCTATTCAATAAACTATTCCCGCCTGGATCATGTGCACTTATTATCTACCAGACTTTTGAATCCCGCAACGCAAGGGCAGGCGTTACAAGAAGTACTGTAACAAACTCTGAAGAAACATAAGCTCCATGGAGAGTTATTCCAAAGCACTGTTTAGTTTGATGCAGGTTGAACTTGAAGAGGTAATGAAAAGGACATCTGATTACCCCTTCAGGGTAGAATGCTGTTATCAAACAGCCGTGCGTTATTGGCTTGATGTTCAGACAAAACTTGCGGCAAAGGAGTTTGAATCAAACAAAGAGGAAATTTATTTCTTCAGGAACATAAAGCCGCTGTTTGTCAGCCAAATAGAATATTATGATCTCCTTTACTATTTGGAAGTTTTTAAGCCAAACAATGGAGACCTGTTTCCTGCGTTCCTGCAAAGGGAAAATTCTCGCCTGTCCCGGTTTATAGAATCTAATAAGGAATTTTACGAGTACTATAAGACCGGACAAACGGATAAAGATGAAAACTATTTCCTCAGGAACAGGAATGTTCCGGGTGATATATCAAACTACAAACCATACCTTGACCCGGCTGCTTGCACAAGTCATGATCATTTGATATCAACTATTATCACACTTGAAAACTACCAACACTTTCTTGATACTAACTTCTGAATATTGATTATCGACCTCTAAGTATTATAAAGTGTGGCCAATCGGGTTCAATTTCATATTGTTACAAGAACCTTTGCTATTGATCGGATGCTATCCCTTTTGCCAAATGTTATAATATCTCTCTTTTTTTGATAAGCAGGCCTCTCGAAACAATGATTTAATTGGCGACAACAGGCACTGCCAAGTGTTTTAGAATAAACCTACCGGGATTAAATATGATTCGCACTGCATTAAGTATCGACGAATAGAAATTGTGGGTGTTTACAATTACGGCCACAGACTAAATAACAAACAGTATAGAGCATAGCGTATGAAACAGTCATTCATTTTGATATTCCTGCTGGTGCTTAATTCCACTGTTCAGGCTCAATATTCAGATCTGCAAAAAAACCCCTTTCATAAAGCCTATCATGACAGTCTTAAAGCCATGAACTATCCTTATACTTTTCCTATTTGGGGGAAGAAGGCATATAAAAAAGGTTTTGATGTGCCTTATCCCTGGGGTGGCGGCGTCAATTATTTTTGGGCCAAGCAGGAGATCACTATCAGTGAGATATCGGTTGGATTCAACGATCGAGCCCCAATTGATCTGAGCGATGTGATTACATTCGGAAAGGCTACCTCAACTGCAAATGCCTATACAATACGACCTGATCTTTTTGTATTTCCCTTCCTAAGTATTTATGGAATCTTGGGCTTTGGTACCGGTGTTACAGAGGTTCCGGTGGCGGAACCTATTTCATTCAAAACATCAACTGAATCAAAGGTGACAAGTGCGGGCTTTGGATTTACAGCAGCAGGGGGCTTCCAGGGAGTGATTATTATCCTTGACAATAATTTTAACTGGGTTAACACAGAAAAGTTAACCGAACTGGTGCCCGCCTATAATTTTGCGGGCCGATTGGCGCACATGTTCAAAAGCAGTATGCGTGCCGACCGGAGCATTACCATGTGGTTGGGAGCATTTTACCAGAAAATAAGAGCTGATACAAAGGGAGTAATAAAGGTCAACGAACTCTTTCCCGGCGCAACAGATGCACAAAAGCAAAAAATAGAAGGCCAATTAGATGATTGGCTAACCCGGCTTTCAACAGAGCAGAGAACGGTGGGGGAGGATATTGTTGAGAAAATCAAAGATCATTTTGCAGGGATTGATCCCGGTAACGGCACAATTACCTATCAATTGAACAAAAAAATTGCTGGTCCATGGAATATGATTTTTGGTGGCCAGTTCCAGTTCAATAAAAACTGGATGTTTAGGGTTGAAATGGGTGCTTTTGGTAAAAGATCCCAGTTCCTCTTTTCAGGAAACTACCGTTTCCAGAGCATTAAACGTAAATCAACCCAGCCCTAAAGTGCACTTACGGTAATGGGTATGCCAAATTACCTGGCCGTATGATAACACTCTTTTACTATTCTATAAAACAGCATGATAAAAACCAGGACGTGAGTATTTGTGAAAAAAATACGAAACATAAGCAAATGGTTATTCTTAATCATCCTTCCTTTTTCAGGAATAGCCCAGGTAAAGGACACTCTTTTCTTTAATAATGGTGATGTGCTGATCGGAGAGCTCAAATCTATATCTCTCGGCAGGGTAAAATTTGATGATGATAATCTGGATGTGCTGAGCATTAAGAGTACCCAGGTCAGAACCATCAATGCTGCAACACATATTTACAGGCTGGAAACTTTAGGCGGAGACATTTATTACACTTCACTTGAGGTGGGGAGCAATGGTAAGGTTCAGCTAAAGGTCAATGGAATTGCACAGGAAATCTTATTAGCGGACATTGGCAATCTTATTCCACTGAAAGGTAAGACAGGAGCATTATGGCAAGGGAATGCTGCTTTAGGATACTCGTATGCTAAATCTACAGGTATAGGGCAGTTCAATAGCGATCTGAACCTGGAGTACCTCACCAGGAAATTTGATTTTCTTTTGAACGGCTCCGCCATTATTAATCAGTCAGACACCAGCGTAGAATTGGATAATGCTACAGCTGGCTTGTTCAATAGCTACCTTTTTACACCAGTATGGGAGGCCAGCGTGTTTTTTATTTACCAGCGGAACCTTGAACAAGGCCTCAAGAGACGTTACCAGGAGGGGCTAGGCGGAGGTTGTAATTTCATTTCTACAACTCATATGCGTTCAAAACTGATTACTGGCGTGGTTTTTAACCAGGAAAAAAGCGTGGAAGGTGTCAGTTCACCAACCCAGGTAGATATTCCGGTAATATTAAATTTCAACTTTTTTCGTTTTAGCAGACCTGATTTGACGGTTAACATCAAAGAAGACCTGTTTGTTGGTATCACTAAAAAGGGCAGAATTCGCCAGAACGGTCAGTTTACCATAACCTGGAAGATTTTTGGCGATTTTTCTATTAACCTGAAATTCTATCATAATTATGATAACCAACCGCCCGGTCAAAATTCAGAAAAGCTGGATTACGGTGCAATATTTGGATTGAGTTATAAGTTTTCGCAATAAAAACAAATAATAATCCACCAGTATTGCATCCAAAAATTCAAACGGATGAGCTCTAACCTACCTGGTAATAGTACACTCCTTCTTCTTCAAATTTCAACGGTGGGCAGTAGTTTAATAACACAGAATGAACAATTATATGTTGTCAGCCTGCTAATGTATTAGATGTTAGTATTGTTATCCAATAAGATAGCTATAAAGTTTCATGTACAGCCGGAAGATACTATCTCTTAAAAAATCCATCGCCTCAACCAGTTTTGAGAACGAATTATAAAAACGTGCGTGTGATTTGTCGCTTTCGGGATCGCCTTTCTTTGTAAAAACCTGGATTAATTAATTGGATTTAGGCTGAAATTGCCTGGAATATTGTTTCAGAGCAGGTTTTACTTAATCGCGTAAACTTTTATAAATTCTCCCTAAGTCTACGGTGTTTTATTATGATGGAGCTATAAACTTCGTTTGCTTTGTACATACAATATCCTCTGTGAGACATTTATCTTTTTTAACTGCATTTTTCCAAATTTAGCTACCTGTTTTTCCAAAAAGAATCTTGAATTCTTCTTTCTAACTGTTATAAAAAACTGCCATTTACGCTTCTTTTTTACCTGTAAGGTTACTTGTAAACCGATCACTAGTTTAAACAGTTTAATATGAAAAATGAGATTTCTTTAATGCCCCTCCACACCCGTTCTGAGTGTTTTATTATGCCTGCCGGACAAAATGACAATGCCTTCGAAGATTTGTACAAGCAATACTGGTCAATTCTACTCAACTTTGCCGGCCAGTACATCCAGGACAAACAAACCTGTGAAGAAATTGTGCAGGATCTTTTTGTGCAATTATACGTCCGGGGAATTACAGTTAAAATAAAACATACCGTTACTTCCTATCTATTCGTTGCGTTACGAAATAGAATCTTTAATTATTTCCGTAACAGGGCCGTTTACAGGAAGCATATTACCATCGCCGGGAAGCGAAGAATGGTATCACAAAATAATGTGGAGCAATCAATCCATTTAAAAGAACTGGAGAAATCCATTTTTGCATCGCTTCAGAACATGCCTACCCGGTGTAGCGAAGTGTATTTGCTAAAACAGGAACAATTGACTGTAAAACAGATTTCAAAAGCTTTAAACAGGCCAACCGATACGGTAGAAAAGCAATTAAGAAAAGCAAAGAAAATGCTCGTTGAGCATTTGAAATCAGAATAAAGTTGCTGCCGGAAGTAGGTTTAGTAAAACGTAATTAAGTCCTGATATGGTAATGCACTTATTCTCAAACTACGTTTTATTTTCTATGGCGGAATTCAGTTTCCCGCCGTGTCCTTATAATAATTCAGAAATAGCTGTGTAGGTTGAAATCAAAAACTGACTAATTGTTCACTTGTAAATAAAAAATATGAAAAAGTTCCCTGCTGTAATGTTACTCATCGCTACAGCAATTATTGTTTGGTCCTGCGCGCCCACCCTGAAAGTTAATTCAGACTATGACAAGGACGTCAATTTTTCCACTTATAAAAAGTTTGCCCTCTACAATCCGGAAAACATAAACCAAGCCATTAGTGAATTGAACCGGGCAAGGGTTGTTACTGCTATTAAAAGCGAAATGGTCAAAAGAGGCTTTGTAGAAGATTCCACTTCTCCGGATTTGCTGGTAAATGCCGTCGCTTTATTTGAAGACAGGCAATCAATGTCAAGCACCAGTACCGGTGGCGGTTATTATGGCGGCAGGTACGGCGCCTATGGCTGGGGGGGCGGAAGTTCCCACACAACTTATGATGTAAGGAATTATAAGGATGGTTCCTTAGTCATTGATGTTATTGAAGCAAGTACCAAAAAACTTGTATGGCAGGGCACGGGAAACAAAGAAATTGATGGGCCTGTTAAAAATCCTGATGTAAATATTCCCAAGGCTGTGGGACTTATTATGACCAGTTTTCCTCCTGGGGGATCCCAAAAAAAATAAACTCAATTTCTATTTTTTAATAATTGATCAAACTCACCTCATATGAAAAAGTATCTGATACTATCCCTCGTAGCTGTGCTTCCATTTTTATCCTTTACACAGGACCTGGTAATTAAAGGCACAAAAGCCGTTACTAAACAGTACACACCACAACAAGTAATTGATTCCCTGCAAAAGACATTTCCCAATGCCCAATCAGTAAAATATTACAAAGGCGATGCTGAGGCCACCAAAAAAGGATGGGCAGTAAGCACGGAAGATAATCTGGGAGGAGCCGGCGTGGATTACTACACTATCAGTTTCAAGCAGGAAGGGATGCAGTATTACGGACTTTACAACCAGGAAGGAACTCTTTTGGAATATAAGATTGAGCAAAAAATGGATCAGTTGCCTGAGAAAGTAGTCACCTCGTTGAAATCATTGTCTAAGGATTATCCAGGCTATAAAGTAGTTTCTAAGAACTTTTTTATGATGAAAGATAATAACAAGAGCAAAGAATATTACCAGATCACTGCTAAAAAAGACAAAGAGAAGAAAGATTTTTTCTATTCACCCGAGGGTGAGTTGATAAAAATAAAATGATAACATTCAGCCACAACTCATTTAAGAATACACTATGACCAGCAAATTCTATGCATTGACCGGAGCGTTTTTCAGTATGGCGATTGGTTCTTGCGGGACCGCTAAAAAACTGCAAACCGCCGAAGCGCAAATTGTCGACTTAAATAATAAAAATGCAGAACTGACACAACACGTAAATCAAATGACTGCCGATGCGGCTGGCCTTAATGATCAGAACAATAAGATAACGGCAGATTTTTCGCAATACAGGCAGCAATGCGAAAAAATCCAAACAAAATATAAAAATGCCAACGATGCTCTTAGTCAGCAGGAAAACATACTTAAACAAATTAATGATAAGCTGGAAACCGCATTGGCTGACCTGGAAGACAGGGGCTTATCAGTACATTATAAAAGAGGGTTATTGTTTGTAAGTATGGAGGATCAACTTCTTTACAAATCCGGCAGTGCCAAAATAGATAGCAAAGGCATAGAAGCACTATCAAAAATTGCTAATGTAGTGAACGATTATCCGGATGTGAAAATTATTGTTGTTGGAAATACGGATGATCAGCTATTTAAAAAAGGAAGTGATAACTGGACTCTAAGTACAGAGAGAGCTAATAGTGTTGTCAGGGTTTTAAGAGATGTTTATAAAACAGATGCATCCAGGTTAACATCAGCGGGCAGGGGCAGGTTTAATCCTGTATCAGATAATAGTACTGTTGAAGGCAGAGCGAAGAACAGGAGAATTGATATCATTTTCAATCCTGACATGGATAAGTTGTGGGATAGTATTGAACTTGAATAAAGTGCATACTAAATGCGGCGACTAAAAATTATAGCAACGTATCTAAACTTATTCATAGAAAAATATTCTACCTGCTTGTTGGATCGTGCAGGTCAATTCGGTCATATTAAAATAGAGGTTAAACGCGTCCGTGCCCTATTATTTAAAACGATTTTATGTCCATTCAAAATATCATTAGGCAATTATCAAATGACCTAAGCCTGGTCCAAAGATGGGTTCATCTCATATTCCGGCAAACCATTGCTAAACTGAAGGCGACTTATCGGGTAGGACCCTGCAATGCGGTTGTCAGCACTTTTTTTCACCATTCAAAGTGTGGTAAATGGTGCGGGTCCTACCTTTTCTTGTGCTCTTACAACGGTAAAAATTAAAAACATATAATTTAAGTAGTATGAAAAAGATTTTCCTTTCTCTTTTATTAGTTCCTGCAGTAATGGCTGTGTCCGCACAGAAGCAAGTGAGGCTTAATTTTTACACCGCCTACGTGCTTGATGATGGGTTTAATGTTTATAATGATGCCAATAGTTATTATAATGGAAAACTAAAAGCCGGTGTTCAATTGGGTGGAGGCATTGAATACCTCGCTGACCCTAACTATGGATTTGAATTGATGTATCTCTATAAACAATCTGATGCTCCGAGTTACTTCAAGTTTGGAGCGCTTAGTGCTGAAAGAACAGAAACTTTTAAAGTCACCCAGCACTACATAATGGCATGTCCTACGCGTCATGCAATGAGCCATAACCAGAAAGTAGAAGGGTATGCCGGATTCCTGCTTGGTATGGTGATAACCGACATTGATGTGCCTTCTAACGGCAACAGTGGGTCCAGTTCAAATTTTGCCTGGGGTGCAAGACTAGGTGCAGACATTTGGGCTTCCGGTAAGTTGGGAATTAAACTGCAGGCTCAAATATTATCTGCTACCCGTGCTTATGGTGGTGATATTTATTATGGGTACTGGGGCCCCGTAGCAGTTCCGGACTATAGCACATTGTGGCAATTTGGACTTGGAGGCGGGTTGACCTACCGTCTGGGTAAGTGACAAGGAACATGGTGCTTTATACAGGCATAAACTAGCAATTCCCGTTACATCTGAACAATGAAAAGATGGAGGATAGTTTAGGCAACAGTAAACAGATGTTTGACGCATGGATAAGATTCAACCATACAGGCAGCCTATGGTGACTGCAGCCGGTATTTTCCTCGGGTTCATGCTCAATTTTACAAGCCAATGGATACGGTATACGTTGTCGTTAAAAAACTTAAAGGATGTTTTTGTAGCCATTAGTATTATTGCTTCTCTTTCTTTATTATTAATTACCTTGTTTCGCATTCTGCGAATGTATTACCCCTCTAATCCCGACAAATACTATCGCCGAACCCTGCTCTTATTTCTTGTCGGTATCTCAATACCCTTTGTTTCCTTTATCATCATCATAGGCGAAAAATTTGTACTTAGTTTTTCCTGATAATGAAGAATACTGTTGTAATCATATAGTACCAGGTTGTAAAGATTTGGCAGGACAATTTCATTCTCTAAATGCCTGTATAACACAAATACTCGTTTCTATATCATAAGAATTATTGTAATTCAAGTCTTTGTCATTGAAGTGTTGGCGAAATACTCTTCCTTAAGTGTCTTTATTAAAGTATAAAACGGCGTGAATATCATGATCTGATTATGGTTTCACACTGGGGTATTAAAGATTATTATCAAAAAGAGAATATGGCAAAAGATTATTCAAACCGAAATTGCCGAAAGGAATCTTTTAGAAATGAGGATCTTATGAATGCCCGTTTTAATCAGAGTGATCTTCGAGGTGCAGATTTTTCAGGTGCTGACCTTTCCGGGGCCAGCTTTATAAATGTAAAAACAGGCATTACACCTTTTAATATTCTCCTGATTTCTTTTGCAGCGTTGCTTGTATCGGCGTTCGCTGGTTATACCGCCACGCTGGCTGGCGATACTGTCCAGGTAATGTTGGCTTCAGAGGATCCAAAAATCAAAATCACAGGAGTAGCAACCCTTGTAATCATTGTACTTTTTATTGCCTATTCCTACTGGAAAGGGGGCCTTAATGCCCTCAGGTATTTAATGGCTCCAATCTTTTTTTTCTCGATAATAGTAGGTGGCGTAAGCTATATTTCCGGGGCAGGCACTGGTAAAGGCATGCTTTATGAATTACTCGCTTTGGTATTAGTGGTGGTGATGTTTATTGTCGGGACCATTGCAAGGGTCATTGCCGGGAGCTTATCCAATATTTTATTCGTGGTCGTGGCAATAGCTGGCAGTGTCTTCAGCAAAACTATGGGAGGAGGAATTGGAACTGTTGTTATGGCTATCAGTTGTGCACTCATTAGCAAACGGGCATTAAGTGGCGCCAGTGGCTTTGAGACGGTAAGAAAGCTGGCTGCATTTTTCACTTCAAAATTTGGTACATCGTTCCGCAACTGCAGCTTCAGGGATGCAGACTTTTCTTCGACAAAAACAATCTGGAACGCCGACTTTTCAGATTCTGATATCTCTTCCGTTTATTGGGGCGATTCCCGGAAAAAGAATTGTATATTATAGTATAAGAAATCAAAAAATACCAATTCCACGGAGGAAAAACAGCGTCGAAGGTGTCCTAATGAAATGCGGGACACTAGTAAGATAACTTGTTAGTGCTCGCAACGCTAATAATATAATTGCCTTAAGGATGCTAAAATGACAAATAAAAATGCTTCTGGAAAATTGGAAGGCTGTGTTTAGTTTCGGTTTACAACAATGAATATGAAAAGTGATTGCTATAGTAACTTTTTTTTTCTGTGCTGCTTTCTGACCATTGCAGGTTCAGGCTTTGGACAAAAACTAAGATTAAATGGTTATGCAGGTTATGCCCTTGATGGCGTCTATCATATATACTATGAAAATGGTGATTATTATAACGGTACTATCAACAAAGGCGTGCAATTGGGTTTAGGTACCGAATACCTGCTGTCGCCACGATACGGTGCGGAGGTCAGCTGGCTGACAAGATCTACACATGTTTTTCCGGAAGGCGGCACCAGGAGTGAAACAAGAAATACCAGGTTGAACTTTAATTATTTATTACTTGGACTCAATGCCTATCCGCAAAGCCGGTCCAGGAAACTGGAGGCCTTTGGAGGAGTGTCCGCAGGTATCCTTATACAGAGTACCGCTAACACAAATAATATTACAGATAACGTAATAAATCATTCAATAACCAAATTTGCCTGGGGGGCAAAACTAGGAGGCATTTTCTGGATGTGTAGTGGCGTAGGGATAAAGCTGCAGACACAATGGTTGTCTTCACTTCAGTTTAAAAATGGCACCGTAAATTTTGATGTACACAGATCGGTTCCTGGAAAAGTCAATAATTCCATAGCCAACCAATTTGAGGTTGGTAGTGGACTCGTCGTAAAACTTGAAAAACTATGTAATAAAAAATAGGCTATTTTTTATGCAGCTATGGGTTAACAACGATACGTACTTACTGCCCCGATTTTTAGAAACTATGGAAAAACAACATGACATTGCTCCGTAGTTGGCGATTTATTCTCATTGCAGTTTGAATCTACAATCGGCAGTTACGATATTCAATTTTCATTAATTAACGCAAGAATAATTTATTTATGAAAAACATGATTATAAAAGGGGTCTTATCAGGTAGCATAATAGGTTTCATGTTTGCCTGTAATGAAACAAAAGAACAACCGGTGGCGGCGGTGATTGATAAGGAAGAGATCAAAAAGGAAATACAAGCTAAGGAAGATTCATTTGCTTCAATTTACAATAGCGGCGAAATGAGAAGCATAGGCTACTATGCAGATGATGCAACAAGCTTTTTTCAAAACAGGCCACCATTAGTGGGCAAGGAAGCTATAGTAAGTTTTTTAAAAGCCGACATAACTTCAAACTCTGATAAGATTTCATTTAAAACGAACGAAGTTTTTGTATCTGGTGATGGAAACCAGGTTGTGGAAATTGGTTCTTTTAAAGTTGTTGATTCTGTCAATACTCCAATTAATACAGGAAATTATATGAGCCTGTTTGAAAAAAGAAATGGTAAATACGTTGCAGTAAGAGACATGAGTGCTTCTGATATGCCAATTAACAAAAATGAATAGCACACATAGCAAAGGTAAAATCATGAAAAAATTTCTTTTGCCGTTTTTAGCAGCAGCAATGAGTTTGTGTAACCTGCAGACTTTTTCTCAAGCTAAAGATCAGCCTAAAAATCAACCTAAAGAGGATACAACTGCCTTATTAGGACTGGCCGGAGACAACCTGGACCTTTATGCCGTACTGGATGTGTTTCAAAAATCAAAAACAATTGAAGAATTTGAGAAATCATTAAATGATGAAAAAGCAAAAATCAACAACCTGGATTTAGACCTGGATAAAAAAGTTGATTTTATCAAAGTCACAACAAAGAAAAAAGATAACTCACATACATTCATACTCCAGGTTGATGTCAGTAAAAAAGAAACGCAGGATGTTGCGGTCATCTTGTTAGACAAGGATAAAGACGGGAAAGTCAGCATGCAAATTGTTGGTGACGAAGAATTGTATGGTAAAGATTATGTAATAGAGCCAAAAGGAAATTCTTCCATTACTGCCAATCCCGGGTATACTGGAGAAAACCCTGTTACTGTGAATGTACCGGCAACTACTACGGTGGTCGTTCAATCTGCTCCAATCGTACAGTACGTCTATTCACCAGCTTATGTACCGTATGTTCCACCTTATTATTATGGATACCCTCCGCCTTGGTTTGGATTTGCAACAGTTATGGCAGTTGGCATATATCGGAGTAATAATTATTACCACCATGGTGGTTATCATGGCGGGCATTATGGCGGTGGTAATAATAATGTAATTATAAATAACGGAAACAGGAACAATTTCAATAATTACAACAATAACAAAATGAGATCCAATACCGTGTCCAACAACAGGGCCAACGGTAGTTATGGCAATGGATCAGGAGCCAGGGGAAGAAACGGGCCGTCTGCGTCAACACGTCCATCAAACTCACCATCAAATAGGGCAGGCGCCGGACCTTCGGCTTCTACACGCCCTTCTGCTTCGCCATCAACGCGGCAATCTCCATCAGCTTCGTCCCGCCCGTCATCAAACTATTCTTCTCCTTCGTCCAGGCCTAGCGGTAGTTCGTGGGGTGGAGGAGGCGGAGGACGTTCCATGAGTGGAGGATACGGTGGTGGTGGCCGGGGTGGTGGCGGCGGCGGCGGTAGAAGACGTTAATAATCTTCCGTGAAGCACGAAAAACGAGGCTGAAAAAATAAGAACCGCAGAAGATTAAAATAAAGACTGTTTTCATTTTGTTGACAAAGCATACGTCCCTTTTTTATGGAGGAAAACAACAAATCGTAAACGTCCCTTTGACAAACCGGTTTTTGACATGAACAAAATTTTCCTTCTACTTTTAATAAGCTGTTCTTGTAAGGCCGTCAATTCTCAAATCCTGATAGCAGTTTTGTTCGGAGACAAATTGAATAGCGGTAAACTAGAGTTTGGACTAGTAGTTAGTCCTGCTTTTACCAATCTTACCAATACTGGCGGAGACTACAGGTCTGCATTGAATCTTGGATTGTTTTTCAATATAAGACCCGATAAAAAATTCTTTCTTCATGTAGAAATGAGTCCGAAGTCTTCGTTTGGTACAAAAAATATCACTCCTTATTCATTAGGCAACGATAGCCTGGATTATTTTTTTGCTGGAGGATCGGTAGAAAGAATTATAAGAACTATGAGCCTCACTTTACTTGGACGATATGCTATTTCATCTCATTTTTTTGTCGATGCCGGTATTCAACCCGATCTGCTGTCCAAACCCAGGGATATATTTCTATCAACCTTCAATGACAATGACCTGGAATACACTAAAAAGTTAAAGGATAGGTTCACCCGCCTGGATTTCCAGGTAGCTGGTGGCTTATTCTACAAATTCAAAGCGAAGAAAGGAAGCATGGGCATGGGTGTACGGTATATCCAGGGCCTCACTGATATCGACAAAATAGCTTTGGGCACCCAGGTAAATACAGCATGGCAAATCAACATAACCATTCCGATAGGGGCGGTTCCAAAAGAAAAACCTACTCAATAGAGTTCAATTTGCATCAGTCAAAAAATTATGCGACATGGCTTTGAAAAATATTTCTTGTTCTTTATTCTTGAATTGATTACCGTCTTTTCTGTAAGTGGCCAGCCTGTCAAAAAACATATTTCCCTTAAAGATTCTCTGGATTCAGGCTTTGATCTTAGCGATTATATAATAGACGCAAATGGATTTGTACCTGTTCCGTATATAATAACGGAGCCTGCTCTTGGCGGTTTTGGAGGAGCCCTATTCCCGGTATTTATAAAAAAAAGACCCCCGTACAGGGATTCAGTCAGGGGCCTTTTACAAGTCACACCAATATCCCTGATATCACCGGCGGAGGAGCCATCTACACGGCTAATAAAACATGGGGAACTTTTGCATTTCGTAGTAGTACTATTGTAAAAAGGAGAATTAAATACGCAGTAGGAGGTGGATACATCCATTTAAACATGTCCTTTTATAAAACCTTTGAGCAGGTTGGCGAAAAGGAACTCAAATTCACTATTGATGCTATACCGGCAGTAATTCAGGCTACAAAACGATTAGGCTTTTCCCGCTGGTATGCTGGCTTTAAATATGTTTTTTTGAAAACATCGGTTTCATTTAGGGGCGATTCATCTCTACATTTTTTAATCGATTCACTTGTTACCGATAAGACCGTTAGCCAGCTGGGTATTATTATCGAAATGGACAATCGGGATAATGTCTTTACTCCCGACAAAGGCCTTAAATTACACGTTGACTTTAATCGTTCCGATGATGCGATAGGAAGCGATTATGAATTTTGGAGGTTGAACTATTACTCCTACTGGTATCATCCGTTCTTCAAAAATATTTTTACAGGTTTGAGGTTAGACGGCAGACAGACATTTGGTGATGCTCCTTTCTACATGCTTCCTTTTCTTGAAATGAGAGGAATACCTTCTGCACGGTACCAGGGGAAGATTAGCCTACTTTCTGAACTGGAAATGAGGTTCGATTTAAAAACGAGGTGGAGCCTCATGCTCTATGGCGGAACAGGGAAAGCATTTGACGACTGGAAAAAATTTGGTAGTGCTGATTGGCACTTTGCCTATGGAACCGGTGGTCGTTATTTGCTTGCCCGGAAATTTAAATTGAGAGTAGGAATTGACGTTGCTCACGGGCCAGATACCTGGGCCTATTATATTGTATTTGGCAGTAACTGGTTGAAATAAATAGGCCGGCTGGAACGACAATAATGATATGCCTTACAATGTCGGCGGCCGCAAAATTTATCTCTGCCAATTTTTATAACACTACGTTTTTCACTGACTTAAATATTTGGAAATGGCCCGACGGCCAGTATAAATTTATATTTCTTAAGCAGCCTTTTCTCATGTGTGTTTGTTTTTCTACTTTGGGGTCTCCTGCAAACACGGCCAATATAAGTGGCTGTGTTTGTGGCCCCTTAAAAACGGTGCACTGTTAAGAAAGATTTTTTGATTCGCCTATTATAGTTATTGGTGTAATATTCTTAAGCGAGAGTGTGTAGATTCCAGAGTGTCGAAAGGAGCAGGTGGTGCTCCTTTCGTTTGTTAACAGAATTTTGACTGCTGGTAGCCCGCAAAAAAGAGCTTTGGCAATGTAAGAAGTATAAAAAATTAAAAGGTGAGAAAGATTTTTGTTTGGCAGGTTTTTTTATTCATAGCAGTTTTTACCCTGACCGCAAAGGCACAGATCCGTACTGATAAGTACATGTTAATGCAAGCTTCCTGGGAGTTTAATAAAAAGACGGCATTAGCTGAACTAATGCAATTTGATGAAAAGGAGGCGAACGCTTTTTGGCCTGTATATAACAAGTATATGAAAGATTGGAGCAGGTTAATAACTCAGAGGATTTTTAGAATAGTAGGTTATTCTGCTTTTTATAAAAACATGACGCCGCCTTCTATGTCACAGTTCACCAACGATTTGTTTGTCAATGATGTTAAACTGACCAAGCTGCAAAAAAAGACATATAAGAAGATCAGCAAATTTTTGTCTCCGGTAAGGGCCAACCAGTTTATGCACCTGGAATATGCAACACAACTTATTCTTCTTAGTGAGATGCAACAGAGAGCCCTGATAATTGGAGATGTAATGAGGAAACTGTAGCATCCCTGGCACAGACAAAATTTTTTTACTGCTAAATCTTTTTTCCACCTGGTTCTATTTAAATAAAACGACCTGCTTTTATCTCCCAATTCGGTGTTTCCACTGGTATTACAATGAAATTGTTTACGGAAACAAAAAAGGTGAAATAATAAAAATTTGATGTTGCTAATAGAACCTATCTCAAACGGAAGCTTATTAAAATGGATAACCAATACCTAAGTTAACCTGGCCGCTGAACAAGTCCCAATTGGCAAACCATTTGTTTTGCGATGCGGCGTCAATTGGATCAGGACTGGGATTTTTAGCCTTATATGAATAATCTAATCTTAGTTTGAGAAATCCAAGGTTTGCTCTAATGCCTGTACCGGCTCCTATTCCGATATCGGTCCAAAGTCTTGAAAGATTAAATTCTCCATTTACAAAGTCATTGTTTTTCCTGATGAACCAAATGTTTCCAATATCTGTAAATAAAGCACCTTCAATATTTGTTCCCAGCAAACGTGCTATGAAGTACCTGTATTCAAAATTTAATTCAAGACACATATCGCCATACCGGTCAGGCGCCACGTCATTGGCAAACGATTTAATGGTGGAGCCTGGCCCAAGTTTTCTCACTGTCCATCCCCGCATATGGCCCGAACCGCCGGCATAATATTGTCTGAAAAAAGGCATATAATAATTCAGGCTGTCTATCTTCCCATTTTTTGTTTTAAAAGGAAGAGAAAAACCAGCTCCTGCAAAAATCCGCCATGCAATTGCTGACCTCCTGATACTTTGTACCCGCACATATTCAGCCTCTGTTTTAATAAACCGGTAAAGTTTGTTGTCTGCAAAGACGTTACGAAACACACCGGTTAACAATCCCGACAGTTCTGTTCCGATCTTTAATGAACTGGCCACTTTATTCTTATCAAAGATGAATGTAGCATCAGCTATAGCTGAAGTAATTAACCCGTCGTTGAAGATATATTTATAAGATGCATTTTGTTTAATCAACGCATCAAGCCCTTCTTTTCGATTCAAAAGATTGTATTCTATATTAGGAAACCGTAAATTAATCCTAACATTCTTCCACGCAAACCGGCAACCCCAGGAAAAAATTAGTGTTTTTATGTTATAGTAATTGATCCTGGACTCCGTAGCAAAATTTGCAGAAAGCAAACTTCGGGCATAATCTCTTGCGGCTTTTGGAACGCGAATAAATCTTGGTAGCAGCCGCGGAAATGAGATAATATAACCTACAGCGAATTGAGTTGACTGGATACTATCAAATTGTGGACTTACTTCAAGTCCATAACGTATCAATGTAGTTGCCTCATTAACGCCTTTCGCAAGGTTCCTGTTAATCAAAGTCAGACTTGTGCCCATGCCAAGAAAATTTCCCCCTGATGAAATAAAACTTCCCTGCTGGTAGCTTAAGTCAACACCTACACTTGCCTTCATTTTTTTTGCAGGTGTCATTTTGATTTCAAAGTCAACAGTGTCTTCATTTTTCCTGGGGAGTTGATTAATCACGACTAATTTCCAGGCACTTATGGAGTTAAACTTGTTTAAAGTTTTTTGGTAATTGCTTTCCCTGTAAAGGTCGCCGGGAACAAGGAAAAGAAAGGGCAACAGCTTTTTAGGAGTGAATTTATTGCCGTAAGAATAAAACCGGTATTCACCTTTATTTTCTTCTCTAAGTTTTCGTTGCTGACCAGGGTTGTCGGAATAATAATCAGGGTAAATTTTTACCGTACCCACACTATAACGTACTAGTTTCACAGAGTCGGGTTCTTCCGCTAAACCAATTTCAATATCAGCGGTTGGATCGTCTTTCCTTTTTTGCAACACGATGCTTTGTTCCAAAGGATCCGTGAATGATTGAAGCATTTCATATCCAAGTGTATCCCAGGTTACCTGTAACAGTTCAGTTGTAAACCTCAGGAATCCATTGTCGCGGTAATTGGCAGATAAACGGTTTAACTCAGTAGAAATATCATTTTCAGAAAATGCTTCACCTTTCTTAAGTTGGCTTTGATTCAGCGAACGATTTGCCAGGCTTTGTAAGCTGTCCTTTGATGGAGTGTTGTTAACTGATTGGGATAAATTGTAGGAGATGGAACCCAACCTGAATAACTGCCCCGGAAATACATAAAAATGTGTAATTACCCGGTGTTGATCATTTTCTATTTCCAGTACGTTTTTATAGCCAATGCTGTCCCTGTAATAGCCGTTGACGTGCAAATAGTTTTCCATATTGATTATGGTCATTTGCACATTAGCGCTATCGAACCGGGCCGGATTTGCAAGTATTTTTTTTACAAGAAATTTATTCCTGGTTCGCACCCGCAGGCTGTCATCAATTTGTTGGCCCAGGCCCTTCTCCAGGGTTTTTTTTAATCCGGGAGTAATTTTTCCTTCTACACTAACGGTTGTTTTGTAAACGAAAGGTTGGCCGGGAGTATATTTTTTAACTGTAAAGCAGGAGTAAAAAGACAAGATCATTACAGTTATTATAGGATAGCCACAAAATTTTACTAACCGCCGAAGTATCATTTTTGAGCATATGCGCTGGAAACTTTCGCAAACTCAAAGTTATTATTCAACAGAAGTTTCGGTTTCATTTAACGGTTAAGCCGGCAACTTCTAAGCCGTCCACAATCTCCATTTTCAGCTTTTCATCAAATACCATGCGATCAATAATATTGAGAGCCTTGTCTTTTAAACTGAGAATACTTTTATCAATATCCTTTTTCTTCTTATTGTTCACCTTTCCATACAGCGACAATTGCATCAATTTTAGGAAAGGAGTTTCAAAAGGGCTTAAGCGTTCAATCCATTTAACGCTTTCATTATAGTCCTTGCTATGGTAATAAAAAAGAGCGAAGGAAAACTTTGCGTTGCCAGGCGGGGTAGGATTCAGATGCATGCTTTCAAGCAGCCATTTAAATCCCCGGATATAATCTCCCTGGCAGATGTACGCCAGCGCCATTGTTGCAACAATGCTGGAGGCCTTAGGATTCAGTTTGATGCATTGTTCAATGGCTTCAAAACTTTTCTCTTTTTTGCCTGACAGTAAATATCCCCAGGCCAGTACTTTTTGGGAATGCTGGCAAAGAGGATCCAGTTCAACTGACACGTGTGCCAATGCAATAGCCTTGTCAAGTAATGTCCTGTCTTCCGTTTCATCTGAAATGTAAATATCCATGTATAGGCCTGCAAGCAGGGCTGAGGCAAGTGCATTGGGGGATTGTGTTTGAACAGCACTTGTAAGAGCACCAAAAGCTGCCTGGAATTTTTCTGTGCTAAAGTCCCGGCTGTAATCAAAATATTTATAAATAGCATCCTGTGTACTTATATTTTCTGGTTTTGTTACAGGCGAAGCATGGGCCATATTCATGTTAATAATTCCATAGTCGTCAGCTATAATATTTAAAACCTCGCTGACGATTTCATCCTGGATTTCAAAAACATTTTCAGGGGTTAAATGCCGTATATAGGTTTCTGTAAAAATGATCTCTCCATTACCTGTAAGAACCAGGTGAACGTTTAGCTTCACCATTTCATTGATAAAACGTACACCGCCGGTTAAGACATAATCAATATTTACGTCTTTTTTCATTTCATGCAAATCTTTAAGTTCTCCATTGTATGACGAGGTGGAGAAATAAGAAATAACAGAAATATTCTGGAACCTCGCCAGGTCGGTTGTCATCTGTTCACCAATTCCCGCGACGAAATAGTCTTTTGAGTGGTCGGAGCTTAAGTTATGAAAGGGCAAAACAGCTACTATTGGTTTTTTTCGCAATTCCAACGGCTCGTTAGCAGTTTCAGTGTAAATGATATCCGGTTGTAATTGCGATGGTAATTTCACCTCGTGGCCGTTGTGTTCATTAGTTTTTATGAACGTGGGAACGTAGGCACCTTTTGGAATATCAATAAAAACAACATGAACATGTCCTGTTTCCTGGTAATATTGTGCAAGGATTCTTCTCAGCCTGCCAGCATGAATACGTATAGAGGCATCAAGTTGTGGATTGAAATCTCTTGGCTTTCCCAATGCTTTTACAGCAATGGTGTATTCCTTGATCTCGTCTTCCTGTCCCGAAAGTTTTTTTTCTACTACAAACTCAAGGAATTTCGACAGCACCTGGGAGTTCCGGATTTCCCGGAATTGAAGAATTGAAGACAGTTCTAGTCGTACTAGTTCCTCTAATACCTTATTGTCATTCATGCGTATAACTTCTAGATAAAACAGTTAATAACAGTAAAACATAGGTACAGGCTGAGGGTAAGTCTTAACTTCCGTTATGCAAGCAAAATCAATGCCTGTATTTAGATAAAACAACTATGAACATTGAACTGCTTTGCATACTGGACAGGTTTCCTGAAATGAAAGAATTGATTGTTTCACAGTACGAAAGTGATGAAGAGTTTCAGGCTCTTTGTCTCGATTATTTTCTTTGTCTAAGATCCCTCAATAACTCGGAAATAGATATTCAAAAATATAAACAGCATCGGGCACAATACACGGAATTGAAAAGGATGTTGGAGGATAAAATGCTTCAGCACATTCGAACGGAAAAATAAAGATCAATCAATTATTCCAAACCCGGGTTACTGGCAAATCTACGCAAAATATTCAAAAACAAACGCATGTATTTTCCGCGATTTTATTCAGTCTTTATTGTCTCTGAATAACGACTTATAGAAATACACTATTACTGAAACTACTTCTCTTCTGGAGTTAAATGCTAGGTTAGCTCATTTTTTAACGTACTTATTTATTTGATAGTGGTTACTAACAGTGATAGGAGGGGAGAACCATTACTGCTTACATATGTCCGCATGGTGGAATATACAAGGAATAGCTCACCCTTTATGAAATCTAATACAAGTTGGCGGAGTTAAGTTTCGAACAGTGTCTAACCTATATCGAAGTAGTTGCAGGGAAGGAATAAACGGTAAATCGTTAAATCCGTTGAAGAAATGTACTGCTAATTCGCAGCATACTTCCACAAACTGCAATGGTTAATTACTAATCTCAAACCACGACGATTATGAAAAGAAATTTAGTACTGGCAGGTTTAGCTTTATCATTTTTCCTGTATGGTTGCATAAAAGAGCCCGACTATGAAAAACTCTCTTCCGACTTAATCGTGGCTACAAATACCGATTCACTTGGCGTTTTTTCATCCTACAAAACATACTTCATCTCGGATAGTGTAGCGGTTATAAATAGTAGCGTGACGGATACCGTTCTTAAAAATGCCAATACGCAAAAGCTGGTGGATGCTGTAAAGCAGAACATGACTGCAAGGGGCTATACTTTTACTTCAAAAGCAGCTGTTCCTGACCTGGCACTGATGCTGGGAATTGCTAAGAACACTTATGTAGGGGTTATTTATTCCGGTTGGTGGGACTCCTATTATGGATGGTGGGATCCATGGTACTGGGGCTGGTACTATCCATATTACTACCCCTGGGCAACTTATTATTCAATAACCACGGGAACACTTATCCTTACTATGGCCGACCTGAAGAATGCAGCAACGAATAAGACGCTACGAATCATCTGGTCCGCTGTTGCAGGAGGTGCAATTGGTGACAATCTGGACAATAATGTTCAGAGGGGTGTCGACGCTATTAACCAGGCATTTGTACAAAGCCCGCTGGTAACGACAAAATAAATCTTATTTATGCCTTGCTTGTCTCACATTACTATTTATCTAAGGCAATGAGCAAACCTGGCATCGTAATTTAGAATTATGTTATGAACGCAATACGAGATGTTATTCCTTATGAATGGCTACAAGTTTTAACCGTGCTTTTTTGAATATATGGACATGAGTACCCTATTAATTTTGATTGGTTAACTACCGCTGTATGAATGAATGCTATATACCAACAACACGGGGTGTATTTTGGGAAAGACTAATTAATACAGGAGGAAGCACTGAATGTATGGACAAGCGTTCTCAAATTAAAAGCGGATATCAAATTTAAAGCCCGGTGCACATAAATCTTTATAATTCTGTCATGGCTCAAAGAAGAAAATTTAGTGATGAGGAAAAGCTCAACATATTGCTTCAGGCCAGTCAAAAGGGTGTAAGTAATGTAGTTCGTCAGTATAATATTTCCTATAGCATATTTGCCAAGTGGAAACAAAATTTTCAAGAGAAAGGGATAGACCCTTTTACTACCATAGCGGGTAATAATAGCCTTAAAGAAGAAAATTTATTATTAAAGAAAATCATTGCTGACCAGGCTTTATCACTTGAGTTAAAAGATGAAGAACTGCAGCGCCTCCATATGATTGTTGAAAAAAGAATTCAGCAATAACAACTCTTCTGGTTATTCCATCTTTTATTTCTGTTTAAATTTTTAATTTTTTATGAAGTCTTTCGTCAGGGCTTCATTTGTGTTTCTACAGAATTTGTTTGCATAAAATAGCTTCAATTTTGCATGTCATGTTTATTTGCATTTCAAACTTGCTTTTCTTTTTTGTTGTTCTTTGTCAGGACGTTAAACAGTTAAGCAACGGTAAAACACTTGAATCAGCACATACTTACTCCTACCTTCCCACTCGATTTGGCACTTAATTAGAACAAAGAGAAAAGCCAGATAGGATTTTGCCTTCCGATTGATGCCTTACTTACTCCAACATCCATTGAAACAGATATGTATCCGTTGATTCATGCCTTTGCAAACTGTTCCAAAATAGTAACGCTAAACAATTTATTTAACTGCATTCTTTAATACATCCTTTATGCCAATAATTGTACAACTGTATATTTTAGCCACCTTTGGTTACCTCATTTTATCCGGCTCAATTAAAGAAATTTTATCCGACAAATGGGTGAAGAGAGTATTTTTTTTGCTGGTGTATGCCGGCACATTACGTGTAATTTTAGGATTGAATCCGCAGCTGCCGCTTTTCTTCCACGAATCCGTTTTCCTGGCCTATGCTCTTTTTGTGCCTGGCGCTTATCTCTGTTTACGGAATTTTGTATATGGCACTTCTGTTAAACAAAAGGACCTTGTTCATCTTCTTCCTTTTTCGGCACTTGGCATTAGTGCTTTAGTTGTGTTTCTTCTGGGAATAAACGTGCAATCACCGCTGACGAAAATATGGAGCTTCAGTTCTGAAGCCGATTTTAATTCAGAAGTTTTAATGCCTTTGTTCCTGTGTTTGTATTGCCTCACTGCATTTTATTTTTACCACATACTTCTGCTGTTTAAGAACACTATGTTCAGGAAAGAAGAACCGGTACAACAAGATGACCTGGTAAGTGAGCCGCTGCATAACATTAGTTCCGAAAAAGCAGACGTACAGTATCAGCCGCTCATTTTAAGCCCCCAACGGATGGCTGAAATAGATATTATTGTAAAAGAAGTGCTTGGTGAAAAAAAACCGTATCTGCAACAACGGTATTCACTCAAGGATCTTGCAATTGACACCGACATTCCTCTTCATCATTTGTCGGCTTTCATAAATAAACATTGGGGTAAAAATTTTAATGATTTTATTAATGAGTTCCGGGTGCTTTACTGCAAGGAAAAAATTTTGAACGAAGAATATAAATATAAAAAGCTGGAGGCAATTGCTGAGGAGTCCGGGTTTAATAACAGGAATACCTTCGCCATTGCATTTAAAAAAGTAATGGGACTCAAACCGTCTGAGTTTTTAAGAAACTTGAAGACGTTAAATTATGTAAAAGAGAAGCCTTATGAATTCACAGACGCAAATGAATATCTGCAAAGAGTTTCATGAAGGTTAATCTGGTAAAAAGGACTTGGCTAAATAGCAGTTTTTTTCGTAGCAGTTAGTTTGGAAAGAAGAAGGGGTATTTCAATACCTCTTCTATTTTATTTCAAAACTGGTAAGAAGCAAAAATAATAAAAGCAGTGTGTATGAAACCCAAACCTTTCTTTTTCGCGGTAATGGCCGCAATCCTGGTACTGACTTGTCAACGGTCTTATGCTCAAAGTGGCCGGAAAGATAGTAGTGTAAGTACAAACAAAAACGTTATCCGTTATAACTTTACGGGTGCCCTGCTCTTTGGTTTTGATAAATACATTGTCCTTGGTTATGAACGGGTGCTTTCCCCAAAGAGAAGCTTTTCGGTAAATATAGGCAGTGCGGCTCTTCCCAAATTAATTTCGATTGTAACCGATAGTTTCGAAACAAGAAAACAGGGCGAGAGAAAAGGATATAATGTATCAATTGACTATAGATTTTACCTTGCAAAAGAAAATAAATTCGCCGCACCGCACGGAGTGTATATCGGTCCGTATTATTCCTACAATCATTTTGAGAATGAACAATTGTGGGAGCGTATTAAACCTGGCGGGGGTAACAATATAACAACAAACAGCGATTTAAACATTCACACTTTTGGCTTCGAACTCGGATACCAGTTTATCCTGGGCAAACACTTCGCTCTTGATTTGGTAATGGTAGGTCCGGGAATAGGTTTTTACAATTACAAAGCATCTTTCGCGGGCAATACAAGTCTAAGTGCTGAAAACAAGGAACAATTGTATGACGCACTGGAACAGATACTGGAACAAAAAATACCCGGGATGAATTATGTGTTCAATGATAAAAAAATTGATGCAGACGGAACATTGAAAACAAGAGATGTGGGATATAGATTTATTGTCCACATTGGCTATGCTTTTTGAACGAAGGGAATCAGATTAATGTCCGGCGAAATTTGCAAATAAATTTTTTATTCGTTGCGCTGGCAACCACAAACTAGTAAAAACAATAGTTTGTACATTGTCATCTACTGTAAAACCAATGTAGTGCAGGCAGCTAGTAATAGGAACGTCGTTAAAGTCTTGCACAGGCAGTTGCTTATACCAAAAACATCCTACATCCAATGCCAGAAATCATTCACCATGCTGCCATATGGCGAAATACACGTTTCAAAGTGTCTTTATTAGGCAACATTATAACTATCATTCTTCCATGCAGGCTTCTGATCTTGTTTTACGTAGCTGGTAAATCCGGATTTGAATTGTTGATGGAAACGTTTTGTCAGTTATAGTTCACCTAATTAATTCTTTAAACTCTTATACGCTTAAAATAATAAAAATGAGAACGAAAATATTTTTTCTTGCAATTTGTCTTTTATCAGCAAGCCTAACCTGGGCACAAAAATGGGAAAGTCTATCTGAGGAAAAAAAATTGGCGAAGCTCAAATCGTTCAGAACTAATAGCCAAAAATACCTCAAAGATTCCCTGCATCTTTCAGCTACGCAGATTTCTGATATTGACAATCTCAACCTATGTTTCTTAAGCACCCTGGATCGAATCGATAGGTATGCGAAGGAAGAAAAGACCAAGGAAGAATATGCGGATGCACTTTGGGAAGTTCGGTGGGCGCAGGTGGATGCAATTATGGGAAAAGAAAAGCACGAAAAATATGCTGCTTATGTAAAAAAGAAAATCGAACAGGCGGTAGCAAAGGGGGAGCTCTGAACGGTTATGTTATCCCACACCTGTAAAAAACAAAATGCGGCTATTGATCCTTTCTTTTATTTTGATAACAATCGAAGGTGCCTACACAAAACTGCAGGCACAAGAGGAAGCTTTACCAAAAGATACACTGTTAGCAAAACAGAAGGACATTTCTGACGTCTTTCGAAGTATTCTCAAGAAAAAGCCCAAAGAAGAAACAGAGCCGAAGGCGTCCATTGCCTTATTACCGGTACTTGGTTACAATCCAAGTTTTGGTTTTAATATAGGAGTGAATGTTATGGCTGGAAAACAATTTGGACTCAAATCAAATACAATTTATTCGGTTTTTAATATCTCGTTTTCTTACAGCACAAAGCAGGTCATTCCTTTACGGGCAAGGCATAACATGTTCACACCGGGAAATAAATGGAACTGGCAGGGCGATTGGCAAGTTTCTAAAATGGGAATTGTGGACTATGGTGTAGGTACCGGGCAAAGTAAGACCATAAAAGAGTCTTTCAGCTTCTATGATATACCTACTAAAAATATTGATAGCGCATATCCCATCAAACACAGTTACCTGAAACTGTTAGAAAAAGCCTACCGTAAAGTGGGAAAGTATTGGTACGTTGGAGGTGGAGTTGCGTTTGATATTTATGACAACATAAAAGATGAAAAATTGAGTGACTCACGAGTAACTCCGCACAAAAGATATAGCAGGCGAAACGAATTTGATACAACCAGCTACTCAGCCAATGGCTTTTTGCTTGCCGTTCAGTATATCTCACGAGATCATCCCATACGTTCTTATAGCGGTGTGTATGCAGATGTCAATCTGCGCTTCAACCAGACGTGGATGGGAAGTACAAAAAATGCACTCCAACTGATTTATGATTTCAGGGAATATATCAGTTTGAGCAAACGCAATCCAGATCATGTGTTGGCACTATGGCAATGGGCATCGTTTGAATTAAGTGGGGCTATTCCTTATCTCGAAATGCCAGGTACAGCACATGATACATATAGTAGAAGTGGCAGAGGCTACACGTATGGGCGCTTTAAAGGCCCTTCGTATGCTTGCTTTGAAACAGAATACCGTTTTCCCATAACAAAAAATAAGTTAATCAGTGGTGTTTGTTTTTTCAATCTTCAAACAGCATCTAACGACTTAGGTAAAAAAGTGTTTCAGTACTGGGAGCCTGGCGCGGGTGCCGGCCTTCGCATTCTTTTCAACAAGCATAGCCGTTCAGCTCTCAGTCTTGATTTTGCAAGAGGAAAGTATGGCGCCAACGGCGTATTCTGTGGCTTGAATGAAGTGTTTTAATTTTTAAAAAATAATAAAGTATGAAAAAGATTTTACTGGTACTTGCGGCCGCTGTCTTCACTATTGACATGTACGCTCAGACCTCGGATGCTGAAGCCCAGGCAATCGTGAACTTGCTTGGCGTTCAAAAAAAAGAAGCTATTGCTAAATTGGTTCTTATAACCGCGAAAGATTCGGTTGCATTTTGGAAACTGTATGATGATTACCAGAAAAAAAATATCCAGCTGGCAAAATCGAGGTTTCAGTTATACGAAAAGACGGCTTTATCGTATGGTAATATGCACCCCCACGTTGCTGATTCGCTAGCCCGTAAATATTTTGATAATCGCCTTGCACAGGAAAAGTCGTTAGAAGAATTTTATACGAAAATAAAAGCTGCTACCAATGCCGTAACAGCGTTTGAGTTTTACCAGGCAGAAGTCTATATTTTAACGCAGGTAAGGGCACACATTATGCAGCAGATTCCTACCTATGGTGAATTTATGATGGCTACTAAAAAAAGATAAAGTAAGAATGCTTCGATAAAGTTGTTGCCTCATTTAAGATTCCGCTTAAACTACATTGGGTATGATGAGAAACGTCCAGATAACTGTATTAATCGTTTTCGGAGGCCTGTTGATTGCTTGCTATTCCGGGAATGAAAAAACGGTTAATCATACGGTGGATACATTAATTCGACAAGCCAATGACTCAAACACCTTTAATCGTAAAGTAGACATTCCTTACCAGGTGTTGTCCAGGCTTAAGGAGGGGAATCGTCACTTTGTAATGAAATTGTCGCCTTCAAACAGCGCTCATGATTCATCTTACAGCTACATGGACCAGATCGAGCATACACGCAATGAACAGCATCCCATAGCCTGTATTCTTAGTTGCATGGATTCGCGTGTACCGCCTGAAATCATTTTTGACCAGGGCATTGGTTCACTATTTGTTGTGAGGGTGGCTGGTAATATTGAAGATTCTGATATTTTGGGCAGCATGGAATATGCAGTAGCTGAAAAAGGAGTTACTGTAATTATAGTGCTGGGCCATAAAAATTGCGGAGCTATAAGTGCAGCATTCGGTAAAGTGGATCCCACCAATAAAGAATTGGTTTCACTGATTGCACACGTAAAGAAAGATATAGTGCCCAACGATAAACCGCCCTATGATGCTTCCTCAAAGCATAACGTCAAAGTAACAATTGAAAACATTTTACACGGAAGCCAAACAATTCAACAAAAACAATTGACCGGAAAACTGGTTGTCGTTGGTGCACTCTACGATGTCGGTAATGGAGTCATCGATTGGAATACGGTTGATTGGTAATATTATTTGCAATCTCTTCAGGAACCGGTTTTATTTGAATAGAATTTTTATTCTGTGCTGCAAAGTCCAAAATAATACAGTCGGGGAAAGGTGACGAAAATCAGGAAATTGATTCTAAATTAATTTCCAACTTTAAGCCATGCAAAAGACAAAACTTACATTCCCGGATGTAAGTACCATGGCTTATTTTATCATGGCGTTCAGGTTATCCTGCTTTACGGCAGATTGGTCAAACGCTTCCATGGTAGCAGACATGGAAGACTGTGCGGTCAAAACTGCCTGTACTGTCTATAATGCTGCCGCGGAGGAAATTCAAGAAAACGATTTTTAAGTTAGGGCAGCTGCCTGAGCGGTGCAAACAGCAATAGTTTCGCTCGGAACCTTTGCATCTGGCTTTTTTTCTCAATGCACTTTCTTTGATAGTTCTTCTTTTATCGTTTTCTGAACATCTGCCAGGGGTTGTTGACTTACCGAGAAGTGTCCGGGCTTCGTGGAAGCATCCATGGCGCTGATCAGTACCACTATTAACGCAAAACCAGCGGTCATGATGGGAACATTAAGATTTTTTCGAAGTTTGAAAGAGTTGATCTCTAAGCCAGCCACAAACATGCTGAAAATAAAAAGCAGCAAAAGCACAGCCCATATAGGTCCGGGAATCTTGAAAATAAAAACCACCGTTTTTCTTTCACCGAAAATATCGACCACATCGTTTACGGAAGAAATATAAAGAGAACGTAGTTGCGGATCCATGCTCTCTTGTTTTAATGAGGCTGCCTGGTTCCAAATCTGCATCTGCAAAAATTCCAGCTTAGAAACATTTTCAATACTTGGTAAACTGGTCGTGCCAATCAATAGATCAATGTATTCCTTAAAAAGTCGTTGTGTTTCCAGTTTTTGTTTGTCGGGCAGGAGATCGGTTCTAAGAAAGCACGTCCCGATTGCCTTTGCCTGGTCTACTACAAGATGCTTGCGCTCCGAAAACCTGGACGCCGTAATGGAAAATGTAAGACCAAGCATGAAAGCAAGTAATCCTAACAAAGCTCCCATTAATGAGCCGACAGGTGCGGGCTTACTACTGGTGTCTTTTCGTTCCCTGCTTCGCATATACCAGGCGCCTCCCTCAGCCGCTAGTACCCCAGCTATAAAAACCAGAAGGAATAAAATCCAGGCTGGTAAAGAAGTTACTACTGACGCCATAAGGTTGGAATTTATTTTTGATCGGTCTCTTCCTGGTAAGCCTTAATTATAATGATATGTTTTTTCCATCATGTCCAGCACCTCCTTCATTGGTCGCCTGGTTACCTTAAAATGACGTTGCCCGTTCTGTGAATTCAAATCTGCAATCAGTACCATTACTAATCCAAAGGCCACGGGTAATAAAGGCATTTGAAATACCCTGCTAACGCCATGGATGCCTGCCTGGTAACCAAACGCCAGCATACTTATCACGGCAAGAAGGAATAAACCGGCCCAAATAGCATTGGGTATACGGATAAAGAGTGCTATTGTTTTTCTTTCCTGTGCCAGGTTGACCAGGTCATTTACAGAACTGGTAAAAAGTGACCGGAGTTCAGAATCGACATCTTCCTTAATAAGTGTTACCGTTTCCTGCCATAACAGTAGGTGAATGTCATTTATTCTGGACAGCGATCTCTCTAAATGCGTCGTTATTTGAATGTCTAATAAAATGCCGGCGTATTCATACAAAAGCTTCCGAATCTCCAATTTTTGTTTCTCAGGAACCAGGCTGGAACGCAGGTAGCACGTGGCGATGGTCCTTGCATGCGCCACCACATACGCATTTCGCCTGACGAACCGGGTCCAGGTAGATGAAAATGCAAAAGCCAGCATAAATGCCAGGAGGCCCAACACAGCCCCCAATGCAGTTTCAATGGGAGCATCAGGCTGCTGGTTGCCGGCTGAGAAACGTTGATA
>DAIQPL010000305.1:0-5098 GCA_036787395.1 Flavisolibacter sp. | reverse complement strand
GTTTCTTTGCCCTGGATAATCGGTAGCGCAATTTTAGCATCACGAATAAATACGCTTGATTTTACTCCACCGGAAACAAACACAGCTTCATCATTATCTAATGCACGAATAGTAGTACCGCTGGCTGCAAAGCATGCTTCGCCACTGTCTGCCCTGGGTTTATAATTCTCTGGTATTTCTTTCCATGTAGTGCCGCCATCAAAAGTGCGGGCTATAAAAAATTTTCCGTTGATGGGATCGCCAATCACAATGCCTGCGTCTACGTTCCAAAACTCCATGGCGTCTAGAAACATGCCTTTGGTTTTGTTTTCGTACACCACTTTCCAACTATCTCCACCATCAATAGTTCTTAAGATATAAGCCGGTTCACCAACACCAATAATTACGGCGGTGCTGGCGTCAAATGCTTCAATATCGCGAAAATCTGTTTTTTCAAAGCCTTTCACCTGCAACCACTTCCAATCTTTTCCGCCATTAGAGGAGCGGCCTACAATGCCGTTGCTGCCACTAACCCAAACTACATTGTCATTAACCACGCTAAGACCGCGAAGAGAAGTGTTTGTTCCCTGGGTAAGTATAGAAACAGAAGGAAGATTTTTTTGTGCGCTGCACAAAAGAAAAAGGCAAAAGGAAAAAAATAAAGTGATCAGGCTTTTCATAGTACATGTTGAGTAAGTCTCAACAATATACATTAATTGTTGTTCTTGAGTTTTTTGGCAAATACCTTTTCAAATTTTTCCAGTTTCGGGCGAATAACTACAGAACAATAAGGATTTGTATTCTTATTAAGCTCGTAATACTCCTGGTGGTAATTTTCGGCGGGATAAAATTTAGCAAAGGAGGCAATTTCTGTTACAATAGGTTTATTATAGGCGCCACTTTTATCCAACTCTTTTTTATAGAACTCCGCTTTTTCTTTTTGATCTTTATTATGATAAAAAATTGCACTTCTGTATTGAGTACCTTCATCCGCTCCCTGCCTGTTTAAGCTCGTTGGGTCATGTACCTGGAAAAATACTTCCAATAGTTCATCGTAAGAAATTTTACCGGGCTCGTATACCACCTGCACACATTCAGCATGTCCGGTTTCTCCTGTACAAACCTGTTTATAGCTTGGATTTGCCACCTGTCCGCCTGAGTAACCTGAGGTAACACTAAGCACCCCATTGAGTTGTTCAAAGACAGCCTCCGTGCACCAGAAGCATCCTGTTCCAAAAGTTGCCGTATCTGTTTTTTCAACAGAGTTAATGAATGAAGCGCTCATTGCTTTATAGCTTTTTTCCGAGTTACACGCAAATAGTGTGCAGAAACTGAACAGTGAAAAAATGCCTTTTGAGATCATACAAATGCTTGGGTCAACAAATTTGGTTCTGAAAATAGATAATGAAATGCCAACAAAAAAGTTTTAACACAAGGTTTGGAGCGTCTTTAACCCAATTTTAGATAAACATAGCCTTTACCTTTGACAAAAAACATATTTGTTAGGGAACTCAAATGAAATTATACCCAGAGTCGGCTTCCGCACAATTGGAGTTTGACAAAATTAAAAGTTTGTTGCATGAAAAATGCCGTTTTGAATATGCTATGTCGAAAGCAAATGAACTACGTATTCATACGCTTAAAGAATTCATTGACCGGGAGCTAAAGCAATCACATGAGTTCAAACAATTGCTTCAAAATGGAATCTATTTTCCCAATGATTATATACTTAATCTTTCGAAAGAGTTACGATTATTAAACATTGAAGGCGCCGTACTTTCAGGAGAGCAATTAGTAGCTTTTCGAAAACTGGCTCTTAGTATGGAAAGTATTTTTCGCTGGTTTGATGCCGAACGAAGAGTGTCTTATCCGGGGCTGGCTGAAGTTATTGCGGGCACCTTTTATGAAAAAGCTATTTTGAAATTAATCAATGATGTTATTGATGATAGTGGAAATGTAAAAGATAATGCCAGCGAAGACCTTCTGTCGATCCGCATGGGCCTGTATAGAAAACGAAATGAATTACGCAAAGCTTTTGACCGGATCATTGGACGGTTAAATAAACAAGGTTACCTGGCTGATATTGAAGAAAGCTTTATGAGTGGTAGAAGGGTAGTTGCTGTTTTTGCTGAACAAAAAAGAATGGTGAAAGGAATTTTGCATGGTGAAAGTGATAGCCGCAGAACTGCTTTTATTGAACCGGAAGAAACAATAGACCTCAATAACGAAATTCATGAACTGGAGAATGCCGAAAGAAAGGAAGTTTATAAAATTTTGAGAGACCTTACAAAGCAACTTTCTTCTTATGTTTCTTTACTGTCGGTATACCACGCTATTGTTGGTGAATATGATTTTATTCGTGCCAAAGCTGCCTTTGCTATAGATGTGCACGGCGAATATCCTGTAGTATTCGATAAAGCCCTTGTACACCTGGTAAAAGCATATCACCCGCTTTTATACTTGTATAATCAACGAGCAAATAAGCCTACCATTCCTGTCGATATAACCTTAGACGATAAAAACAGGGTTCTTGTTATTTCAGGTCCCAACGCTGGTGGTAAAACCGTTACCATGAAAACGGTTGGGTTGCTGCAAATGATGGTGCAAAGCGGTTTACTGGTTCCTGTAAATCCTTCGTCGCAGTTTGGAATTTTTAAACAGCTAATGATTCATATTGGTGATACACAAAGTATCGAGTTTGAATTGAGTACATACAGCAGTCATTTGCTAAGCATGAAATACTTCATGGAGAACTCAAATGGAAAAACGCTTTTTTTCATAGATGAATTAGGGAGCGGCAGTGATCCGAATCTTGGTGGTGCCTTTGCAGAAGTGATTATGGAAGAACTGGCCCGCAAACATGCTATTGGTATTGTTACAACGCACTACCTGAATTTGAAAGTAATGGCTAACAAAACCGCTGGTATTATTAACGGGGCTATGGCATTTGACGAGAACCGGTTGTTACCTCTTTATAAACTGATCGTTGGCAAGCCGGGAAGTTCGTATACTTTTTCTATTGCCGAGCGGATTGGTCTTGATAAAAAATTGATTGAACGGGCCCGTAAATTGGTGGATGAAGAACACTTCCGGTTGGACAAATTATTGAACAGAACCGAACAGGACCTGCAGAAAGTTCAGGAAAAAGAAAAAGACCTGCACCACTTATTAAAAGAAAATGAGCGACTTAAAAAAGAGATGCAACTTGTAATGGACCGGGAACGACACCGGCAACAGGTAGAAGTATTAAAAGAGCAAAACAGGGTTACCGAGGAGCGCATTGCTTATTTGAAAGATATGGAGCGCAAGCTGCGGCAAATGGTAATTGAATGGAAAAAGGCAGAGGATAAAAATAAAGTGGTAAAAGAAATGACCGCACTTTTGTTTAAAAAGAACGAGCAGAAAGTAGTAAGTAAGAAGCAAAAGCAACTTGATTCGAAATATGAAGAAGTGAATGGCGAAATAAAAGTAGGCGACAAAGTAAAAATGAAAAGGAATTTACAGGTAGGAGAAGTATTAGAATTAAGAGGCAAGAAAGCGGTTGTGAAAATTGGATTATTACCCATGCAAATTGACATAAACAGCCTCGTACTAATTAAAGAAAAAGAAGGAGAAGAAAAAAAATAAACAAGGCCGCAAATTGATTTTGCTGGTACATGCCCTGCATCTATATTTGCGCCGGAGAGATGGCAGAGCGGTCGAATGCGGCGGTCTTGAAAACCGTTGACTGTAACAGGTCCGGGGGTTCGAATCCCTCTCTCTCCGCGTAAATCATTTATTATCAAGTAGTTACGAGGCATGCGGAGAGATTGCACTTCTCCGCTTTTTCTTTTCCGGAACTGAAACGGAACTTTAGTTTTAAAATTTTTTGTTTTTGAAATGCCCGCATTGTTTAGTTGAATTCCATGATGAAAGAAAATCGTTTGGATTAGAAAAGGACAAAGACGGCAACTGGGCAATTGAAAGTTATGTCTGTCCCAATCCGTCATGTAAGAAAGCCTCATTCTATTTAATTATTGGAGAAGGAATTTATTATGACCAATGGCATAACTGCGGAATAGCAGTCGGTGACAATGGAAAACAAAATATTTCTAAAAGGGAATTAATAAGACCGAGAGGCTCCAGCCGCCCACCAGTTCCAAAGGAAGTTCCAAAAGAAATCGCAGACGACTATACAGAAGCATGCATAGTCTTACCCAGCCATATTATCCACCGCATTAACATTGAGAGTAACAGCCTTTATCATTTTTGGTCCCTATGCAGGTGTGCTTGCAGACAGGATAGACCGGAAGAAAATACTGTATGTCACTCATTTTGTACGAATGGCAATAGTAGGTTGCTTACCCTTTGTTACGGAAGCATGGCAGATATATGCACTCATATTTTTCCTAAATATCTTCAATGCATTTTTACACCGGCATATAAAACAGCCGTCCCTCAATCAATAAAAAATGAAAAGAATTATAGTTCAGGCATTGCACTGTCCAATGCAACCAATCAGTTATTAGGAGTATTGGGTCCCGGGTTGGCAGGTGGTGTTGCAGCATGGTTAAGTGCAAGACAAATATTTTTTGTAGATGCAGCAACATTCATAATAGCAGCAGTTTTCATTTTGAGTCTCCCGTCATTATTAATAGAAAGAAAAGAAAAGGGCGATATAGTACAGGCAAAGATTTGGACAGACATTGTAAAAGGAACACGTTTATTATTTACCGATAAAGAAGTCCGTTTTGCTTTGTTAATTGAATTAGTATCAGCAATTGCAGGTGCGCAGATATTAGTGAATACAGTGGGGTATATAAAAGGTCAGTTACAGTTAACAGACAAACATTATGGCTATGTTATGGCAGCATTTGGAATAGGTGCAGCGATAGCCGCTTTTGCTTCAGGCAACTATGATAAATCAAAAAACAGGATAGCATCATTAATGATTGGCGGAGGCCTGGTATGTGTAGCAATTGCCTTTGGCGATTACGTTGCTTTCTTACCACTTCTAATTCTATGGCTGCTTGCAGGCTTTGCACAAACACTTGCAGAAATCCCATCACAAATACTAATAGCAGAGAAAATACCGAAAGAAGAACACGGAAAAGTTTATGGGGCTCATTTTGCCTGGTCG
>DAIQPL010000304.1:0-5103 GCA_036787395.1 Flavisolibacter sp. | reverse complement strand
GATGTTGTGAAGGTGAGATAGAAATGACATTCGGCTCAATCTATCGAACTGATCCTTAAAATGAAAAGGACAAAAGCTTTTGAAAACAATTAAAATAAAAAGCCTTCTCAATTATTGAAAAGACTTAGTGGCCGGGAGTAGCCGGTTAGAAAAATATTTTTTTTGCGAATAAATGCAATCTTTAAAACAGAATTTAAGCTCTTTGTACAACTTTATTGATCGCCATTTGCTGTTACTATTAGTCCTATATTTATCGGATAACTTAATTTGATGAAACCAGACATAATTAAAGGACTTCAAAAGAAAAAAAAGCAAATTTTAGAAGACTGGGTGAATGTGCAGTTGGCCGATGCGGGACTGCGGGAAGACTTAATGAGCAATGAAGAATTAAGAGAACAGTCAGAGGAATTATTAAACACTTTACTAAAAGTGCTCACCGATAAAAATTTAGCGGATATACAGTCCTCTGAATTTGAACCGGTGCACGAAATCCTTGGCGGTATCTCCATTTCCCGTGCCCGTCAAGGTTTTTCTCCAAGGGAAACCGGCATTTATATATTCAGCTTAAAAGATGCTTTGCTAAATAGCTTGCAGGCAGAGTTGAAAGATGACCCGGCCTTGCTTATTGAAGCCATTAATAAAGTAAGCAAGTTAATGGACAATATGGGGATCGTTACATTTGAAACATTTATTAAAGGCCGGGAAGAAGTGATCCTTCGCCAGACGAATGAGATCACAGAAATATCCACACCGGTAATTCGTGTATGGGATGGCATCCTTGCTCTTCCCATCATTGGTACATTGGATAGTGCACGAACGCAGGTAGTAATGGAAAGCCTGTTGCAGGAGATTGTAGCAAGTAGCAGTACCATTGCAATTCTGGACATTTCAGGAGTGCCTGCCGTTGATTCACTCGTAGCACAACACCTTATTAAAACAGTGGCGGCTACCAGATTGATGGGTGCAGAATGTATCATCAGCGGCATTCGTCCGGAGATAGCACAAACTATTGTTCATCTTGGCATCGACCTTTCAAATATTGTTACAAAAAGTTCTTTAGCCAGTGCATTGAAATATTCTTTCAGCCTGTTGAAAATGGAAGTAAAAAAAGTTCAAAACGTTAAAGCCCCACAATAGATTATGGATAGGATTCCGATTTTGCAATTGGGAAAGTTTTTGCTCGTTACCATTCAAATTGATCTGTATGACCGGTTGGCAACTAATCTTGAAAGCGATCTTGTTCAGATGGTGAATAAAACAGAAGCCAGGGGTGTTCTCATTGATATTTCCGCCTTATCCATTGTGGATTCTTTTATGGGCCGTATCCTTGGAAATATCGGCAGCATGTCCAAAATAATGGATGCTGAAACGGTGGTAGTAGGTATGCAGCCTGCTGTTGCCATTACGCTTATTGAATTGGGGTTGGAACTAAAGGGCGTACATACAGCATTGAATGTGGACAAGGGCATGGAATTACTGGCTCAAAAAATTGGTTTGGTTGATGAAGAACTAGAAGAAGATGAAGTTGGTGCTTAATAAGGACAAGATGCAAATAGAAAAGGAACAGGATGTGGTTCCGTTTCGAAACCGCGTAAAAGAATATGCGGTTAAGATCGGTATGAGCCTGGTTAACCAAACAAAGCTGATTACAGCAGCCAGCGAACTGGTAAGAAATATGTTGAAATATGCTAACGGGGGTATGGTTATTATTGAAGTTATCAGCCAGGGAAGGGATAGTGGCATACGCCTGGTTTTTCAGGATAAAGGCCCCGGTATAAAAGACATTTCATTGGCTATGAAAGATGGTTTTACTACCGGAAAAAGTTTAGGTATTGGATTGCCTGGCACCAAAAGGCTCGTCAATGAATTTGATATAAAAAGCGAAGTTGGTGCCGGCACTACTGTGTCAATTATAAAATGGAAGAATGGTTAGTAGAACGCATGTAGCTTTTAAAGCAGAGGACAGGAGTTATTTCGCTATTTTGAAAAAAGACATTCATGCGTTGGCAGTAGAAGCCAATTTCAGTGAAGGGAAAATTGGTGAGATTGACATTGTGGTTTCGGAGTTAATTACTAACCTGGTAAAGCATGCCGGCGGTGGCCAGGTATTGGTAAAATTGGTGGAACAAAACGGGGTACAGGGTATTGAAATTATCAGCATTGATAACGGACCGGGCATGACAGATGTAAAGCACATGGTTGCAGATGGTGTTTCCACCAAAAATACATTGGGGCAAGGCCTGGGCGCCATAAAACGACTATCCGATGTTTTCCAGGTATTCTCACAAAAAGATTGGGGTACCGTGATATTGGTGAGGAAATTCAAAGAGCAACTTTCAGCTTTCCAAAAACCACCTAAAGCAGAAATCCGGTCAATCGTCGTTTCCAAGCCAGGAGAAAAAGAATGTGGCGATGGGTATTATCATACAATTACCAGCGACTATGTAAAGGTTTTTTTGGGTGATGGCCTTGGACATGGAGTAGAAGCAGCAAAAGTGGTAGTGAGCGCAGGCGAAGCATTTTTAGCATGTTCCGAAACTGACCCGGTAAATATTATTCGATATATTAATAGCGAGGTCAAAAGAACAAGAGGTCTGGTGGGCACTGTTGCTCTCTTTGATCTGGTGGCCAGAAAGTGGAACATATGCGGAGTAGGAAATATAAGTACAAAGATCATGAGCTCTACCAATAATAAAAACCTTATGGCTTACAACGGTATCATTGGGTTGAACCTGCCTCGCACATTAAATGCGCAGGAAATAGAATACGAAAAAGGGCAGTATGTAATTATGTGCAGTGATGGCTTAAAAACGAAATGGGATACCGTTCGTTATGCGGGCATCCACCGATACGATGTTTCTGTTTTATGCGCCGCTTTATTAAAAGATTTTTCCCGTAATACGGATGATATGTCAGTAGCAATTTGTAAAATAAATTTGTGACCATGCATGAATTAGCACGGGTAACCTTAGATAATGACATGGATCTTATACTCGTACACAAACGTTGTATGAAGTTGGGTGAGTTGGGCGGTTTATCGCTTTCTGCACAAACTACTTTTGCTACAGCAGTATCGGAAATTTCAAGGAATGCCCTTGAAAGCGAAAAAGGGGGCTGTCTTATTTTAAATGTGGAAACAGATGGCCGGGATAAATACCTCGTTGCCTGCTTAAAGGATAAGCAGTTTAATCACAAAAGGTTTAGTCAGGGACTGGAATATGCAAAACGCCTCGTGAACAAGTACAATGTTTCAGAAATAAACGGAGAGACGAACATCGAACTGTTTTACAATATTTCACCACCTTTCAGAATTGATGTCGCTAAAGTGGAAGAATGGAGAAACATGTTTCGTGCCGAAGTGCCTATTTCTCCTTATGAAGAGCTAAAGCGAAAAAATGAGCAATTGCTAAACCTTTCCGAAAAGGTTCAAACAAGTGAGGCGCAATACAGAGCCCTAACCAATTCATTACCCATGATCATTTTTTCGCTCGATATGAAAGGACATCTTTTATATGCAAATGAATGGCTGACAAAATATACTGGTGAAACCATTGATAGCTTAAACGGCAGCGGTTGGAAGGCAGTAGTGCACGAAAACGATTATGAATCATTTTATCATTTGCTGAAAAATCCTGTTACAAAGGGAAGTACTACCATTAAAACACAGGCAAGGCTGAAACATAAAAATGGTGAAGAGTTTTTGTGGCACCAGATTTCCATTTCACCATTTATTAATGATACCGAAGAAGAAATTCAATACTGGATTGGCTATATAGTGGACATTCACACGCAAAAAGTATTTGAGGAAACCTTGAAGGATAATGCAGAATTAAAGCGCACGCAGGACCAGTTGAAAGAGAACCAGCAAACCCTTGAAAAATACATTGAAGAATTAAACCGCAGTAATTATGAATTACAACAGTTTGCTTTTGTAGCTTCACATGACTTGCAGGAACCGGTTCGGAAATTATTATTCTATAGCGATTATCTTCTCAAAACATATACGAACTCGATTGACCAAAAAGGGTTTGAGTATTTAGGCAGTATGCATACGGCCTCAAAGCGTATGCGTACCCTTATTCAGGACCTGCTTACTTTTTCGCGGATCAATAAAGAAGAAATCAGGTTTAAACCAATTGATCTGAATACCGTTGCCAAAGAGGCTTTGCAGGATTTAGAAATTTCTATTGAAGAAAAAGGCGCCAGGATAAACATACAATCGCTCCCTGTAATTATCAGTGACCAGGGAATGATGAGACAATTGTTTGGAAATATCATTCATAATTCAATAAAGTATTCAAAACCTGCAAACGCTCCGGTTATTGAGATAACCTGCCAGCAGAAAGACAATTTTCTTGAATTATCATTCAGCGATAATGGAATTGGTTTTAACGAACAGTACCTGCCCCAGATGTTTACATTGTTTCAACGGCTACATGATAGGCAGAGTTATGAGGGCACCGGGTTGGGCCTGGCTATTTGTCGTAAAATTGCTGAAATACATGGTGGGAAGATTTGGGCGCAGGCAAAAGAAGGAGAGGGGGCAACTTTCTTTGTTTCATTACCAATGAATCAATCAGCCAATTAAATTTGCGCTATGCAAGTCAGAAAAATTCTTTTAGCAGATGATGATGCGGAGGACATTTCGGTTATGAGGGATGCCATGACTTTGCTTAATGTTAATGATATAATCTGGCCGGCGTTAAATGGTGAGCTGGCCTGGAATATTCTTCAAAAAAATTTTGAATCCTCACTTATTCCATGCCTCATCGTATTGGATTTGAATATGCCTAAAATGAACGGCACACAGACACTGAGCAAAATAAAAAATGATAACCGCTTTAAAGAAATACCTGTCATTATTTATTCCACCTCTATTAATCCTTTAGAGAAAGAAAAATGTATTCTACTCGGGGCACATTCTTATATTACCAAACCTGTTTCTTTTGAAGAAAGCATTGAAACAGCAAGGATATTTTTACAATTTTGTCAAAAGTTGCTTGCTTAAGAACTTAAGGATTAAAAAATTATGAAGTTGAATAGCGAGCCGGTTTAAGCCGAAATAATAGACGCTCCTTACCAATAGAATGACGCATCTCTATT
>DAIQPL010000303.1:0-5129 GCA_036787395.1 Flavisolibacter sp. | reverse complement strand
GTAAAATCGGTAGTTATCCGCATCAGAAATTATTAAAGGCCGGCAATCTTATCAGGATTAAAAATATTTTTTTCAAAACGCTTTCATAACCTACACCGAGAAAAATGGCACTACAGGTGAAGAAGGAACATTGGAAATAAAGAATGTAAACCTTAAGATTGCCAATGCAACTAACGATCCTGCATGGATCCGGCAAAATAATATGTGCACCGCAAAGGCAGAAGGGTTATTGTTAGGAACCAGTCCAATCGCTGCGTCGTTTGTCTTCTATCTTGATTCTTCTAATGGCAGGTTTAATGCAGAAGGCTCAATAAAGAACGTTACGGCTGCACAACTAAATACAATTTCGGTACCGCTGTCTAATACGCAAATACCCTCTCTTACTATCCATAGTTTACACTTTAAGGTGCGGGGAGAAGACTTTACAGCGCGGGCCGATGTGCAAATGCATTACAATAACTTTTCTATTGTTTTAAGAAAGATTGACGAGGAAACCGGTGCGGTTGTAACCAGGAAGTTTATTACAAAACTGCTGAACAGATATGTGGTGGAACAAAATAACCCAGGGCCTGGTGGTGTTGAAAGGAAGGCAGAAAATGTAGCCTTCTCAAGGCTTACATCACAGTCTTTTTTTGGTGTTATATGGAAGGCAGTGTTTGCCGGCATTCAAAAAATAATAATAAAGACCTGAGGGCATTCATCTTAATTTTATTAATGCAATTGGCATATGCTGCTCACAAAGTATTTACCGGAAGGGAATGGCTGCAGAACCATGCGGTGCTAGTGGACAAGGGTGTGATTGAAAAAGTTATTCCTATATCTGAGTTGCCCGGTAACATAGAACGGAAAGATTTCCCTCATAATATTTTAGTGCCTGCTTTTATTGATGTGCAGGTGTATGGTGCTGCAAAGAAGCTGTTAGCAGTATGGCCGCAGAGAGACACGTTGCAATTGATGAATGAAGAATTTGTAAAACAAGGCACGGTACTTTTTCAACCCACAATAGCCACCAATACCACTGAAGTTTTTAAAAAATGCATTGACGCTGTACGCGATTATTGGAATAACGGCGGCAAAGGCGTTCATGGCCTGCATTTGGAAGGCCCTTGGTTGAACGCAGACAAGAGAGGAGCTCATGTAAAAGAATGGATACATTCTCCTTCCGTAAGTGAAGTACAGGAATTATTGGAATATGGTAAAGAAGTAATTACCATGATTACGGTTGCTCCCGAGGTGTGCAGCGATGAGGTTCTTGACCTGATGCGGAGTTATAATGTTATTGTTTCAGCAGGACATAGTAATGCCAGTTACGCTGAAGCCACAAATAGTTTTGACAAAGGCATTGCAACCGTTACACATTTATTTAATGCTATGAGCCCTTTGCATCACAGGGAGCCGGGGCTGGTGGGTGCCACATTGCATCATACCAAAGTAAGGAGCAGTATTATCCCCGACGGGCACCATGTAGATTATGCTGCTATAGCAGTAGCAAAGAAAATTATGGGAGAACGATTGTTTGCTATAACAGATGCAGTAACAGAAACCACCACCGGGCCCTACGAACATCAACTGGCTGGAGATAAATATGAAAGCAATGGTATACTAAGCGGTTCTGCCATAACCATGTACCAGGCTTTTTACAACCTCGTAAATTATGTAATGCTAGACGTAGATGAAGCCTTGCGCATGTGCAGCTTATACCCGGCCGAAGCATTAAATGTCGATAATCAATACGGAAAAATTGCCCCATTGTATACAGGGCAATTCGTTGTGTTAAATAAGCAATTAAAATTGGTGGAAGTGATTATCTGATAGTTTTAAGGCCTAATTTTTCTTTATTTCTGCGTGCATATTGAATACACCACATGATTGTGAATGTGGGGATAAAATTTAACCCGGGAATCAACTCTTCTACCAGGCTAAAAACACCACCAAGGAATCCTTTTCTAAACCCAAATAGACGCCAAAATAAAAAAGCTGATATAGGAGCCCAAATTAATTCTCCTAAAACAGGTACTACAATCACCGCACTACCAATAAAGTCCAATATCAAACACGTTACTAAGGACGGCAAAGGAGCAGGCTCATGCAGGGGTAAATATTTTACTTCTTTTTTGAAAAATAATTTTTTCATTCCCAGGAAGCTGTGCGTTTTTACACAACGAAATTAATGACGGTAAAGAACCTTCAACCGTTGTATGGCATATTGTTTTAAGAGAACCTTAATATACGCCACCGGGTCGTTAATTTACTAAGTAAGGTTGCTGAAGAGAATAGAATCCAAGAAGCCTATCCTGTTTTTAATGGTAATGAGCTATGGAAAAGAGAATTCACATAGGCACTTCAGGATGGAGCTATAAGCATTGGCGCAATATCTATTACCCGGCCAAACTGGCATCATCCAAATGGCTGCCTTTTTATGCTCAAAGCTTTTCCAGCACAGAAATTAATGGAAGCTTTTATCGTCTTCCATCACAGGAAACGGTGATTAAATGGATGGAGCAGGTGCCTAAAAATTTTGTCTTTTGTCCTAAAATGAGCCGCTATCTCACGCACATGAAAAAGCTGAACGATCCCGAAGAACCTCTGGAACGTTTCTTCGGCATTTTCGAGCCTATGAAGAAAAGAATGGGCCCGGTTTTGATTCAATTGCCTCCTATCCTAAAATTTAATTATGATACTGCAGACTATTTTTTCAGTTTGCTCAAAAAACAATACCGTGGCTACCAGTTTGTAGTAGAGATAAGGCATACTACCTGGCTGGAAGAAGACAGCCTGACACTAATGTCCAAATATGATATTGGATTTGTGATTTCACAATCGCATAATGAATTTCCTTATTTAGAAGCGATAACTGCAAAGAACATTTATGTGCGATTTCACGGTCCTAAAGAACTATATGCTTCTCCATACACTGATGAAATGCTGAATGATTTTGCAAAAAAATTCAGAAGGTGGGTAAAAGAAGGTCACACTATATGGGCCTATTTCAATAACGACGTTTATGGCTATGCCATTGAAGATGCAAAAAGACTTATGAAAATGGTTGGAAAAAAATAAAGAGCAATGAATCTTTTACCCATTGCTCTTCATACACGAGGACTGAGTTTTCAGAGGTCATCATCGTCATCAATATCAGCGTCCGTGTCAATCACCAGATCGTCCTCATCAATGTCGTCTTCACTTGGGTTTGCATCATCTAATTCTACTTCAAATTCTTCTTCATCGCCTTCCAGTTCATCTTCGTCGCCTAATACCAGATCATCTTCTTCTTCATCATCGTCTTCGTCAGGGTCAGCATGCTTGCCGTTTACATGTTTTATTGCATCCTTTTCGAATGGCCTTTCTATGCTTACTCCTTCCGGCCTTTTGTTTATATCCATTTGAGAGTTGAATAAAGCTTTAATTTTCATATCCGCCTTTTAGGTGTATTATAAAAAAGGTGTGCCAAAAAAAATGGTTAGTAAACTAAAGAATCTCAATTCCTTATACAGATGGGTTTCCTACCATTTTAAATAGTTGAGGATTTTTTTGCCAGTAAAAGATCGCTATATGACTCGGCTACCAGATCAGCTTTGCTAAGTCTGAACAATTTAATGTAGGCAGCGCATTGTCCCTTTAATTTATCAATACCAATGGTTCCATCTTTATCAATGGCCTCTACTTCTACAAACGTTCCTAATTCTTTTACTTCATCAAAATGGAATTTGATGTTTTCAATGAAATAAATTTTTCGTTTTTTATTAACTACTGTTTTTATTCCAAGGGCAGTGGATAGTATTATTTTCAAAGAGCCATCCGGCTGGTGTTGATACAATAAAACATTTGATTGTTTTGCATCAGCATCATTTTTTCTTTCATAATGGATCAGCGCATTTTCAATGAGACCTTCCCTCAGTTTTAAGCGGCCATGAGGAACATTAAAATAAGTATCTACCTGTGTGTCTTCACCAATAAATAAAGGTCTTTGTTTTAATAATAGGCTTTCCAGGGTCTTACTATTTTCGGTCCTTGCTTTAAATTCAAAATTCAATGGCATGATCTTGCTTTAAGCAAGCAAAATAATGCAATCGCCAATTCTGTTTATTTTATCGTTGCATTTAGATTTTGTTTTGTTACTTGCTCCAAAGCTCCGTTTGGAAAAAAGAACCGGTCATATAAGATATTCCCTGGCTTTATGTTTCTTAGTTATTTCTTCCATTACCCAGGCCCAGTACAAAGTAAAGGGCACGGTGTATGACAGTTCGCGCAGGTATCGTATAGAAGCTGTGACGGTACTAAGTACCAATGGAAAAGGTACTGTAACAGACACAATGGGACGATATCAATTAGATGTATCTGACAAAGATTCTATCTGGTTTTCTTACTTAGGAAAGCCAACACCCAAATATCCCATTCTTCAAATGGCTGACATAAGCCGGTTTGATATAGCCCTTCGATTAAGGTTTGATGTGATGCAGGAAGTGCGTATCCGTAGCAGGGTGTACAAAGAGGATTCTATTCAAAACCGCAAAGACTACGCGAAGGCATTTAATTTCCGGAGGCCTGGTTTTGAAAGCATGACGTCTGTAAATGCTATGGGTGCAGGTATTGACATCCAGGAATTGATCCGCCTGTTTCAATTCAGGAAGAATAAGTCAATGGAAAAGTTCCGTGAAAGACTCCTGGAACAGGAACGTGAAAAATTTGTTGACCACCGGTTTAATAAAGGGTTAGTGCGCAGACTCACAGGGTTTGACGGTGATGAACTGACGCAATTTATGCTCAAATATCGTCCTAGCTACGAATTTGTTTTGTTCAGCAGCGAGTACGACTTCCAATACTATATTAAAAAATCGGGCGAAGAATTTAAAAAACCAAAGACCTTTTAATTCCATTATTTCAGAAAGATTTAATTTGACAGGATAAACAGCTGCCATGAGCAAATTGCTTTTGTTTCTTCTTTTACTTTCTTCGGTTATTTGTTTTTCGCAGTCCTATAAAAAAATACACGGTAGAGCTATTGTGATTGATACACATAATGATGTAATGATCTCTATTCTTAATGGTCTGAATATAGAATCAAACCTCTCGGGGAAAACACATTCGGATATAGCCCGTTTTAAAGAAGGAGGCGTGGACATACAGGT
>DAIQPL010000302.1:0-5163 GCA_036787395.1 Flavisolibacter sp. | reverse complement strand
CTATTCCAGCGGCATGACAAAGCTGACTATAACTGATATGCTGATGTTGGAGCTTTCTCAGAATTTTGATCTGGAGGACGCCAAAATCTATGAGAAGAACAACAATCATTTTGACCTTGGTACAGCTAACGATTTTTCTACACCCCACACCCTCGCGTTGGCTGCAAAAGCCTATGGAGCTTTTGATTACAACTTTACACAAATGGGCCAGAGCAACGCATCTTTTGTAAGCAGTTACACCGATTATGAAAGAACAAAAGACTACAAAGGACTCATTTTTAATTCCATCTCTTACTACGAGGGGAAAATAACAACTGATAAGATCAATTTGAAAACAAAGGCTAGTAGCCTCCGGGTTTTGCCTGCCAAGCCGGGATCCGTATTGGTTATCGAATACTATAAAAAAGAAAAGAAGCTTGATTTCCGAATGGAAAAATTAAATTAAAAATAAAAAGGGAAGAACCAGTTCTTCCCTTTTTATTTTACAACTCACACTACTTAAATATGAAACATTTCTCCTGATTATTTTTTCAGCTATATATTTCGAAAAACTTCTAAAATTGCAGGAACTGTAAACACATGACGGTCTTATAGCTTACTCAGCCCAACTCATTACATAATCTTCGTTCTCTATTTCCAAAGCCTGCTTCGTCAACATCAGTGGATGAAATGTATCAACCATCACTGCCAGTTCTTTGGTTTCTTTTGCTCCGATGCTTTTTTCAACCGCCCCGGGATGCGGTCCATGTGGAATGCCCGCAGGATGTAACGTAATCATTCCTCTTGTAACATTCTTGCGGCTCATAAAATCGCCATCTACATAATATAACAGTTCGTCACTATCAATATTACTGTGGTTATAGGGCGCCGGCACCGCCTGTGGGTGATAATCAAATAACCGTGGACAGAAAGAACATACTACAAAGTTATTCGCTTCAAAAGTTTGATGTACCGGAGGCGGCTGATGCACACGACCTGTTATGGGTTCAAAATCATGAATAGAAAAAGCAAAAGGGTAACAACATCCATCCCAGCCAACCACGTCAAACGGGTGGCCGGCATAATGAATGTTATACAAAATGCCTTTCTTTTTTGTACGCACTAAAAAATCGCCTCTTTCATCATGCGTCACAAGGTTTTGTGGTGCCCGGATATCTCTCTCACAATAGGGAGAATGTTCCAACAACTGGCCATACTTACTTAGATATTTTTTCGGGAACCGAATTGGACTAAAAGATTCTACTATAAACAAACGGTTCGTTTCTTCATTAAAATGAAACTCGTGAATTGTTCCTCTCGGTATCACCAGGTAATCACCCTCTCCAAAAGGCAATTCACCATACATCGTTTTCAAAATACCGGTTCCCTCATGTACAAAAATCATTTCATCTGCATCCGCATTTTTATAATAATATCCATTTGCACTTTGTTGAGGTGCAGCCAATGAAATATGGAGGTCATTATTCACCAGCACCGGTATGCGGCTATCCAGGTAGTCCTTAACGGGTGTTATTTTAAATCCATCAAAACTGCGATGACTAAGCATTCTTTCTTCGGCCACCTGCGGAGCCACATTTACTGGTTTTTCGGTTTTAATAATCTGCGTCGGTGGGTACACATGATACAATAAGGAATAGTCGTTAGAAAAACCTTCCGTGGAAAATAATTGCTCAGAATACAAGGTTCCATCGGGCTTACGGAATTGCGTATGTCGTTTATGAGGTATAGTACCAAGTTTGTGATAATAAGACATAAAAATTTGTTTGAGATTTTATGTACCAGCTCTGTTACTACTATTAGCTTTGGTTGTGTCACTCACTTGTACCGTTACAAGTTTATTGGGCTTTCATTGACAGTTCTAGTGTGGTCAGCAGAAAAACTTACTTCCATTTGCGCTTATCTATCCAATAAGTAAAATTGCGATGGAACAACATCAGATACAATCGTTTGCTTAAAATTAAGAGTATTCAATGACAACCATGTTTATAAAAGATAAATCAACAGGCTCCTAATTTGTTTTTCCCTTTTTAAATCTTTTTACCTGGTTATTTGTTTTATTAAATGCTTCTTCGGGTTTTGGCTGGCTCGGTGCCTGTTGCACCGGTGGCGCAGTTCTCCGGGTAGTAGTTGAAGGGGAAGGTTTGGAAGCGGTTCGGGTTACAGGGGGCGCTGCAGCAATATTCACTTTTATCCATTCACTGGACTTTTCTTCTGTCAGACTTTCATCAGTCTGAGAAAAGGCCTTTGACCCAACAAAACATATTGCACAAATCAGAATTGCTTTTTTCATTTCTTAAAATTTTACACTCACTCCTGCAACGAAATTAGAACCATCCGATGAAATAAATGGTTTTATATGAACCCCCGCGTCAGTCTCCCAGTTCTTTTTATTTTTTGAACCTTTAATAAAAGTGTAAGCTACATCAGCCACCATAATTCCTGCACTTACACCGCAAAGGATCAGGAAATTGTTTTGCGAATTCCTGGAATCAGATAAATATTGCGTAGCCTGCGCCTGGTTTGCGCCTCTTATACCTATTACACTTCCATTGGCATCTCTCTGGTACTCTCGATATTGTGACAACTCGATATATTTATTGTATTCGCTTTTTGATCGCAGTTTGTAATAAACGGCTCCTCCAATGGCACCACCATATAAAGCCGTTATCAAAAAGCCAGTTGGCTTCCTGTCGTTTCCATAATGATCGCCACTAACAAAATAATGGCCAACCCCCGGTAATAAAATGTCCAGCAAGGCGTTGTTAGGCCCTCCTTTAAGTTTTGGCATTACAGGTTTTGATGCTACGGCTCTTTTAACAATGCTATCTTGTTTTTTGGGCGCAGCAACAGTAGGTTGCGTCACCGGGGGCACAACCGGCGCAGCTTTTACCGTTATATTCACCCTGTCTGTTGCTGTTGCACCTGCATCATCTTGTACTGTTAATTCAAACACATACATTCCTGCAAAAAAATCCCCGGCCACCTGCGATTTATACGATTCCTGTGAAGAAAGAGACAGTAGTCCCGGCCCTGATATTTGTCTCCATTTTACAGATACAATACGTCCATCCTCATCATAAGACCGCATCCCATCCAACGTAACAAAATTGCGAACAGGCAATTGGAGATCTATGTCGGCGCCGGCATTAGCCTTTGGAGGTAAATTAACCTTTATTGGTGCCGGCGTTTTTACAACTGGTGCTGGTTTATTGTAGGATACCAGGACTCTTGCCTGTAATTCGTCTCCATCTTTAACAACGCCTGCTGCTGTTTTCCAATTGTAGCTATAAGTTTGATTAGCCTGCACACCGGCAGAAGGAGTTATGGCCTCTGAAAAAACTTCTTCTACATCTCCGCCTCTTCTGCGGTATATTTTTAGAGTGACGCCATTCAATTTATATTCGCTAATCTTATTTAATTTGTACCGCACCTTATATGAAGTTGAACTAACCTTTTCGAGGGATACATTATTAATTACTTCCTGCGCTTTGCTGTTGGAAAACTTCAGAAGAAGCAGCAAACAAAAGACAAACGATCCTTTATTTAATTTGAATTGCTGCATTACCTGTTGTTTTAGCTAATAGAATATCCTTGTCACTATTGGTTACATTAAGCACATCAAAAGATGAAATGTTGTTCAAGTCTGCTGTGTACGAATAATTTTTTGCATTAGCAGGCGTGTTGATAGGAATCTTTAATAAACGGCCTCCATATAATACCCATATATTTCCCTCGCCATCAAAATGAAATTCTTTCGGTGCTCCTGTAAGTAAACCATTTGTATTGGAAGCTGTATAACTGCTTATGAATGTGCCCGAACTATTAACCCGAACAATTCCCTGACCGGTCGATAAATAAATTTCTCCGTTCGCACTAACCTGTATATTACCTGCGCCACCTGCTATACCAGCCGTATTTACAGTATTGAGCAGGGTACTGTTGGCATTTATGTAATATAACGTACTTCGGTTTGACGCTGTTACCCATATCCGGCTCGTTTGGGGCGCAAAGGCAATAGAAGAAAATTGATTATTACCGGAAGTGGTTATCCGGGTACTGTTTCGCCTCATTCCACCATCAGCTATTGTCCACAGGTTGCCGCTATTGTCGATGGTTATGCCATCGATCGTGGTGTTACGATCATAACCTGTTGATGCAAAAGAGGAGGTCCACGTTGAAGTTGCCGGATTGAACTTTGCTACCTCGTTCCTCCCATATATCCACAAATTATTATTAATGTCTCTGAATAACCTTGTGTCTGAATTAAAGGTTAAGGAAGAAGGCAAGTTGATGGGAGCCGACCAGTTACCTGCCGTGTCTGTTTTATATAGTTTACCGTTAGTACTCAAAAAATAGATGAGTTGTGGCGTTAGAGCTATCACTTGCTGTAAGCCTACATTAGGCGTATTCTTTATGGCTTTATAAAAAGGAACATTGATAGAAGTTGTAAACTTATGTTCAGCACAAGCATTGGTTGCTGTTAACGTAAGATTATATACACCCGGGTTGGTAAAAGTTTTCACAGCCGGATTTTGCAGGTTTGACGTTGTACCGTCTCCAAAGTCCCATTTATATTCTGTAGCATTAATTACCGCTTCACGACTAAAATTAAACTCAAGGTCATCTGAAGTATAGGTCCAGTTGTTATTCGGAACAACGCTTATTGACTGGATAGTAACGGGTGTAGAAAGTGTGGCCGAATCACAACTATTTTTATTGGTCACCTTCATCTTGATTGTATAAGATCCGGATTTGGGATAGGTATAAGAAATAGTAGAAGAAGGGGAAGGGGTAGCCGGTAGCACCGTACCGTTTCCAAAATCCCACTGATAAAACTCCCCATTCCTGGTTGCAGAAGCATTGATATTAACCGTAGCACAACCTGAAACCGTTACAGTTTGTAAAGGAACCGGCTTTGTGCAAACCGGCACCGTAGCTATAAAGAAATTGTCGCCGCAGGCATTGGTTGCCTTTAGCGTTACAGGATACTTACCGTCAAACTTATACACTTTTGTTACGGTAGTAGCTGCGGATGTACTTTTTGAACCATCACCAAAATTCCATTCATACGTTACCGGGCTGCCACTGGTAGTGCCATTGGTAAACTGCACGGTAGAGTCATTGATCAACGTATAAGTAAACTTTACATCAGCCAGGCAACGG
>DAIQPL010000068.1:0-16021 GCA_036787395.1 Flavisolibacter sp. | reverse complement strand
TAGTTCGGCAAATTCTTTGGCGTTCATCAATTCAATCGTCTTCCCTATTTTCTGGCTCCCATAATACGAATCAAATGTAACTGCTGCTCTCCCTGCTTTTCCCTTTTTGGTAGTGATCATCACTACCCCATTTGCACCGCGTGATCCATAAATAGCAGTAGCAGAAGCATCCTTCAAAACTTCGATCGATTCTATGTCATTTGGGTTAATAGCGCTGGGGCTTCCGGTAAGCGGAAAACCATCGACTACATACAGCGGTTCATTGCCTCCTAATAAAGAGTTGCCTCCACGAATCCTGACTGTTACCGGGGCGCCGGGTGCGCCGGAGTTCTGTACAACTCTTACACCGGTTGTTTTTCCCTGTAGTCCCATTACCGCATCAGTAACCGGGTAGGCTGTTAATTCTTTTTTTGAAACTGAGCCGACAGACCCTGTAAGATCACTTTTTCTTACCGTACCATAACCAATAACAACAATTTCTTCTTCGGTAGTGGGTCTAATCTTAAGTGTAACATCAATTCTTTCTGCGGACGATACCTTCACTTCCAGGTTCTCGTAACCAATAGAAGAAATGACTAGCGTCATTGTATTATCGGGAACAGAAATTCTGAAATCTCCTGTCTCGGAGGACTTTACTCCTATTGTGGTTCCCTTTACAATGACAGAAGCATTAACTATAGGTTCGCCTTTTTCATTTCTTACAGAACCGTTAACTTCCAAAGGTGGCGGCGGAGCGGATTGTGAAACGTTCACTACCTGGTCTTTTTCTTTTAAAACGATGATCTTCCCTACAACAGACCATGATAGGGGCTGATTTTGCAGGCAACTTTCAAGCGCCTCTTCCAGCGGAACATTTTTTAATTCAACATTAATTTTACCGGCTCTTTGAAGCAATTTGTTTTCATACCAAAAATCATAACCGGTTTGTTTTTTGATTTCCTTGAAAACTTTTTCTAGGGAAAGGTTTTTACCGGAAAGTGTAACGGTTTGAGCACTTGTTTTTGCACTTACCTGTAGACACCCAACAAACAAAAAAAAGGCAAGGAATTTCATAATAAGCAGCGATTTGATGAAAAACCTGCGGCATAAGCCAAAAGGTTTTCCATGAGCAGACAAATTCATACTTTTACGATTGTGAGGGTTAAGAAATAAGCAGTCTTACCAGACGTTTGTAAGTAACCCGAAACTGCCGGGAGTGCCGCAAACACTTCCGGTTTTCTTTTGTTACTTTATGATAAGTAGTTGTTTTATTTAGTTCTTTAAGGTTGCACCAATAGTTTTTTTCCTTCTATTTTAAAATGAATGCCACTTACATGCAGCACTTTCAGAAAAACTGACAGGTTTGTATTTCGTGAAATATCCGCTGTAAATGAACGCTTCGGCATTTTATCCTGATAAACAACATCTACATCATACCAGCGGGAAACCTGACTCATTATTGTTTGCAGGTCCGCATCTTCAAATACAAAGCGTCCATTCTTCCACGCCATCACCTGTTCTACATCTACACTATTGCTTGTTTTGATTTCTCCGCCTGCTACTATTTGCGCCTGTTGCCCAGGTTTTAAGAAACTAGTTTTATTTTGAGTGTTTATTTTCACGCTGCCTTCGAGAAGAGTTGTTTTAGTCACTTCATCATATGCATCAATATTAAAATGAGTACCCAACACTTCTATCTCGGTTCCTTTAGCCATTACTTTAAAAGGCTTCGAAGGATTTTTAGCTACTTCAAAATAAACTTCGCCTGTTACTTCCACCTTGCGGTCTTTACCCGTAAAAGCCGTTGGAAAACGGATAGAAGAAGCAGCATTCAACCATACCATACTGCCATCCGCCAATACTAATTGAAATTGTCTTCCCCTTGGTGTTGACATTGTATTAAATGCCACTTCAGTGTTGGCTCCCCCGCCACTATATATAAGCTGAGTTCCTTTCTTTATAATTTTCGAGCCTTGCTGTTCTGCCAATGCTCCATTATTCAAACTATCTAAAAGAATTTTTGTACCATTTGATAAGGTAAGAATGGCTCCATCTTTACCTGGAGCTACTTCTACGGCGTGGCTTTGTGTAGAGGGGACGGGCCTGGATGTGTTTGCAAGAGCAACTGGCTTGCTTTTTCCGGAAAGAAAATAAATGGATGTAACAACCAATGCCATAATAACTGAGGCTACGGCCATCCGGACAGAGGTCATTTTTATAACAGTTCGCTTTTTTACAGGCTGCTCAATTGCCAACTTATCATGCATTTTTCTTAAAAGCCGATCTGAAGTATCTTTTTGAATACCTAAATTCTTCTCTATATCCTTCTCAAAATATTCCCAAAGTAATTGCTTTAACTCTGGTTGATTGGTAGTTTCCAGGAATTTTAAGAGCCATTGCTGGTTCTCATCATTTAATTCGGGCAGTTCAAGTATACGTTTTAAATTTTCGTAGTTATAATCCAAGGCTGCCGTTTTCAATAAATACTGCTGGAAAATAAAAAAGGGGGGATAAAATTAACTTTTTCTAAAAATAAAAAAAAGGAACAAGTTGCTTAAATAGCAAAACAACCACCATTGACGTTTTTAGTTCGGGGTGATTATGGAGATAGACTTTTACTGATTTCACGGCTTCAGACAGGTATTCCTTTACGGTATGTTTTGAAATGTTTAATTGAACTGATGCCTGTTCATAAGATTTTCCCTCGATCTTGCATAAGGTGAAAACTTTGCTTTTCTGGGGAGATAATTGTTCAAGCGCCTTATTAAGAATATTTATTTGCGCATCGCTAAGATCTGCATTTTCAGGCTCTTCCTGTGGTACAACAAACAACTTGATAACAGACGCTTCTTTAAACTTTCGCTTGAGTGCATCAACTGATTTATGATAACTAACAGTGAAAAGCCATCCGGCAATCGATTGATCTTCCATGATCCCACTTCTTTTTTCCCATAAGGTGATAAAAACCTCCTGAACAATATCTTCAGTTAGACCTGCATCCTTTGTTAGCTTAATTACATTTAGATATAAGGCGGCATGATACTTCCAATACAAAGTATTAAATGCATCAAGGTCGCCATTGCGAAGACGAACTGCAAGCTCGTAATTAGTCAAACCACGCAATAAAATCAATTTTAGAGTGAAGGGTACAGTACAGTTTTTGGGGGAAGAGGATAGAACAATTATAAGTATAATTTTACACATTGAAAAATATGGCTTTGCATTTATTTTTTGCAATCCTCCCGGTTTGTACCAAAACTGTTTCTTTTAAATGAAGAATGATTTATTCTGCCAATGGTAACGAATGCTATTTAAAAGAAATCTATAAAAAGATTGACGACAATACACAGCTTAGGGAAATATTATAGGCCTAACCTAAAAAAACAGGAGAAAGCAGAAGTTTGTACACGAAAATTTATGAGGGAAATAAACAGCAATATTTTTAAATTAAACAGCAAGAAGTTTAAACTTAATTTACTAAGCTCACTTAAAAAATTTAGGCAATTCGCGAATATCATTCCAAGTATACGAAACAACCTGTTTCCTTCTTTTACTTTAATACGTCTATACTTAATGTGTAGGGGTTTCGTTGTCTATGTCCCATTTATATTTTTACAAAAGTGAAATTGCCCGTTTTATGTCCGTCACAACAATGCTGCTTTAATACACGTAAAGGAGTGAGCATTGCTTACGCTTTGGAAATTTTTATAAATCAATTTAAACTATGGCTATGTGGCGAAAAATAACAATGGGGATAGTATTCCTGAGCATTCTTGTAATACTTACTCTTTTTCTGAAAGCCTGAACTATAAGAACAACTAAAGCCCCGGTACAACTTTCGGTGATTTGGTGTCCATGGGCGAAATGAAATCACAGATAAAAATTACAATAAATTCATCTCCTGCATTCTGTTTTTAAAGGTCAATTATTTATTTACATCCTCATCAAATTCCTTCTTTTGCTACATAAAAGTTTAAGGGATCCAATGTAATAAGCTGAAATTTATTAAAGTCGTATGCGATAAATTACAGAACAAACGTATTATTCTTACAAAGTTTATAAATTATTTTTGCTTCGCTTTGTGCCAGAAATCATTTTTGGAACAACTATTTCTCAACCTATAATTTCACCGGCAGTGGCTATATGATGCATGTAATGTTCAACTGTCTATTTATCAGCTATACCAGGTAGATTTACCTGGTATCATCACTTTTCCTGATAAATAATGCGATCTATATTAAACTCCTTTGACGAATAGGTGTCTGACTACTGGATTTTGCGATTTCCCTATGCCAGTTCTACAATAAGCTGGCCTCTAACCTAGAAACCGCTGTCAAACCTGTAGTTCTCTACGGGTTTTTTTATTTACCCACCGATAAAATGTTGATATTGACGATATAGAAACTGACAATGGATTGGTACCAAAATTCTTTAAATATTTATGCACACTCTTTAAGGCCATTTTGAATAAAATACCACCTCCACAATTGTTTGTATTATAAATTCTATTCACCTGTATTTTGTAGGCACAGTTTTTATACTAAAATTTGCTAAAATAATTAGTATTAATAAACGTATTGTATGCAATTACAAAAAGCCCATATCATTTCTGAATTGCAAAATGATATTTTTTTATTGCAGGGATTTAAGCCTTCAAATGCAGGCGGCAATGATGTAGGGCTTGGTATTATAAAACAGGTTTTCCCTTATTCAACTTTTCCCACAAGTGCCATACACGAGTTTTTTTATAATGGTTCTGAAGATGCTTCTTCATCTTGCGGATTTATCACGGGTATTTTATCATCACTCATGAAAAAAGGGGGAGCAACTCTTTGGATTAGTTCTTCCAAAAGTTTATTTCCTCCTGCTTTAAAAAATTTTGGAGTTGAGCCTGAGCAAATCATTTTCATTCATCTTAAAAAAGACAGGGAAAAACTATGGGTGATGGAAGAAGCACTTAAATGCAAAAGCCTTTCCTGCGTTATTGGAGAAATTAACGATATAAGTTTCACAGAAAGCAGACGCTTTCAACTGGCAGTAGAGCAAACAGGAGTTACTGGTTTTGTTCTTCGTGAAAATCCAAAAAATTTATCAACAGCATTTGTAACCCGGTGGAAAATAAAGCCCTTGGCTACTGAGAAAACAGATCTTCCAGGAATCGGATTCCCCAGGTGGAATGTGGAGTTATTAAAAGTTCGCAATGGCAAACCAGGAAGCTGGCAAATGGAATGGAAAAGCAGGGGATTTAGGTTGGTCCAACAACCTGCAATTATAACAGTCGAAGAACAAAGAAAAATTATTTGAAATGCGGAGGTTTGTGTCGATATGGTTTCCACATTTAGCTACAGACTGGTTTGAGCTTCGCAAACCAGAGTTAAAAAAAATACCTTTTGTTTTAGTTGCTCTTTTGCATGGCAGAATGCTCATTACTGCTGCAAACCCCGTAGCTCAAAAGAAAGGAATACACCAAGGCATGGTGTTAGCCGATGCAAGAGCCAACCTTCCTTCGCTACAAGATTTTGATGATAAGCCAAACCTTTCCAGTCAGCTATTAGAACGAATTGTAGAGTGGTGCATCCGTTTCTCACCCTCTGCAGCTGTTGATCCCTTAGGCGGAATCATACTTGATGCCACCGGGTGCTCCCATCTATGGGGAAATGACGAAGCTTATGTAAAGGATATCATTAAAAGACTACGGGTAAAAGGTTATAGTGTAAAAGCTGCTATAGCAGATACCATTGGCACAGCCTGGGCAATAGCAAGATTTGGAAATACATTAGTAGTTGAACAAGGAAAGCAATCACATGTATTGGCTGGCCTCCCTCCCGAGGCATTGCGATTGGATAATGACAGTATCGAACGCTTACACAAACTCGGACTCAAACAGGTCAAAGATTTTATTTCCATTTCTCGTTCTTCATTAAGAAGACGGTTTGGCCCTCTCCTTATTGAACGACTGAACCAGGCATTGGGAATAGAAGAAGAATTCATTCAACCGGTTTATCCAACTGAGCCATATCAGCAGCGCTTGCCCTGCCCGGAACCCATTGTAAGGATTGAAGGAATTGAGATGGCCCTACAACAATTATTGGAACAATTGTGTAAACGCCTGCAAAAGGAAGACAAAGGAATAAGAACAGCATATTTCAGAGGTTATCGCACCGATAACAAAGCAGTAGGAATTCAAATTAGTACGAGTCGTGCATCCAATAATGTGAATCATTTATTTTATCTCTTTCAAATGAAACTCTCCACTATTGAACCCGATTTAGGAATTGAACTTTTTTTACTGGAAGCCACTAAAGTGGAAGATTATCTGCCAGCGCAGGAACAGTTTTGGAAAGAAAACAGTGGACTAAAAGATAATTGTTTATCAGTGCTGATTGATCGGCTGGCAGGCAAGATAGGTGCTGATGCCATTCATAGGTATTTACCTGCAGAACATTACTGGCCGGAGCGATCTTTTAAAAAGTCTTCTTCACTTATAGAACAACCAACAACTCAGTGGAAATTAGACGCGCCAAGACCTTTACGACTTTTGGAGGCACCTGAGTCCATTGAAGTAACAGCACCTATTCCTGATTACCCACCCATGCTTTTTCGACATAAAGGAAAACTACATAAAATAGTTAAAGCTGACGGGCCTGAACGCATTGAACAGGAATGGTGGATTGAGGAAGGACAGCACCGTGATTATTATAGTGTAGAAGATGAAGAAGGTTGTAGATATTGGCTTTTCCGTTCCGGGCATTATGATGCAGAGAAGAAGCCTCAATGGTTTGTTCATGGATTTTTTGCATGAATCGCAAATTCTAAAACATTAATTAAACAAATTTTTTGAAGGAAGAAAAACAAGTAAAGATGTATTCTGAGTTACAAGTGACATCAAATTTCAGCTTTTTGAGAGGTGCATCTCATCCTCATGAATTAGTGGAGCAAGCCTCAGCAATTGGACACAATGAAATAGCAATCACAGATCGTAACACTTTTGCTGGTATTGTACGTGCACATGCTGCAGCAAAGAAATGTGGCATAAGAATTATTCCTGCCTGTCGTCTGGATCTCTTAAATGGACTCAGCCTTTTGGCTTACCCTACCAGCCGCACTGCTTACTCTCAACTTACTAATCTTCTTACCATTGGAAATTCCAGGGCTGAAAAAGGAGACTGTTATTTATACAAAGAAGATGTCTATCAATATTCTAAAGACATCAAATTCATTATTCTTTCTCCCGAGGCTTTGAATGAAGAATTTAATTTCGATAATTCAGTTAAACAGATATGTAAAGAATATCGTGGAGTATTTGGAAAGAATCTATACATCGCTGCTTCAAAGCGTTATCACGGGAATGATCAAAAACAACTCTTTCGCCTTTCACAATTGTCAAAAGAATTGGATATTCCATTAGTAGCTACTAATGATGTACATTATCACATACCATCCCGAAGACAGTTGCAGGATGTAGTCACTTGCATACGTGAAAAATGTACAATTAATAATGCAGGGTACAGATTGTATCCTAATGCAGAAAGACATTTAAAATCATCAGGGGAAATGTTAAGATTATTTCGTCACTATCCAGATGCCATCAAACAAACCCAAGAGATTATAAAAGCCTGCACCTTTTCTCTCGATGAATTAAAATATGAATATCCCCAGGAGATTACTACTGAAGGAAGAACGCCATTAGAAGAACTCACTTACCTGGCCTGGAAAGGAGCAAGAGAAATTTTTGGGAAACCGCTTCCAGAAAAAACAGTGCGTGCAATCAAGCATGAACTGGCTTTTATAGAAGAGATGAATTATGCTTCTTATTTCCTCACCGTATATGATATTGTTGGCTATGCAAGAAGCCAAAACATTCTTTGCCAGGGACGAGGCTCTGCTGCCAATTCCACTGTTTGTTTTTGCCTGGGCATTACATCTGTTAATCCTGAAAAATTTGATTTGTTATTCGAACGCTTTATTTCTGCCGCACGTAACGAACCACCGGATATAGATGTGGACTTTGAACATGAACGAAGAGAAGAAGTAATTCAATACATCTACAATAAATATGGCCGAGATCGCGCAGCCATTGTTGCTACTGTTACCCAACAGCATCAAAAAGGTGCTATAAGAGATGTAGGAAAGGCTATGGGTCTTTCGGTTGATACCATTAATCGTTTGTCTTCATCTGTTTGGGGATATGAAGATGAATGGTTTGAGCAGAATGGAGTAAAGCATCAAGGCCTAAATCCTTCAGATAAACATCTTAAAAAAGTATTGCAGCTCACAAGAGAGTTTATGGGTTTTCCGCGTCAATTAGGACAACACACCGGCGGCTTTGTTATTACTAAAGGAAAACTTTCCGATCTCTGTCCTATTCTGAATGCACGAATGCAAGACCGCACCTGTATTGAATGGAACAAAGATGATATTGACGCACTTGGATTCATGAAGATTGATGTGCTGGCCCTCGGCATGCTTACTTGCATTCGCAAAGCATTTGACCTAGCAAAACAACATTATAGCCTTGACTTAACACTTGCTAATATTCCCCAGGACGATCCCAAAGTTTATGAGATGATTTCTCATGCCGATACCATTGGTGTGTTCCAAATTGAAAGCCGTGCACAACAAAGCATGTTACCAAGATTAAAACCAAAAACCTTTTATGATCTTGTTATTGAAGTAGCCATCGTTCGGCCAGGACCCATACAAGGAGATATGGTACATCCGTATTTACGTCGCCGTAATAAGGAGGAACCTGTCGAGTATCCGTCAAAAGAACTGGAAGAAATATTAGGTCGCACATTAGGAGTTCCTCTCTTCCAGGAACAAGCCATGAAGATTGCTATTGTGGCTGCCGGATTTACACCAGCAGAAGCAGACGCCTTACGACGCAGTATGGCTACATTCAAAGCACAGGGAATGGTTACAAAGTTTGAAGAGAAACTAATTAACGGAATGAAAACCCGTGGCTATTCGGAAGAATATGCACGTCGAGTATTTCGCCAGTTGGAAGGTTTTGGTTCCTATGGCTTCCCGGAAAGCCATGCTGCAAGTTTTGCTTTGTTGGTATATGTAAGCAGTTGGATCAAATGTTACTATCCTGATGTCTTTGCATGTGCATTGCTCAATAGTATGCCAATGGGTTTTTACCAGCCTGCACAAATCATTATTGATGCAAAAAATCATGGAGTTGAAATAAAGCCGGTTGACATTAATTATTCTTATTGGGATCATCTATTAGAGGAAAAAATAGAAAAGTATTGTGTATTAAGATTAGGCTTCAGACAAGTAAAAGGAATTCGGGAAGAAGATTTAAAACTTCTAATAGCCCAAAGAAAAAAAACTTATACGGGTATTCATGAATTAAGAAGTATTGGTTTGACAGATGCTGCATTAGAAAAATTAGCAGATGCCGATGCATTTAGATCTATTGGTTTGGACCGAAGAGAAGCGCTTTGGCAAGTATCAGCAAAAGATACACCTGTTGCCCTATTCTCCGGACAAGTATCAGCCGATGAAAAAGCTGAAAATATTGTGCTCCCGGTAATGACAAATTCCGAACACGTAGTTCGTGACTATGAATCTACTTCACTTTCCCTCAAAGCACATCCGGTAAGTTTTCTAAGAGAGAAATTAACACAGCTTCATATTTTATCTATTAAAGACTTGATAACTGCAAAAGATGGTGATAACGTAAAAGTTGCCGGACTTGTTTTAGTAAGACAAAGACCAGGAACTGCAAAAGGAATTTGCTTTATGACCATTGAAGATGAAACAGGATGGGGCAACCTGGTAGTTTTTCAAAATTTGTTTGATAAATACCGCAAAGAAATTCTTGGGGCAACACTGATAATGGCAGAAGGTAAGTTACAGATCGAAGGAGAAGTAATTCATGTTATCGTTCAACGCTGTTATGACATGTCAAAACTATTACGTAGGCTAACTCCTTCTCAAAATGAAACGCCCCACGTATCCACATTTGCATTTCCTGATAGATCACCTGACCCAATTCAAAAAAGCCAGTTAAAAGATAATGAAGAAGGAAAAATCTTTCCGGAAGCAAGGAATTTTAAATGATTTGTTGTAAAGCTTACTAACGCCTTCTTCAATTTGAAGTCAACTGAGGCACGGAAAGCTTTAGAAAAACAATAGCCTGGTTCGTTTCCTTCTGTTGGTGACTACTTAATTAATTAATACAACTGGCGTTGTGTTATAGTTCATCTGACCTTTTCACGCCGCATTTATAATCATTTGTGGGGTTGAGGTAATCCTTTAATAAAGTGCACTACATTAGCGGTAAATCGCTGCTCTTCTTCCCAATGCAATGCATGACCAGTGTCATCATAGACCAATAGTGTTGCATTCCCCAGTTCTTGTTTCATTTTCTCCTGATCTGTGAGTGAACAAATTAAATCTTTATTTCCCCAGAGTATTAATACAGGCACTGTAATAAATTGGAGCCGGTTTGTATAATTAACTGACATCAATTCCTTCATAGCAGACTTCCAGACATGTAACGGGACTTTCATTGACTCAGAAGTGAATAGTTTTAGAAGCGAAGTATCTATTTGCTGAGAAACCGTGCTTTTTTGAAAGGCCTCTGCAAATGCATAATCAACATCTCCTTTCAACGCCATAATTTCATTGCCGAACTCAGGAAATCCAGGGTTATCTACAAAGCATGCATCTGAACTAACCAGCACAAGCGCTCTTGTAAGATGAGGGTAATCAAGTGCAAATTGCTGCGCAATAATACCACCCATTGAATGTCCGACAAGTATACAGCTACCCAGGTTCTTAATTTTTATCAAGGCAGCTACATCGGCAGCAAAATCTTTTGGATGATAACCCGATTTAGGCTTAGAAGAATTACCATGTCCCCGTTGACTGATGGCCATGGCGTGCATTTGCCTTGGAAATAATCTTAGTGTTTGTTCAAATGAATGCCACGAATCGGTAAAGCCATGCAAAAAAATAATGGTGGGTCCTTGTTTATTTCCTTGTTCTGTATATTCCATTTTTACTCCGCTAGAAAGCTTTACAGTAAGTACAGCAGGGGAAATTGCTGACGAATCATTGGGCTTTTGCGATGCACTAAGAGGTTTAGCTTGCATGGTTAATTGAAAAATGAAGAGGCTAATGGCCAAAAAAAATTGTTTAGTCATTTGTGGTTGATTGTATGATTATAAAATTTAGGTTCGATACTTACATTATGATTTTTGCCTTTTTTTATCCCTTTGGATAGAGGCCTTGAAACAAATGTCTAAGGCAGTTCTGAAGACTTTTTTAATAATTTGAATGGGCTGCCTCCTGGTGCGTTTTCCTTTTTTTAGGCTCAGGGCGAGATACATCCCGGAAGCTGAGCATGTCTTTAATGCGCGAGGAAGCCCCTGAATAAAACCCTGTTTCCTCAACATATTGTTTTGGATTTCGGAACGTGCCGAAAATGATGTCAAACAAAGGGAGATCAGAGTAGTTAAACGCATGAACGCCTTTGGCATGATGAACAGCGTGGCTCTCCGGTCTTTGCACCAGGTAACCTACCCAGGCAGGTGTTTTAATATTTGCATGTTGAAAGACACTAAAGAAATTGGTTACCAACAGCACAATGGTAACCGACTGCGCAGGCAAACCCATGATGAAGGAAAAACAGACCGTTCCCAAAAGTGTAAACCCAGCCATATCCATGGGACTGAAGAAAAAGGCACCGTAGGTGTCAAGTCGCTCCGCACTGTGATGCATCTGGTGAAATACCCGCCATAGTATGTTGTTTTTATGTAGGCTTCTGTGCCAGATATACAATCCGCATTCGTACAATAAAATGGCTGCAATGGATGCTGGTGCTATAGGCATTTCCGTCAAATCAATGAGTTGTGCCGAAGGCAGCCAATGGGCGTAAGCCAAAGGCAGGTACGATGAAAGAAAAAAGAAAAAGAAAAATGCAATGATTCCTTTGGTTCGCCAAAAAACAATTTCCGGTAAACGCCGTGCAGGAAAGAAGGCTTCCCAGGCCATTAGTATAAAATACATTCCTATGATCGACAAGGACACGGGGTCCAATAAAATTTCGAATGGTGTAGGCATAATTTTAAGTTTAATTACACACTACAATGCGTAAGTAATGACCTTACAATGTGAGGAAGGCTAACTTACAGGTGTTCAGGAAGTGACCCAGCTAAGATTTCTGTCGGGCTGGTAGCAGCAAAATGTCCCGGTTTTTATGGCATTCGAAAGATGTGCTCCCAATAAAGGATACTGGCTTTCAATCCGTGCTATGGCGTTCCTAATACGCCAGGTTACGGCCGACCGCGCCTTTTCAATCGGGTTGCCGCTTTCTCTGACTTTCCCTTTCAGGCCGAGCGCCTGTGACAAATGTTCGATCAGGTTGTCATACTCGACCTGGAGCTTTTCCAACTTTAAAAAATTGCTGTGGCTCTCTGCTTCCTCAATTTCAACCTGTAGCTCGAGAAGCTTTTTTTCATATTCCTGTCTGGCTTTTGAATCAAAGATTCTTTCGCCTTTTCCCACCAGCGTTGTTCCCATTAACTCAGCACAATGAATTAGTTGACGTGGTTGAGATAACAATTTATGTATATCATAAAACCCTTTTACTTCTTGCAGATAAATGGTACGGCCATCAAAAGAAATTTTCCAGCTTGCTTTCTGTTTCAAAAAATAGCTTTCTGACACGGCTTGTCTTAATTGCCGGGAATTCTGCAGGGAATATTTTTCGAGACTGCCATTGCTGATGAATTTCAAAAAACTTTCAAGATTGGTTTTGTTTTTATGGGGGTTAATTTTAATCAGCCATTCAATAGCTTCGTGTTGGGTGAAATTTTTTCCATGATTGATCAGTTTGTGGTACGTATCAAGAAACGTTTCCCAATATGTTTGCATTTTGTCATACTGCTGCAAATGGTAATAGGTAGCAGCATAGTAGGCTTCTGCATCTGCCCACTTCGCGTTTTTCGATTGAACAATTAATGAAGCTGCTTTTTCATATTCGCCCAGTTCAAAAAATATAAAGGATCCAATTAAGTTTGCTCTATTGCCGATAGGATGTAATTGCATTGTCCTTTCATATAAATTCACCGCTTCTTCGCTTAAACCGAGGTAAACCAAATAAGCGGCTATTTGTATCTGGGTTTCAGGATCATTGGGATTTAACATGAGCGACCTTCTTAAGTAGTACTCTGCGGTCTCATAAGAACCATCATATAAAAATATTTTTCCAAGAACCATTGCGGCAATATAATTCTGATCGTCAAGTTCAATTGCTTTCTGAGCCCATTCATAAGCACCGGATTTACAAATATTCCACCGATCCCAAAGCTGGCAGCTCCATTCGTTAAAATAGGTAAGTGACATGCCTGAGTAAGCCAGTGAATAATCGGGCTGAATTTCTATCGACTTTTGAAAGTTCTGTCTTGCTTTCAGATCGTTTTCTACAGAGCCCTTTTTAAGTTCTTCTACCCCGTATAGCCAGTGTTCATATGCCTTGAATTCGACTTTAGGCCTTTTTCTGATCCTTGAAAGCAAATCATAATTGATCTGTTGTTGTAAGATACCTACCACTCCAATAAGGACATTTTCGTGGATTTCATCTAAATTATTTAGTTTGCCTTCAAGCCTGTTTCCCCACACCAGCTGTTGCGTGTGGGTGTTGTAAAGCTGTACGTTGATGCGTACCACGTCTTTGTCGCATCGAAAATTTCCTTGTATAAAATAATCCGTTTTTAGCTCGTCAAAAAAACTTGTAAATGAAGTGTCGGACGACAATGCGTGGTTCGGATAACTTATCACACCAAATTGCCTGAATTTTGAAAGTTCGGTTTTAAGGTCAGCACTGAAAGAACGGCAAAAAATATTGAGATCTTTTTGCAAAGAAAGATCTTCAAAAGGAAAAACCGCAAGGGTAATGTGGTCAGCAGTATGCATACGACGAATCTTTCAACATGCCTGGACGAAGTTATATTTTCTTTATTGCAAGTGCACGATATGTTGCCGCTTTTGTATCAAGATTTTGGTCGGGTACTTATGCCGATACCAAAGGCGGTTAGAATCGAAAACAATACTTAATAAGGAGAATTTTATGGAGTCTTTAATGCCTTCAAAAATCCTACGTAGGCTGGTTTTTTACCATAGTTAGAATTAAATAACAGTGGGAAATCCTCCCTGTGCAATACCGTTACGATCCAGCTGTCGTTATCTGCAACACCCCAAACCGTAATATCATACCTCTGCGCACCAGGCACATTTCTTTTAAATGATTCCACAACATATTGGTACATGTCCGACTGTTCGCTCAAATTTTGCGCTGAAGGGGTAAATCCTGCCTGGTTATTGGGATTCATGCGAATGTCCAATTCTGATATCCTTATTTTTAATCCTGTTGCTGCTAATTTCACAAACATATTATCAATATCCGCCTTTGGTGTAGCAATGCTTATGTGCATTTGTGTGCCAATGCCATCAATCTTTGCTCCCTTTGTTTTCAATTCATTGATATAAGCAATAAGCGAGTCGAGTTTTCTAGTGTCTGATTCAATATTATAATCGTTAATGAATAACAATGCGGAAGGATCGGCAGCCTTTGCATAATTAAATGCTTTCAGCGCATAATCTCTTCCTAGGTATTGAGACCAGTAAAAAGCATCACCTGTTGTTGCGCCTGAGTTGTTGCGAAGGACGCCTGTTCCATCAGACATCGGTTCATTTACTACATCCCATGCTTTTACTTTTCCTGCATAGCGGGTCATTGTCATTCTAATAAAACGGCTCATGGCTGTGTCAATATTTGTTGCCGCCTGGGCAAGAGGAAGAGGCCCTGCCGTAATTTCATTGATTTTTATATTATCAATTGTATAAACACCTGCAGCCGGAAAATTCAACCGCAAAATAGGTGAAGATTCAACCGCTGTAAGCGTCCATGAATAACTTGCCCATGATGTTGTCGGCGTAACATCGAATTGCTGGTATTGACTGTTTTGGTTCACTAGTCTTACCTTACCTCCAGACACAGACGCTTTTATATCAAGACTTACCTTGTATTGAGTTCCGGCAACAGCGGTCCATCCGGAACCAATTGCCTGCATATCATAAGCATTGGCGCCAGCTGTTGTTACGGTTGCTTCTAAAGCTCTCGAACTGTTATTACCCGTAACAGCTGCGTAACTTCCTGCTGCCGTGCCTCCAATTAATAAATTCCATCCTGTAAACAAGCTGCTTCCTGTTCCGGTGGTTCCTGTACCAGCTTCAAATTCGCCGCTGGGCAAAAGGTTAGTGCTACTGGTGCTGCCGTTGCTGATAAGAAGTGATCTTAAATAATTTCCATTTTGATTTGAATGCCACACCAAAGTGTGTCCATACACTTCAAGACCGGAAGCATTGGACAGGTTCAAAAGTTCATCTGCAGCGCTGTAATCAAAACTTCCATCATCTTTTACAATAGCACCATGTTTCATTTGATAACCAAATGTTACCTGGTCGGCTTCTCTCACCACGATGTTTTTATAAGCAGCATTATTCTCGAATAAGGCATACTCAATAGCAATTCCAATTGGAAATACGGCTGCGCTTTTCAACGGGCCTGCCGTATCAGCTACAGGCGTAACAGGTGGCAAAGGAACAACAGGCGTGCCGCCGGTATCTTTATCTTTTTTACAAGATACGGTGCCCCATAAAAAAATTATCATCACACAAAAAAGCAAATGTTTGGGGTTCATAACCACGAACCAGGTGTTTTGTGGAGCTTTCATATAGAATTAATAGGAAGGATGATAAATCATCCTTCCGTTAAGGCTGCTAGTATGAGAGATTACATTAATAACCTTGATTTTGCGGATAGCTGGGTCCAGCCGTAAAAACACAGGAAGCTGATAATTAAAAATGTGGGTATAGAAGTTTCCGTGAGAGTGGTGGTTTGAATAATTAATTGCGATCGGAGATTGCAGCAACATAAATCGTTAGTGGGTTTTCAAGCACTTTTATTCATGTCGAATTTAGGGAGATTTTTGAATTATGCAACCGATTACGTAATTTTTTTGAA
>DAIQPL010000301.1:2090-5200 GCA_036787395.1 Flavisolibacter sp. | reverse complement strand
GTTTTCCCAGGAATAAATTCATACCTTCTCTTTTCTTTTGATCTAAAAAATAGCTGATACATTTTGAATAATATTCCATCAGGTCAAAGTTTTTGTACGGGTTTTCAGCGATCACATTTTTTAAATGCTGGAGCCCAAATGCATTTGCCTCATTAAAAGCACTAACAAAAGTTTCCGGCAATTCTTTATTACTAATCCACGCTGCAAACACAAATGGCAAACCTGTATGAAGCTTCCATGCCTCACCCAGGTCGTAATGGTATTTTGATTTTAGCCGCTGCTCCAATGCCCTGTCCCCTATTATTACACCTGCCGTTGTAACCTTAATTTCTTCCCGGAAATCTTCACCTGTAGCATCAATAAGTTCTACTTTCTTATGCCAGTATTCTTTTAGTAATATCTTGGCGAGATTTACCGATGTCCTGGATTGGTAATCGAGATAAACTTTTTGCACCTGTTCAATAGGAACTTCACTGAAAATGCAAACTGACGCTACAGCACCATCACTTCCTATACAATAATCGCTTGCAATATGCCACTGTTTCATTTTTAATGTAGCAGCTACCGGTATCAATCCAATATCTACTTCGCCATTAATCAGCATTTGGGCAATCTTAGAAGGATAATCTTCTACCAGTTCTATTTCTTTGAAAATGGGATGTCTTTTAATTCCATACAATAAAGGTTTTGTGTTCAGATAACTAACTGCCGCCACTCTTATCTTAGTCAAATGATTTAGTTTTGCCGGCAAAGATAACCGCAGTTTATGGTTGCGGTTTGTAGTTTTTAGCTTGTTGTTTGTAGTTTAAGCCGCTTTAAACAGAAGGTGCCTGCTTACTACATACTGCCTGTCACTTACTACTCACCACTCACCATTCACCATTCACTACACAACATGGAACTAACTTCACTTACTGCCATTTCAGCTATTGACGGCCGCTATAGAAAACAAGTACAACATTTAGACGACTATTTTTCTGAATATGCTTTGATGAAGTATCGTGTGCTGGTTGAAATTGAGTACCTGCTTTTTCTTTCGCAGAAGAAAATTTTTAAACTGTCAGCCAAGGCCGGTAAACAACTCCTTCATATTAAAGAAAACTTTGGATTGGATGATGCGCAAGAGATAAAACAAATTGAACATAGTACAAATCATGATGTAAAAGCTGTTGAATATTTTATTAAACAAGAACTGGAAAAAGGAGGTGATACTGAAACAAGGGAATGGGTACACTTTGGACTTACATCACAGGACATTAATAATACGGCGATACCGTTGTTGTGGAAACATGCCCTTGAATTTGAATACCTGCCTTCCCTTCTTAATCTGAATGCACAATTAAAGATCCTGGCTAAACAATGGCAACAGGTTCCTCTGTTGGCCCGCACGCATGGCCAGCCCGCTAGTCCTACTTCTCTGGGAAAAGAAATAATGGTTTTTGTAGAACGCATCGAAAACCAGGTTGAACAATTGATTAATATTCCTTTGAGTGCCAAATTTGGAGGAGCTACCGGTAATTTTAATGCACATCATATTGCGTTTCCAAAAGTGGACTGGATAAAATTTGCCAATGAATTTGTAGAAGAAACACTGGGATTACAGCGCTTACAGTTCACTACACAAATTGAACACTATGATAACCTGGCGGCAAGCTTTGACTGCATGAAACGCATCAATACCATCCTGGTTGATCTTTGCCGTGATGTATGGACTTATGTTTCCGTAGATTATTTTAAGCAAAAAGTAAAGAAAGGTGAAGTAGGTTCTTCAGCCATGCCGCATAAGGTAAATCCCATTGACTTCGAAAATGCAGAAGGTAATTTTGGATTAGCCAATTCTTTGTTCGAACATCTTTCAGCAAAGCTGCCGGTATCAAGATTGCAAAGGGATCTGACCGATTCTACCGTTCTAAGAAATGTGGGCGTTCCCTTTGCCCATACCATCATTGCATTTAAATCAATTGATAAAGGGCTAAATAAACTGGTGTTGAATGAGGAAAAAATTTATGAGGACCTGGAAAATAACTGGGCAGTGGTTGCAGAAGCCATTCAAACCATTTTAAGACGTGAGAAATACCCGAATCCCTACGAAGCATTAAAAGAATTGACAAGAGGTAAAAAGCAAATAGATAAACAGGCTATTCATCAATTTGTAGATGGATTGGACATCTCATCCTCTATAAAAAAGGAATTGAAAGCAATTACTCCACATAATTACATTGGCATTTATCCTAAATATTAGGTTATTGATTTACGGTTCAGTGTAAGATGAGATTCAACTTTTCATGCTTGCGTGAGTTATTCTTTCTCATCCTCTGTCTCCTCATTCACATCTTCGCTTCCTTCTCCATCAGCAGGATTGCTTCCCGTGTTTACATGCAAAATGCTTTCACTTAATTCATCCTCTTCCATGCTCAGGAATGACTCCCTTGTTTGCGTATTTTTTAATGGCTCCTCTCCTCTCATATACCAAATAGTTTAGCCGATAGTAAGTCCACTACCATGCCAGAGCCAATACAGGCAAAGGTTTCAGCTCTTCTATATGGTAATATGTATAGATTATTCAACAAAGAATTGTTTAGGGCAACACAATTTTTGCCATGGTAAACTCAAACAATTGGGGCACTATATTTCGATATATCAACAAGTGATTTAAAATTTTGAAGATGGGAAAGATATTTAATCTTGAGTTCAGCTTTTTAAATAAAAAACATAAGGCATTAGTGAGTGTGAATAACAATCCCTCGGATCCTTACATTCATATCCAGTTAATTGATAGCATCTTTAAAAACTTTTTTTCATTAGAGCATATCCGGTACAAAGGATTCAGTGGCTATAAAAAGCTGGAGCAGTATAAAGATCCTTTTCTGCAAACGATCATTGAAGGAATAGGATCTGAAGTTGAAAAAGAGCTTGCACGTAATTATGCAATTGTAAAGAACATTTTTTCCTGTTTCAGGTAAGTTTAAAAAACCAGGGTTCGGATAAAAGGCATGTTCCTGGCCTGATTCTAAGCCTTTCTAAAAAAGGTTTATAAAGGCCCCAAATATTTATTCACACATACTCCCCCCCCCCGCAAATAGATGAGCTTAATGTTATGTGGGAAATAA
>DAIQPL010000301.1:0-2080 GCA_036787395.1 Flavisolibacter sp. | reverse complement strand
ATGTAGTCCTTCACTTGACGTTGTATACTATCTTGGTTCATATATATACCCTACGTTATGGAAGTAACATCGCTCGTTTTTTCTAATGCCCGCTCTCTTTATAGTTTTGCTGACACGATAAAAGCAAAATATCCCACAACAAAAGTTGAAAGTCGCTCGCTCATACTCGTTACCAATTGTACTAAAAAAGAGATTGATGTAGCCATAAAAGAGTACGGTGCCTGGGTTATAACCAATAACCAGGTGTCCGAAAGTTTTGCGCTGTAGATGTGTTTGGTGCTGAACGTGATTCTGGGACAACTATCCTAACTTTTAATTGTTTCACGCAGTGTGACAGTCTTTGAGCTTGAAGATATTAGGCTGTCCAATGCAATCATGGACCCTGGCTAACAAGCCATGAGTTAATATCATCTGCACATAGTTCTTGTTCGAAAGTATACTGAACGTACAACAGAGTGATAGCGCCTGCTGCCACAGGCAACTATAGGCGATGATACCAGCACCGCAGTTTAGTACCTTTTATTTATGAATCTCACTGGTAAAATGAAATTCGATATCAGGGTTATTAGTGCGTTCTGTATTTAAAAACCATTCGCTTTGGGCAAGGTAAACCAGGTGGCCGTCTTTATCCCGGGCTATATTGGATGATTTAAAACGAATGAAATCTTCCAGCTTTTTCGGATCACCGGCGCTGATCCAGCAAGCCTTGTAAAAGGGAACACTATTGAATACCACAGAGGCTCCATATTCGTGTAGCAATCGGTACTGAATTACTTCAAACTGGAGTTCTCCCACGCAACCAATGATCTTTTTATTACCACCAAATTGTGTGAATAATTGCGCTACTCCTTCATCGGTTAGCTGCAACAATCCTTTTTCCAATTGTTTTGTCTTCATAGGGTCTTTGTTCACTACTTCCTTGAAGATCTCAGGAGAAAAAGAAGGGATGCCCGTGAAGAAAAACTCCTCACCTTCTGTCAAAGTATCACCAATTTTAAAGCTTCCCGTATCAAACAAACCTACCACGTCACCGGGATAAGCATCATCCACCACATTTTTTTCTCTTGCTAAAAATGAATAGGGGTTGCTGAACCGCACATCTTTATCAAGACGAACGTGGTGAAAATATTTGTTACGCTCAAACTTGCCGGAACATACTCTCAAAAAGGCAATCCTGTCGCGGTGTTTGGGATCGAGGTTGGCATGGATCTTAAAAATAAACCCGCTGAACTTGTCTTCATTAACAGCTACCTGTCGCTTATTGGTTTGCCTGTCCCTTGGCGCCGGCGCAATACGGATAAATGTATCCAGCATTTCTTTTACACCAAAGTTGTTGATAGCGCTACCAAAAAACACAGGCGCTACATCACCACCTAAATAATCAGCAACATCAAGTTCTCCATATACGCCATCTATTAATTCCACATCTTCTCTCAGGGAATCTGCATCCCGGTCTCCCAGCTTTTCATTTAAAACCGAAGAAGAAAGATCAGATATGGAAATAGTATCCTCGTCCGTGGCTTTTGTATTAGGCGTAAATAAACGGATGCTTTTATTATGCAGATCGTAGACTCCTTTAAAGTCTTTACCCTGGTTGATGGGCCAGGTCATAGTGTGTAATGAAATAGATAATTCTTTTTCTATTTCTTCCAACAAGTCAAAACGATTCTTACCATCGCGGTCGAGTTTATTAATGAAAACAATAACAGGCGTTTTGCGCATACGGCAAACCTGCATCAAACGTCTTGTTTGCTCTTCCACACCATTTACACTATCTATCACCAGTATAACACTATCAACGGCTGTCAATGTTCTGAACGTATCTTCTGCAAAGTCCTTATGGCCTGGTGTATCCAGCAGGTTAACCAGGGTGCCGTCATACTCAAAACTCATGACAGAAGTGGCTACGGATATACCTCTTTGTCTTTCAATTTCCATAAAGTCAGAGGTAGCTGCTTTCTTTATCTTATTGCTTTTCACGGCGCCGGCTACCTGAATGGCTCCTCCAAATAACAAGAACTTCTCAGTGAGAGTTGTTTTACCGGCATCAGGGTGAGATATGATTGCAAACGTTCTGCGT
>DAIQPL010000067.1:0-16095 GCA_036787395.1 Flavisolibacter sp. | reverse complement strand
CATCTTTCAATGCTTCTGATAGTGGCATATATTCCGTGTCTGTCACTAATAATTACGGATGCAGGGCACTTTCTTCAAACACAGTTGTTACGTTAAAAAACAGTCCCGTTTCACCATTTATTTCTGCCCGTGGTGCACTTGGTTTTTGCAAGGGATCAAATGTGGTTTTGTTTGCCAGTTCAAATGATCAACTCCAATGGTATAACAACAACATTCCAATAAACGGCGCAACTGACAGTTTGTGCACCGCTGCTATTAGTGGCAATTATACAGTAGCAGCCATTAACTCGGATGGGTGCAAGACGGCTTCTTCTCACGTAGTAGTTTCTGCAATCGAACCTCCTAAACCATTCATTACATGGAACACTCCTCTTTTTAGCGCTCCTCTGGGATATGTTCATTATAAATGGTACCTGAATGATACCGTCATTGCCGCAAGTGATAAAGATACTTATAGACCAGTACAACCGGGATCGTATAAGGTGGAGGTAACCGATAACTTTAATTGTACCAATGTTTCTGAAAACTTTCAGTTAGTAGTATTATCCACTCGGGATATAGTAATTGGAGGCACTACCATTCGCTATTATCCTAATCCTGTTCAAAGCATGTTATATATCGATGTTCCCTCATCATTTGTCAGGACAGCCACAGCCCAGTTGTACGATATGTTGGGCAGGAAATTGTTAGACCGATCATTGAAGCGAAATCAAAATCAACTGCCGGTAGGAACGCTGCCTTCTGGAATATATCAATTAGTGATACAGGTGGGTTCAGAAAAACAAGCTGTAAAGGTGTTGGTGACAAAATAGGTAACCTGATAAACTTTATTGTATGCGTAGCATTTATTTTCCCACGTTTGCAAGTCTTCTGTTAATAGTAGTTTCATTGGGATGTAAAAAAGATAATAACACAATGCAGGAGCCGGAGCAAGATCTTGTCATTTCAACCAATATGGCTGCCCTGAACACAACTCCGGGTTCTGATTTCACTTTTAATCTTAACGTGGAATCTCTCATGCCTGTGTCAGGGGTTCGGATCGTTTCTGAGGTTAAAGCAGAAGCCGATAATCAAATCTATCCGCAAGGTACGGGCATAGAAACAACGAATAAAGTTGCAACGGTCAACATCCGAAATTTACCCCGGCAGAAGATATGTGTCTGTACTGTGTCAGTAACTTCAAAGAGTAAGAGCACAAATACAGCAACAACGAGTTTCAGGGTAGTGTATAAGTGAAAGTCGATTACTTGGGTATAGGTCGCTTTAATACAATAGATAAAGTTTGTTTCCCAGTAATTGATTTGTAATCGGTGGACTAGTTACAATGATGATACTTCTCTTATCATAGAACTATCGGATGCAACAGAAACAAACTTCTGTATTACTGCTTTTGCAAAAACATCACTCTGCCGGCGGCGGTATTAACTCAGGCGCATCATCGTGAGTCAGTTGTTCCATATTCCTGTCATTAGCAATTTTACCGGTTTCTTCCAGCATGCGCATGTCCTTGGCATCGCGTAAAAACTCTGACGCAAAAATAAAATCGTTTAACCGCTGATTTTTACTGAAAATTATTTCCTTATTATTCCCTTCCCATTCTTTATGGCCCTGGTACATGTAAATAATATGATCACCAATTTCCATTACACTGTTCATGTCATGCGTATTTACAACGGTAGTAATATTGTATTCTTCAGTAATCTCTTTGATCAACTTGTCAATTAAACCTGACGTTTGCGGATCAAGGCCTGAATTAGGTTCATCCACGAACAAATATTTCGGATTGAGTACAATAGCTCTTGCAATACCTACCCGCTTCATCATTCCCCCACTCAACTCAGCAGGGAATTTTTTATTGGCTCCATCCAGGTTAACCCTGTTCAATACTTCATTTACTCTTTCCAGTTTTCGCTTTCGTGTATCTCGTGTAAACATATCCAGTGGAAAAATCACATTCTCTTCTACGGTCATACTGCTAAACAGCGCAGACCCCTGGAACAGCATACCTATTTCTTTGCGGATTTCTTTCTTTTGATCGATATTCATTTTGGTAAAGTTGTTTCCGCCGTACAAAACATCTCCGCCATCTGGTTGAAATAAGCCTACCAGGCATTTCATGAATACGGTTTTACCACTGCCACTGCTCCCTATGATCAGGTTACACTGGCCAGGTTGCATTTGCACGTTCACATCTTCGAGAATAGTTTTCCCGCTAAAGCTTTTTCTTAAATCTTTTACTTCAATCATTCTTCAACAATATAGCTGCTAAGAAATAGTCTGCAAACAAAACGGCCACACAGGTTACTACTACGGCCTTGGTGCTGGCTCTTCCAATTTCAAGAGCGCCACCTTTTACATTATAACCATAATAAGCAGGTATGCTGGAAATAAGAAAGGCAAACGTATACGCTTTGGCCATGGCAAAGAAAACATTGTAGGGAATAAACCCCGCAAATAATCCTTTATCAAATTCATCGCCTGAAATAATGCCCGACATAGTACCTGCTAATTTTCCACCCCAGATACCCAGCATTGCTGCAATGACAATCAGCATGGGGATCACTACTAATGCAGCAATGATTTTTGGAAGTACCAGGTAGGCTTTTGTATTGATCCCCATAATTTCCAGTGCATCTATCTGCTCCGAAACCCTCATATTGCCAAGCTCGCCGGCGATCTTGCTTCCTACCACACCTGCTAAAACAATAGAAACCAGAGTAGGAGCGAATTCAAGGATCACAGTATCACGAACTACCTGTGCAATAGTATAGGCTGGAATTAAAGGATTGGTAAGCTGGTAGGCTGTCTGAACCGTTGATACCGCCCCCATAAAAACAGAAATGATGACGACGATCCATAAAGAGCCCATGCCTATCTCCGAACACTGGTGCATGAATTCTTTCCAGTACATCTTCCAGTTTTCCGGTTTGGAAAACATCCCTTTGATCATCAGTAAATATTTCCCGATCTCGTTGAAAAATGACATAGGTTAACTTGTATCCTTTCTATAAACTTAATCAATTTAGTTATGCGTCACCGGTTCTTCGCCTGTTCAATCGTTTCCACCATGAAGAGCGGCGGATGATCTCCTCTGTTTGTGCCTGCCCTTTTAACTGGGCGTCCACAACTGCAATGGTAGCCATGTTCACGATGTTTCGTACAGAACTTCCTAATTGCAGGATATGTACCGGCTTCTTCAATCCTAATAAAATCGGGCCAATAGCATCGGCCGCACCAACTTCTTTTAATAAGTTATAAGCTATGTTGCCGGCGGCAAGGTTAGGGAAGATTAAGGTATTAACGTCTTTATCCACTAACTCGCTGAATGGATAGTTTTCCTTCAATATGCTATTGTTAAAGGCGACACTAGCCTGCATTTCTCCATCAACCATCAGGTTAGGAAGCGCTTGTTTAACAAGATCTCTTGCCCTTGCTACTAACTTTGCTTCGGGTGAATTACTGCTTCCAAAATTAGAATAGCTTAACATAGCAATACGGGGAATGATATTAAAGTGCCGGACCTCTCTTGCTACCATCAATGTGATTTCTGCTAACTCTTCAGCGGTAGGATTAAAATTTACAGTGGTGTCTGCTAAAAAAAGCGGCCCTCTTTTAGTAAGCATCAGGTACATACCAGCAATGCGGTTAACACCTTGTTCCATTCCAATGCAATGCAAGGCCGGACGGATGGTATCGGGATAGTTTTTGGAAAGACCAGAGATCATAGCATCAGCATCACCTGTTTCCACCATCATGCATCCAAAATAGTTGCGGTCCTTCATTATTTTTTTGGACTCGTAAAAATTAAACCCTCTTCTTTGCCTTTTACGGAAAAAGATCTCTGCATATTGATTTCTTTTTTCCTCCATGGCATCACTACGGGGATCGTATATAGGCAGGCCTTCTATGTCAATGCCATTGGCTTGTGCAAGGATTCGTATTTTATTTTCATCACCTAGAAGAATAGGATAACCAATTCCCTCATCAATAACAATTTGCGCAGACTTTAAAATTTTTACATTATCAGCTTCTGCAAAAACAATCCGTTTGGGATCGCGACGGGCCTTACTGCCTAATATCCGCATTACCTGGTTATCTAATCCTAATCTCCTGTTCAGATCATTAATATACGCTTCCCAATCATGAACAGGTTTCTGAGCAACGCCACTTTCCATAGCTGCCCTTGCAACCGCAGGCGCCACAGTCGCTAATAAGCGTGGGTCAAGTGGTTTGGGAATAATATAATCAGGACCAAAGGAGATCGTCTTTGTGTTATAAGCAAGGTTTACTATATCAGGCACCGCTGACTGCGCCAGTGCGGCCAGTGCTTTTACTGCCGCCAGCTTCATGGCTTCGTTAATTTGGGTAGAACGAACATCCAATGCGCCACGAAAGATGTAAGGGAATCCCAACACATTATTCACCTGGTTCGGATAATCGCTTCTTCCCGTTGCTACAATCACATCTTTTCTTGCATTTTTAGCTTCTTCAAAGCCAATCTCAGGATCGGGGTTAGCCATAGCAAACACAATGGGATTTTTAGCCATGCTTTTTACCATATCAGCGGTAACCACATTTCCTATACTCAGCCCAACAAATACATCTGCATCTTTCAAGGCTCTATCTAAGGTTAGGTCTTCTTTTGCATTGGCAAACTTGAGTTTGAATTCTTCCAGGTCAGCTCTTCCTTTATGAAGTGATCCCTTGATATCAAACACATAAAAGTTTTCCGGTCGTGCGCCTAAAGAAACGTACAATTGAATACAGGCCATGGCAGCGGCGCCGGCTCCATTTATGACGAAACGCACTTTGTCGATCTTTTTCCTTTGCAGTTGCAATGCATTCAACAGGGCTGCTGAACTAATGATAGCAGTGCCGTGCTGATCATCGTGCATTACAGGAATAGACAGTTGTTCTCTCAATGCTTTTTCAATGATAAAACATTCAGGAGCTTTAATGTCTTCGAGATTAATACCTCCGAAAGTGGGTTCTAAAGCTTTTACAATCTGTACAAATTTTTCCGGGTCGGTTTCATTCACTTCAATGTCGAATACGTCAATGTCAGCGAATATTTTAAACAATACTCCTTTTCCTTCCATTACCGGTTTACTGGCTTCAGGCCCAATATCCCCGAGCCCCAACACCGCAGTGCCATTGCTGATCACCGCTACCAGGTTTCCTTTAGCTGTGTATAAATAAACATTTTCCTTATTGGCAGCAATTTCTTTACAAGGTTCGGCTACACCGGGTGAGTAGGCTAAAGAAAGGTCTCTTTGTGTTTTTGCTTCTTTGGTAGGAACTACTTCAATCTTTCCTGGTTTTCCTTTGGAATGGTATCGTAATGCTTCCTGTTTTCTTAGATCTTTCGACATGTATGTTTTTATTAATCAACATTTGAATTACTATAGAACACCCGTTGTGTCACTCACTTGTACTTTCAGTAATTCTATTCTGCTTTTTTGCCAAAGAGTTTTCACAGAGCGTAGCGCTTTGGTCATTCCCGCAAAAGTAATATACTATATCTAACCCTTAAATGAAGCCGTTGCACCTAAAGTTGCCATAATCCCTATTCCAATTTCAATGGCACTTTCATCAATATTAAATTTAGGCGTATGAACACCTGACGTTATTCCTTGTGCTTTGTTGCCGGTTCCGAGTCGAAAGAAACAACCAGGAATTTGTTGGGAATAGTATCCAAAATCTTCTGCGCCCATTCGTATCTCTGTTTCTCCAACTTTTGTATTTCCTACAAAATCTTCTGCAATTTTTTTTGCGGTAGTATTTAGTTCTTCATTGTTGTAAACAGTTGGATAACCTACGTCAATATGAAGATCAATTTCAGCACCCATAGAATGAACCAGTTCAACAGAAAGTTTTCGAATATGTTCATGCGCTTTAAACCGCCACCCTTCATCCATTGCCCTGAATGTTCCCATTAATTTTACTTCAGATGGAATAACATTGGTAGTGTGTCCCCCCTGGAAAGAAGTAATGGAAAGTACAGAAGGAGAAAAGGGATCTTTGTTGCGACTCACTACCTGTTGTAAGGCAACAATGAGCTGAGAAGCAATTAAAATAGTATCTGCCGTTAAATGAGGCGCTGCAGCATGTCCGCCTTTACTTTTTATGGTGATGTAAATTTCATCAGCGCTTGCCATCACTTTACCACTTCGAAAACTAAGATTTCCTACTTCCAGTTGCGGATTAACATGTAAGGCAAAAATACATTCCGGCCTGGGATTCTCTAGTGCCTGCTCTTTAATAAGCAAGCTGGCGCCTCCGGGGTTTCTTTCCTCACCTGGTTGAAAAAGTAATTTTACTGTGCCTTCCCATTCCTCTTTTGTTTGCGACAAAATTTTTGCAGCGCCTAACAGGCAGGTAGTATGTACATCATGACCGCAGGCATGCATAATTCCCGGCCTGACGGATTTATACGGCACGTCATTTTCTTCAGAAATTGGCAAGGCATCCATATCGCCACGAAGTGCCACCACTCTTGATTGAGGGTTTTTTCCTTCAATAATCCCTACTACACCCGTTGTGGCTTTCACTTCAAAAGGAATATTGTATTCCGATAATTTGCTTTGTACCAGCTTTGAAGTTTCAAACTCCTGGTAGCTTAATTCAGGATAAGTATGTAGGTGATGCCTGACTTCAATAAATTCCGGCGCGTATTGTTTTGCTAAAGCCTTGATCTTTTCAATCATTTGTCAAAAATAAAAAACCATCCCGCTTTTAACAGAATGGTTTTTTTATGAAGTGTAAAAGGTTAATTATTCTCAATTTCTTTGTCCTTCTCCGGCGTTATTTCAATGGTGTCGTTAATAATAAACACACCCTTTGGAAAAACGGTGTTCAAATTTTGCCTGTATTTGTCCGCTTCATCTCTTGTTCTGAAATTCCCCGCCTTTAACTTGAAGTAAGGAGTTTGATAAACGAGATAAGCTTTTAATTCAGGAAAGTAGGTATAGATTTTTGATTTGGCATTAATAGCTTCGTCACGTTTATTTGTATTTACTACAAGCAATCGGTATCCTCTCATACTCCGTGCGGAGGCCTTTTTGATGGCTGCATTCACACTCGCCTGCTTTTTAGACAAGAGGTCCATACGCGGGTCTTTATGAACGACTACAGAAGCACTATCAGCTAAGGGAGTTTGTGCAAACGTGTTTTTAATGATGAATAACCCAATAAGTAAAAGCAATTTTTTCATAGTAAGCTTTGAGTGGAACTGTTTCAAAAATAGTTCCAAGTTTGTTTTGGTATTGTTAATAGCCTTTTATTTCAGCTGCTTCACCTTTTATAATGGCTACACTGGCACTGCAACCAAGCCTTGTGGCGCCGGCGTCAAGCAACTGCCTGGCAAATTCATAAGACTTAATACCACCACTTGCCTTTATATCAATAGTAGAAGGAAGGTGTTCCCTCATAATTTTTACAGCTTCAATGCTCGCACCTCTGTCAGCGTAACCTGTTGAAGTTTTTAAAAAATCTACAGGAAAGTGTTGATATAGATCGCAGCATTTGATGATTTCGTCATTCGTTAATATTCCGCTTTCAATAATCACCTTCAGGACTGCTTTTTTTTCTTTTACACGATCAGAAATTTCTTTTACCTCGTTTTCCAGGTAAGCAAGGTCATTACTTTTAAAAGCGGCTATATTCATTACCATATCAATCTCAATTGCTCCATCACTTAATGCTTGTTCCGTTTCAATGAGTTTTGACCTGTAATGGTTATAACCAAAAGGGAAGCCTACCACAGTGGCTATTTTTACCGAACTGTTGCCCATAATTTGCTTCGCATCCCTAACATAATATGGAGGTATACAAACGGCTGCAAAATTAAATTGCATTGCTTCTTCACAGGTTTTTTCTATATCAGCCAACGTAGTGATGGGTTTCAAAATGGTGTGGTCAATAAATTGGTTGATTGACATGCTGAAAATATTTTACTTTTAAGCCCTTTTAAAAAATTTCCATAACAAAGTAATTTAAATTTTATCCAACATGAGAAAAGCCAGGAGCTTTCTGGTGACTTTAGGTCTATTGATGGGATTCATCCTACAGGCTCAAACCACCTTCCCGGTAAATGGAGTAGCCGACGAAAGAACAGGCCACTACGCATTTACCAATGCTACGATAGTGAAAGATGCCACTACTACTTTGACAAATGCCATCATGGTCATTAAAGAGGGAAAGATTGTGGCGGTAGGTACCGACCTGAAAGTACCGGCAGCAGCAGTAACAATAGATTGTAGGGGTAAATATATTTATCCTTCTTTCATTGATATTTTTTCCGATTACGGTATGCCCGCTCAGCAAGCAAGACAAACTGGCGCAGGTTTTTTTGCACAGCAACAATACAATACAGCAACTAAAGGTGCGTATGGCTGGAACCAGGCTATAAAAAGCGAAGCAGATGCTTTTCGGGTATTTGCTGCTGATGAAACAAAAGCAAAAGGTTTAAGGGAATTAGGTTTTGGAACTGTATTGACCCATGTAAAAGATGGAATTTCCCGTGGTACAGGTGCGGTAGTGACACTCGCTAATGAAAAAGAAAATTTTATTCTCGTCAAAGAAAAAGCCTCTGCACATTATTCTTTTAATAAAGGAAGTTCTACACAAAGCTATCCCAACTCTATGATGGGCATGATTGCTTTATTGCGTCAAACATTTTTGGATGCGCAGTGGTACAAGAATAAACCTGCCAGTGAGGGTTTGAATTTGAGCCTGCAATCGTGGATCGAGAACCAATCGTTGCCGCAAATTTTTGAAGCAGGCGATAAATGGAATGACCTGCGTGCCGACAGGATCGGGGATGAATTTGGTGTTCAGTATATTATTAAAGGTGGCGGAAACGAGTACCAGCGTTTAAAAGAAGTAAAAGGCACAAATGCCACTTATATTATCTCTTTAAACTATCCGCAGGCAATGGATGTGGAAGATCCTAATGATGCCCGTTTTGTTTCTGTGAATGATATGAAACATTGGGAGCTGGCGCCAACAAATGCCGGCTCTATGGAAAAAGCAGGCATACCTTTTTGTTTAACGACATCTGATTTAAGAGATGTAAAACAGTTTTCAACCAACCTTCGCCAGGCTTTTCAATACGGGTTAACTGAAAATACTGCATTGAACGCTTTGACAAAAGTGCCCGCAGGCGTTTTGGGCGTTTATGATAAAGTGGGGAGTCTTGATGCTGGTAAACTGGCCAATTTTTTAATTACATCTGGTCCTATCTTCAATGAGAAAACAATTATTTTTCAAAACTGGGTTCAGGGAACTAAATACAGTGTGAAAGAAGATATATGGAACGAAATGCGTGGAAAGTATAAGCTGGTGTTGAATACTCCGTCGGGCCCTGTGAATTATGTGTTAGATTTTAAGTCTCCGTCATCTGCAAGCCTTATCGGTAAGGATACAGTAACATCTAAATTTTATTATGACGGACGACAGGTACGTATCAATGTTGCTCCTGAAAGAAATTTGGAAAACAATCTAAGGTTAAGTGGTGTTGTAAGTGGCGACGCCTGGTCGGGAATGGGCGAAGATAGTTCTGGTAACCGCTTTACCTGGACGGCCACTTTTGCAGAGCCATTGCAACAAAAAGGGGATAGCGTTCGCAAAAGAACGGTAGGCGCCATCGGAAAAGTAACCTACCCTTTTGAACCCTTTGGCTGGGAAGAAGGACAAGCGCCAAAACAGGAAACTATCTTAGTTAAAAACGCAACGGTATGGACAAATGAAAAAGAAGGTGTCCTTCAAAATGCTGATGTATTAGTTCGCAACGGAAAAATTGCTGCCGTTGGTAAAAATTTATCTGCCGAGGGAGCCCGGGTAATTGACGGAACAGGCAAACATGTAACGCCTGGCATCATTGACGAACACTCGCACATTGCTGCGGCTTCTATTAATGAAGGAGGACAAAGTGTAACATCCGAAGTTCGTATTGCAGACAATTTAAATCCGGATGATATCAACATCTATCGCCAGCTAAGTGGTGGTGTTACTTCTTCACATATTCTTCATGGTTCTGCAAATACTATTGGAGGACAAACCCAACTGATAAAGTTGCGCTGGGGCGCTAATGATGAAGACCTTAAGTTTAAAGGATGGCCCGGCCAGATCAAGTTCGCTCTTGGTGAAAATGTAAAACGTTCTCCTTCTACAGCCGCTACGCAAAACCGTTTTCCTGATACAAGAATGGGAGTGGAGGAAGTTTTAACCGATGCGTTCACCCGTGCGAAAGATTATCAGAAAGCATGGAAAGAGTATGAAGCCAACAAAGGTAAAAAAGGTGTTTGGCCTCCAAGGAAAGACCTGGAATTAGATGCATTAGTGGAGATTTTGGAGAATAAGCGTTTTATTACCTGTCACTCTTATGTACAAAGTGAAATTACCAGTGCTATGAGAGTAGCCGATAAAATGGGATATAAGATCAATACACTAACACACATCCTGGAAGGTTATAAAGTAGCTGATAAAATGAAAGAGCATGGCGCCAATGCATCTACCTTCTCCGACTGGTGGGCTTATAAAATGGAAGTGCAGGATGCAATTCCTTATAATGCGGCTATCATGCAACGTGTTGGTTTGAACGTGGCAATTAATTCCGATGATGCCGAAATGGCCCGCCGCTTGAACCAGGAAGCAGCGAAAATTGTAAAATATGGTGGAGTAACAGAAGAGGAAGCTTTGAAAATGGTTACGCTGAACCCTGCTAAAATGCTTCATGTAGAAGATAAAGTAGGAAGCCTTAAACCTGGTAAGGATGGTGATATAGTAGTATGGACCGACAATCCTTTAAGTATTTATGCAAAGCCTTTATACACCATTGTTGATGGTACCATTTACTTTGACAGGGCAAAAGACGAGCAACTCCAAAAAGGAGTGGATGCAGAGCGAAACCGTTTAGTGAAAAAAATGGTTGGCGAAAAAAGAAGTGGTGCGCCGGTGCAACCTGCAATGCCAAGCTACCAAATCATGCAAACCTGCTCTGATCATTTGCACAGTCATGGATTGTTGACGATTGATGCAGACGAAAATTATTAAAAACGTTTAAGGTTTAAAGTTTAAGGTTATGGCAACCATAAAGGCATTTGAAGACATTCAAAGCTGGCAAAAAGGAAGGGAAGTTTGTCAAATCCTAGGAAACATGATAGATCAGGGAAGATTTGCGAAAAACTACCGGTTGATACATCAAATTGAAGGTTCGTCGGGCTCTATTATGGATAATATTGCTGAAGGGTTTGAAAGAGGTACAAGGTTAGAGTTTGCACAATTCCTTGGTTATGCAAAAGGATCGTGTGGTGAGTTACGTTCTCAACTTTACAGAGCAATGGATCGTCATTACATAACAAAAGAGGAGTTTGAAAGCCTGAAATCTATGGTTGTTAGCATAAGTAGTCTAATACAAAAGTTAATCAGCTACTTATTAAAATCAGACATAGCCGGCATAAGAAAAAAACTTTCACCAAAAGAACCTAAAACCTAAAACCTTAAACCTAAAACCTTAAACTTTAAACCCTAAACTCTTTTTTTTATACAACTTATTATGAAAAAACTAATCACCTACATAGCAATAGTTTTCTCCCTAACTGCCAACGCGCAGGAAACGGTTTACCCAGCACCCAAACAGGTGGGTTCAACTGTTATCACCAATGCAACAGTGCATATAGGTAATGGCCAGGTTTTAAATAATGCTTCTGTCGTTATTACCAATGGAAAAATCGCAGCAGTTGGATCAAATGTTTCTATTCCTCCGGGATCTACACAGGTAAATGCGCAGGGTAAGCATGTTTATCCCGGTTTAATTCTGCCTATCAGTAATTTAGGTTTGGTGGAGATAGGTGCTGTTCGTGCATCAAGTGACGTACAGGAAATAGGCGACATGAATCCCAACATCCATTCTATTGTGGCTTATAACACCGACTCAAAAGTTATTAATACGCTTCGTTCCAATGGCGTTTTGTTGGCCAACGTGGTACCACAGGGAACATTTGTCGCCGGCCAGTCATCCGTAGTGCAATTAGATGCCTGGAATTATGAAGATGCCGCTTACAACATAGATGGAGGTCTTCATGTGTACATGCCCTCCTTATTAGCACGTCCGAACCTGGGCAGGTTTGGTGGAGGCACCGCCGGTGCTCAGCAACCTCCAACCGATCCGGTAAAAGAAGGTTTGGAAAAAATCGATAACCTGAAAAGTTTCTTCCGTGAAGCCAAAGCTTACACCAGCGAAGCTACCCACACCACAACCAATCTAAAATTTGAAGCAGTAAAAAACCTGTTTGATAAAAAGCAAAGGTTGTACGTACATGCTAATACGGTTAAACAAATGTTGGTGGCATTGGACTTTGTAAAGGAGTTTGGTTTTAATGTTACTATAGTAGGTGGAAGCGATAGCTGGCAGGTAGCAGACCTCTTAAAACAAAATAATGTATCTGTTATATTGAGCCAGCCACACAGTCTCCCTACTTTGGAAGATGATGACGTGGATCAGCCGTATAAAACCGCTGCTGCTTTGCAAAAAGCAGGCGTGTTGTTTTCTATTTCTGATGATGATGGACAAACCCGCGGTCGAAACCTGGCGTTCAATGCGGGTACGGCTTCAGCCTATGGTTTAAGTAAAGAAGAAGCATTGCAGGCAATTACTTTGAGTGCAGCAAAAATTCTGGGTGTTGCTGATAAAACAGGAAGTATTGAAGCAGGAAAAGATGCAAATATTGTGATCAGTGAAGGGGATATTCTGGACATGCGGACAAGCCAGGTAACAGACGCTTTTATACAGGGACGTAAAATAGATTTAACAGATAAACAAAAGCAATTAAACGAACGGTACAAACGGAAGTACGGGCAAAAAGATTTTTAAAATAACGCCCGCAATTGTGGGCGTCTTGATTTATTCACAAGGTTGCTGGTGCACCCATCCAGCACAAGACAGGTAAGAACACAAACAAAAATTTGCGCCTGTTAAAAGGTAACCAGTTACTTGTCTTAATTCTTCTAAATGTTAACTAGGCAATTGTCACAAAAGTTTTGATCAAAACGCAAATCAACTGACACTATACTGGGCCCGTACCGAGAATGTTTAGTACAGAATATGGCGTTAAAGTGAATTGTGAAAATGAACAGTTAAACTATGACGTGCACGTTCCCATAGTATCTTCAGCCCTTCGTATAAAATAAAAAGAAAATTAAATGGGTCTTACTTTGTTTCAACTATACTTCGGACACTTTTACCAAATTATGTTTAAGGGCATAGATGACTATTCCCACCATATTTTTGGCGCCGATTTTTTCCTAGATCTTTTTGCGGTAATCTTCCGCCGTCCGGCACCTGAGGTGCAGTTCCGCTGCAATCTCCTTACTTGTACATTGCTGGCAGATTCTTTTAATGATAAGAACTTCCTTGACGGGGACCGATGCGTTTCTGAAACAAGCGATTACTGACTTAAACGAGATTGCATCGATAGTCGAAGGCAGCAAAATGGTTTCAGATTTGCAGGGCTCAAAGTATCATTGGAAGCTTCAACATTTGAACATCCGGAAGAAGATAAACGTTTAGGCGGTGGAAGCGTATTTTACTTCCAGGCAGGCGGTCCTCATGCTGATAGTGAAATAAATACAAGTCGAACAGTATTAGGACATGAACTAGTTCATAGTTGGTCACACGAGTTTACTTTAGCTTCACATAGCATGAAGATTCAAAGCAGATTTACGAGAGAAAAAATGGCAGTAAGCTTTGAAAACTATTTACGGGCGCTTTTTGGCGAAAGAGTAATGAGGACTAAATATAGTTTTAAGGAAACAGGTGGGCAAGTGAATTTGGATATTTCTGCCAATGCTGAGTTTTACAAAAAATATAAGTTACCCAATTTTCAGAGGATTGAGTGCAGACAACGACTCAGGGATGCGGACAATACAGTTAATAAATATAAGCCGACGTGGAATATTGACTCAAAGGAATAAAATTCTAAATATGCGATTACCTATTTTTTGTTTGTTGGCGCTGGTGGTTAGCTGCAATCTTATGAAAAACGAAAGTATCGTCGGAGTTTGCTTTAATACGAAGCAGAGTGATACATTGGCGGTGATTCAAACTAGCCAATTGCATAATTTTGACGGAGAGATCGTCAGAGTTAAGGGTATTTTTATAAATTATTTTGAAGATGTAGCGCTATATCCTCAGGGGAATAAAAAATCTGAAAGCGCTTTTTGGCTGAACTTTACGGATGAACTAGCAAGCCGCTATAGCGAAGTACGTAAGCTACATAGTAGAACAGTTGAGTTGTATGGTCGAGTTAATATGAAACGAAAAGGACATCTAAGTTCATATGCCGGGTCAATTGATAGCATTTTTTGTATAAAACCCGTATAATTTCTGGTCCGCCGGAAGTGTTGTTCTTTAGCAATAGTTCATGTGAAAAGTTACAAGTTCATTTTCCCACCGAGACTCCCTGCGCAAGCATTTGAGCCAGGCGGTCTCGGTGGCTTAGGATGCGCGTTCAAAATTTTTCTATCTTTCTTCCCTTATGCCGGTCACACGGACCACAATCAGCTGCGAAGGCACGTTCTTCATCGCGTTTACCTTCATAGATGGCCGCCTTTAATTGAAATGACCTACAGCTATGATGTGGTTTATAACAGCTCTTGGAAGTTTTATGTTACCGGGAAGCATGCCGGTTATGAAGTGACAAGTGTGGAGGAACTGTTTAGAGAGACCATTACGAAAGACGCCGAGACCACTGCTTACTCACAAGGCCGGGAGTGAGTCGGCGGAGAAAATAAAGATTAATGAAAAAGCATTAAAATGGTTAAGCTAAAAAAGTTGACTTGCATATTCGCAATTACCTTTCTTGTTCTATCTTCCTGTAATCTGAAAGAAGGGAAAATTGGGAACGAGTTCATTCCAGACTCTATTAGGATTGGGAAAATCCGTTATTATGCAGATTCAAGTGCCAAAAATTCACGCAAAGAACCTTACTTGCAGAATATCGCAAAAATGATAGGCTTGCCGGCAATTCAAAAAGGCAAAGAAGGACAATATGTTCGTATATGGCTTTGGGACCAGCCGAGAAAAATTGTAATAAATATCGCCCAAGATAGTTTGAAAAAAGAGTGTATTATAGTGGAGTTTAATATTCCCAAAACTGATAGTGGCTATTACTTAGTCATTCACAATGTAAGATATGTGATGCCTAATGACGGCTGGCACAAATTTTTTCAAGAAATGGAGGAGTTGCAAATTCCTCGTTTAAACGACGGAGTACCTTCACGAAATCCTTATGGAGCTTTAACTTCTATGTCTTACATAAACTTTGAAATAGCAAGTCATGACAATTATCGTTATTACGAATACTTAGAACCTGCTTATTTCAGGTTTGTAGATTCTGGGTCAAATAACGTTTATCGGTTTTTGAAATTTTTTGATGAACAAATGAATCTTAAGGTATATAAACCTGATAGTTTATACGTAAAGCCAAAAGGCAATGAGTAATTCTGAAAACATGATTGTTATTACACCCAATCCAATACGGGTGGCAGCAGCGTGAATGGAGCGCTACCGGTGCTTGATATCCTCAACGGACTAGTTGGCGCAGCAGGAGGGGCTGTAGCTGGCAGCGCTCCTGAAATGGTGACCGGTACAGAGCTTAATAATAACAGCGCTTCCACGCAGGCAGTCACTGATTTATTTGGCAGGCAAACCACCGACTACACCACAGGCAATACGACCAACAGGCCCAAAGCTTTTATTAATTACATCTTCTTTGATGACCATTATGTTGGGGATTTCGCCGACTCAGTAAAAATAGAAAATACTAATTTACTTACTGATTTCAAATAATCAGTCTGCATGGATAGCGCTGGTGACTATAGATAACTTCATGTTTTGTGTTATATTTAGGCCAGCTTATTTAAGAAAAATTACCGGGTAAGTGGTAACTATTTAAAACATTAATTAAAAATTCAAAACAAACTTATGAGAAAGAAATCTTTTATTAACCCTTATAGTGTAGCAATTGCACTAACCATTTTACTTTATGCCTGTTCGAAAGAAGGCGACCAGGGACCAGCTGGTCCTGCGGGTCC
>DAIQPL010000066.1:0-16105 GCA_036787395.1 Flavisolibacter sp. | reverse complement strand
AATCATGGATAACATCACGGCCAACAAAAAACTATGGGAAGCTGATGGCGCAAAGACGGCTGTTTATGAAAGCTCTTTGTCGGGAACACCTCAGTTTTCGGTAGTAACCCGTTATACCAACGGCTTAAAAGAAAGAGACGATGTAAATGCCACACCTTTTATTGAGAGATTTGAAAAAGCTAACGGCGCAGGAAGTTGGAAAAAATGGCTGGACAATATGAAGGCTGGTGTTGAAAGCCAGTGGTCGGAGATCTTATATGCCAAAGCAAACCTTGGTTCCAAATAAACTAAAGCCTGGAGCAGACGGGCTTTTTAATATGCTGACAATTTTTTGTATTAAACCAACATCAATATTATGAGAAGTAGATTTCAATCAGTAATTCTTTTAGCCATTCTTCCATTGTTTTTTTGGGCTTGTTCCTCACGAGCCGAAGAAACGAAACCAGCGGATATCACTCAGCTAAAGTCCGATATCCAGGCTATGGAAGATAAGTACGCTGCAGCAGAAAAAGCCAAAGATGCAGACGCAGTTGCCGCGTATTACAGCACCGACGCCATTAGTTATAATCGAAATGAAGAGCCGATATCAGGAAAAGCAGCCATTAAAGACAGAATAGCACAGCGCCTTGCGAAAGACACTACAGGAAACTATAATGTTTATAAAGTGGTAGATCTTTTTACCGAAGGAAACATGGCAGTGGAGATTGGTTCCTGGACGGTGGTGAATCCATCCGGTACAGAAAAGGATAAGGGGCATTATATGTCTTACTTTCAAAAAAGTGATGGAAAATATCTTTGTGTTCGGGATATGAATGTTACGTCAAATCCTGTTGTCAAGAAATAAAACGGAAATATAAAGATGTGACGAGCCTGCATTTGCAGGCTTTTTTTTGGACTGCTTTAAGGTTGGAAGGTCAATACTAAACCCTTACATTGTGTTGTAAATAAGTTCACGAAATCTTTTGAATGAAATTCTCTTTTTTAGCCCTTAGTATAGCGGTTTTTCTTTCCTTCTATATGCAAGCCCAAAGTGTGACCAAAAGGCCAGGATTTATCCGGGCCTTTGAAAATGATAGTGTACATATCTCATATAACGAGGATTATTTTTTAATAGAAGATAGCTGTGCCGATATATCCCGAACATGCCATTATAATTTGCAGGAAAGAAAGTTTAAGGGAATTTTTAAAGACGTGAGCAAGTTAAATCCGCAACAGCTTATTGCAGCGGGGCGCTATGATGAAAACGGGTTGAAAGAGGGAGATTTTATAGCCTACTACCTCAATGGAAATCTACAGGCAAAAGGGACTTTCAAGGACAATAGGTTTGAGGGCAAATGGGAATTTTTTTATCCTACAGGCCGGCCAAAAATTACGTTTGAGGCAAATGGCAATCACGTAAAAATAATAAACACCTGGACCGAAGACGGAAAGAAGATAGTGGACAATGGCTACGGGGATTACGAATCCAATTCAGGCGTAATAGTATGGGCCGGAAAGTTAATCGGCGGTGAGCCTGACGGCAAATGGATAGCTTATAGACAACATCGTTCAGAACATGTTTTAGTAACAGAGCGGTTTAAACTTGGTGCGTTTCAAAAAGGACACAACCAGGTAGGAGATTACAAAGACAGCTCACGCATTATCCTGGTCTCCGCCGAACTGCTGCCCCTGGTGAAAGCGGAAGGGCTTTGGACGTCTTATGAAAAATGCGGTGTTGTGCGCAAAAAATATGTTGTTAACGCAAGGTATCCTAAAGGAGCGGAGCAATTTGCTGTCGAAATAAAAGACCGTTTAGGACCTGTATTAAATAAAATGAATCTTAGTCCTTTTAATGAGCCCATAGAATTGACAGGCAAAATAATGGAGGATGGAAGAATAACATTTGATGCGAAAAACGGACATTCCAACCTGACGTCAATGTTAATCGCCGGGTTAATTGGTTTACCTGCTCTTGAACCAGCCTGGGTAGACCACAAAGCCGTACAGCAGGATCTAATCGTCACCATCAAATACAATAGTAGCGTATACAGTTTTAGTTATCGGCTATTACCCATTAAAACAAGTTAGACTTTGATTTTTCATCACTTGTTTTTAAGCTTACTTTTTCCACGCCAGTGCATTCACATTCTGCCCAATCTTTTTACCTTCTGCTAAACCTATAGTATTATCCTGCTGTGTATGTATTCCTCCCAAAAACCGGCTGAGGGCAGACTCCTCTGCTGTTTCCCAAAAAGTACTAAAGCTTCGTGGTTTCATAGGTTGGTAAAATGGAAAACGAAGTGCGCCTTCATGCGTGTTATCTGTGAATGGGAATTGCTCACCATACAACGCAGCCAATACCGTTGCTGTAGCTGCTGATTGTGTAGAATGGCCCGAGGGAAAAGCAGGGAATGGCGGCTCAGGCCAAAAAGGTATCCATGTGGCATCAATATTGGCTCTTACATAAGTAGATGGCCTCTCATTAAAATACTGAAACTTTGCCTTCCAGCAATTAATAAAGGCATCGGCTACAGCCATTCCTGTACGGGCATAAGTTTCTGCTGCTTTAACCATAGTTGCATTGCTTTTTTTAACGGCAAGGTTGGCCAGGTTGTAAGAATGTCCCGGCGGTGAATAGGTTTCCGTTGGATCATCGGCCCACCAGGCGGCAATTTCCTTCTCTGTTGTTGTCAGTAATTTATTTTTCTCATAAACTGCCTTATACATGTTATAGTAGCTTGACGCTGCATCTTTTGAATAAGTCATAATAGAGGGTATGGGCAACATGCTGTTAGCAGGAACAAAAGTGCGGTTCTTACCCCAATAAGGATGTAAAGGGAAATTGGATATGGTTTGTCCTCTTGCAGGGGGCACCCAATAGCCAGGCCCGGAAGGAAAAACAAAAGAAGGTTCAAACGGACGTGAAAAACCGTTATCACCACCGTCAGTCTTCGCCCATTCCGAAATAGCGTACGCTATCTTCATTCCAAAACTTACCGAGCGTTCAACAATAACATTTGATATCCCATTGCGTTTTTCTTCTAAAATGACCGATGATAACGAATCAATACTTGCAGTTAAAGCAGGGCTGGCGTTTGTATTTAACGGGTATAAAAGTTTCAGCATCGTCTGTTGTCCGGCGTTCAATACCAATGGCCAGTAGTAAACTGCGTTTGCCTGGGGTAACGGCAGTTGAGTAAGACCGCTTACTTGTCCGCGTAATGATCGCATGCCTGAATCTGCATTCACTACGCATTCATACATAGTAAGCCCTAAATATCCAAGGGACCGGGACGAGTAAGTAGGTGAATTAAATTTGGCATTTCGCAGTACATATAAGGTCATATCGGCCCACCGTGTTGCAACAGTTGCACTTTCTAAGTGTTGGTTTGGAATGTTCTGTTCAACATCTGTCTTTTTACAGGAACTTATGCTTGCTGTAGCAAAAAGCAACATAAAAGAATAAAAGAAAGGCTGTAACGTTTTTCTTTTGTTTTGATGGGTTCTTAACAGCATGTTAGTAGGTTGACGCGTCAAAGAAAGAATTTTTTCCCGGTAAAATACAAATAGCCCGGTGACCACTTTAGAACTGTATGACAAGCTAATTCTTACCGGGGTTGCTTCGTCATTGATTTTTTTTGCAGTTAAAAAATTCTATTGAAGTTTCCCGTGTTTCAAAATAAATAGGTGAAATAGTCTCTTTAAAATATAATCCCGCTTTACTATAGAATTTTAACGCAGAAATATTCAATTCTGTCAGGTTATCTGGAAAGGATTCCGTTACTTTTGCCAATTGGCCTTTTCTGAACGGGGATTGATAAATTGGACGTAGCTGCCCTGCTTGTTTGAAAGGAATTTGAAATGCAACCAAAGTTTCCAGAAGAGGTTTTTTGGAACTGCTTTCAGCGAATTCAATCAATTCAAACTTGCCACGATCTGCTATCCGAAATCTAAAATCTAAAATCTTTTGGCTTTACCACATCTACTTAAATACGTTTACACACACGGCGGCGATGAAGTGATCCGGAGAGGAAAGAAAATTCATGCTATTGGTTTTGTGGAACTGGTAGAAAATGATTACCTGTTTGGCTCTGCTGTTTTTAGAGTGAGGGACGACATCTATTCTACTTTTTACAAAGTTTATATTTCTAATTATAAAGACCCTAAGACGCTTTCCTTGCGTTGTGCCTGTCCGTATAATTTGGGCGATATATGCCGTCACGAAGCAGCAGCTTTAATCCGGTTACAGGAGATGATTGATAAGGGGATGTTGGAATCGGAAAACGTAGTTTATGATCAGCGGCATACGGTTGCCAAGATGAAAACAATTGATCTGAAAACGATGCACCTGTTGTCGTCACATGATATTGTTAGTGAAGCAGAAAATTATTTGAAAACAGAAAAGCCTGTGATCGAAACGGCAAAAGAGGAAACGGTAAAAGCGACAGTAACCATTGAAGGACAGGATTTTTCTGTAATCATTAAACGCAATGAAGAAAGAAATTTTGATACCAGTAGTGACTACGAGGATACGGAACATTTATTGGCTCTTCCCAAAGTGATCGTTTTCCTGCATTTGCTATATACTAAAGGCCAGCATTTTTTTGAAACTATCCGCAATTGGGATAAAGAAAAAAACAAATTGCTGGAAGCTTATGGTTATTCATTGGAAGATGACCTGAAAGGAAAATTTGAATTCAACTACAAAGATGGAAAACCCTTTTTAAGAGTACTGGATCCATCTATTAAAAGAATAGCAGCGCCGCTGCCTTCATCAAGACCTCATTTTGAAAGAATAACTGCAGTAGCAGAAGAAGAACCTGCCCCTAAAGAACACATCTTTACAAAACGGCTGGGTCTTGTATTTAATTTCAATAAAGCCACCTATCCCTTCTTTGCCCTTGACCTGATAGAAGGCGAGATGGATGAGGAAAATAATTTTGCAGGCAACGTGCAGAAGCTGGAGTTAACCAAATACGTAAATGTTGATGAGTACAACGAAAGAGACAAAAACCTTTTGTTGGTAGTACGTAAACTACAGGACCCGGAAATTAATAAATATGTAAGCCGCAATTCTCCATTCTCCGGAATTTGGGAAAACATCATTCATCACGAAGATGACGAACTGCCAGGCGAAACAAAAAGCCTGATTGTGGAATATCTATTACCGAAGATGAAAAAGCTTTTCATGGAAATAGAAAGCTCACCGGTATACACACTTCTGAAAGGCAAGGCCTTCAAAACATCTCACCTGGAACGCATTGAGCTTAGTCAGAAATTTGTTGTTCCTCAATTTAATGTATCACGGAGCGGGAAGAATTTTGAAATTGAATGTTTTATAAAACCCGATGCTGTACCCCACGGATTAAATGACAACGAAGCTCAGTCTCTTCTCTTGTTTTTATACAATCACCAGCTGTATTTGTGGGATAACCTTGAAGCTGTTGAAACAGCGGAGAAATTTTTGCCAAAAGGCCTGATGAAAGTAAAAGAGGAAGACTGGTCGCAAACCTTATCCAAACTGGTAATGCCACTGACAAAGGAATACAAAGTAGACTTTGACAAATCGTTGGTATCAGAAATTAAGGATGGGGAACCGGAAGTAAAATTATTTCTTCATGAGAAAGGCGAATACCTGGTGTTTCAACCAATTTTCAGTTATAAAGGTTTTGATACCAAGGCAAAAGATAAAGACCAGCTAATTATTCCGTACCAGGATAAAGTGATTGTAGTGCATCGTAACCGCGAGGCCGAACGAAGCTTTATTGAGAAGTTGCAAACACTTCACTCTAATTTTATTTCTTATGATGATGGGGCAGCTCTTGCCTTGAAAGGAGCAGAAGTTCTTCGCAACAACTGGTTCTTTTTGTTTGTAGATGCCATGAACGAGGCAAAAACACCAGTATATGGTTTTGAAAGCCTGAAGAACTTTCGTTTTAATACAGCCAAGCCCACTACGCATATTTACATCAGTTCACATACCGATTGGTTTGATGCCAAGGTGGACATTGTTTTTGGCGACCAGAAGGTAAGCGTTGCGGAAGTAAAAAAAGCGCTGGCCAATAAACAGCAGTTTGTTCAGTTAAATGATGGAACCCTGGGCATTCTTCCGGAAGAATGGTTAAAAAAATACTCTCTTCTTTTTAGAGTAGGTGAGGGCAGAATGGACAAGCTAAAGCTTTCCCGTTATCATTTAAGCGTAATTGATGAATTGTATGAAAACCGGAACGAAGAGGAACTAACCATACAACTCGAAGAAAAATACAGCCGTATTAAAGAGTTTGACAATATCAAAGAAATTGAGGCGCCTACAAACCTTCAACCTATTCTTCGTCCGTACCAGGTAGCGGGCTTCCAATGGCTTAATTATCTTCACGAGGTAAGTTGGGGTGGTATAATGGCTGATGATATGGGTTTGGGTAAAACGGTGCAGGCCCTTTCTTTCCTTCAATATTATTATGAAACCTATGACGGAGCGCTTAGCGCCCTGGTTGTTTGCCCTACTACGCTTATTTACAACTGGGAGAACGAGATTAAGAAGTTTACACCCTCGCTCGAATATTATATCCATCATGGCTCCATGCGTATCAGGAGTGTTGAAGAGTTGAAAAAGCACCATGTGATCATTACCACCTATGGCACCTTGCGCAGTGATATCAAGACGTTTATGCAAATGCCATTGGATTATGTAATTCTGGATGAATCACAGGCAATTAAAAATCCATCCAGCAAGGTAACCAAAGCAGCTACTTTGCTCAATGCAAAGCACCGGCTGTGCATGAGCGGTACGCCATTACAAAACAATACGTTTGATATCTATGCACAAATGAATTTCCTGAATCCGGGTATGTTGGGTTCTGTGGAATTCTTCCGCCAGGAATTTGCTATACCTATTGACAAGTTTGGAGAAGCAGAACAAAAAGACCATCTAAAAAAGATATTGTATCCCTTTATTCTTCGACGCACCAAAGAGCAGGTAGCCAAAGACCTTCCCGATAAAACAGAAACCATCCTGTTTTGTGAAATGGAAGATGAACAGCGTAAGATATATGATGCATACCGTAACGATTTCCGTGCGAAGATCATGGGTACTATAGAAGAACAGGGTATTCAAAAATCACAGCTTACCATCCTGCAGGGATTAATGAAGCTTCGCCAGATCTGTGATTCACCCGCAATATTAAACGAGCAGGAAAAATTTGAAAACCATTCCATAAAGCTGGAAGAACTGGCGAGAGAAATTTCGGAGAACATTGGTAACCACAAAGCATTAGTCTTCTCGCAGTTCCTGGGTATGCTGGCTTTAATCAGGCAAAAGCTGGAAGAATTGGGTGTGAAGTATGAATATTTTGACGGAAGTACGTCTGCCCCTGATAGGGAAAAAGCAATCCAGGCCTTCCAGGCTGATGATGAAACAAGAGTGTTTCTTATTTCCTTAAAGGCAGGCGGTGTGGGATTGAATTTGACTGCTGCAGACTATGTGTACATTGTTGATCCCTGGTGGAACCCTGCGGTAGAACAACAAGCTATTGACCGTACACACCGTATTGGACAAACCAAAAATATTTTTGCTTACCGTATGATCTGTAAGGATACCATTGAAGATAAGATCATGCAACTGCAGGAAAAGAAACGCCTGCTGGCAAAAGAGCTGATTGCAGACGATACAACATTTGTGAAGGCCTTGAGCAAGGAGGATGTGGAATATTTGTTTAGTTAACAATAAAAATATGCACCTTCTTACCGCAAGAGGCATTTATATTCAGTTGACAATAGAACCAACAACATGGAGTTACAACTAAAAATGCCCAATAGAAATATAGGCGTACAAGTGTGCGACGCAACCAAAGTTTAATAGCCTAATGCAGCTTAGTACAAAAGATTACATCAGAGCTTAAACTCATTTCCCTGCGAGTATAATTTCCAGCCTCCTGTTGTGTGCAGTATCTTTTGATAGCAGCACCACCTGGTTTCTTGCCCTGTCAATAAAACCAGTGCCGGTTAAATCTTCCGGTTTATGATTATTATGAAAAGCCATGGAAAGGCTATCTCCTTTTAACTCGTACATACCTGCATATAATTCTGCCTTGGCCACGCCCAGCGTCATTCCATAATAATCGAAATAATTGTTTTCCCTCAGGTTGAAATAAAAGTTCTCTTGTTTGGCCGCTAAAACAATAGGCGATTTTCTTTTGTCTCTTGTTTCCTTTTTTACTTCCCTGCGTGTTGACCTGTCGGAAGTAGAGCAAGACAAAGCAATAATAAGGCAGCTAAGGACAAACTGTTTTTTCAAAGTAGAGCTTTTCATATTAATTGCAATTTTGCGGCCACTATAAATACTCGGTTCTATCCCTTATCTTGTTACTAAATCCAAACCTGTGAATACGGTAAAAAACGCTTTCATAAACAGGCACAAGGCCGGGCACCAGTAGTTTACTACCTTTCATACAAGCCTTAACGTTTTTTAACGAGCCTTCACTTCGTTTGCGAATATCTTCGTACTCACTCAACTCGGCTTATGAAGAAGTTTTACCTGTTTATATTATCCTTTTTTGCGTTTGGTGTTTTTGCCTACGCTCAAAAAGTAAACGGTACCGTTAAAGGGGTCTTGCAAGACTCTGTTTCAGCAACCTCGCTGGCTGATGCTACCGTATCTGTCGTTCGCATAAAAGATTCAGCACTCATTTCATTTACCCTTACCGGTCCTAATGGTAGTTTTGAGATAAAAAACCTGGATGCAGGAGATTATGACCTGCTGGCTTCCTTTACAGGACTACAAACCGCCAAAAGAAAATTTTCTATCAGTTTGCAAAAGCCCCTCGCCGATCTTGGTAACGTAACAATGGATCGTATTTACAAAACCATGCAGGAAGTGGTTATCAACGAGGCGCCGGTAAAAATAAACGGGGATACTATTGCTTTCAGGGCGGATGCCTTTAAAACAAAACCTAATGCTACCGTAGAAGACCTCTTAAAGAAACTGCCTGGTGTACAGGTAGACCGTGACGGTACGGTAAAAGCCCAGGGCGAGAATGTGCAAAAAGTATACGTGGATGGGAAAGAATTTTTTAGCAATGACCCTAAGCTGGCTACCAAAAATCTTACCGCTGATATGGTGGACCAGGTGGAGGTATTTGATGACATGAGTGAACAGGCGAAGTTCAATAAAATTGATGACGGCAGCCGATCGAAGGCGCTTAATTTAAAACTGAAAAAAGATAAAAAGAAAGGGTTATTTGGAAAAGCCTATGCGGGTTATGGAACCAAAGAAAGATTTGATGTAGGACTGAACGCCAACATGTTCAAAGGCGCTATGCAAACTTCCGTTATTGCTAAAGAAAATAACACCAATAATATAGGATTCACTTTTTCTGATATGATTGGAATGTTTGGAAACGGCGGAGGAGGCGGTGGAATGGGAGGTAGAGGCACAATGATGGGCGGAGGCGGAATGAATATAGTGCAGGCAGGACCCGGGGGTGGCGGTTCGTCGGGAAGCTTTGGCGGATTGAATTTGGGAACCACCGGTAATGGCGTCACTAAATCATCACAGCTTGGTTTTAATTATAGAGATACCTGGAGTAAATACTTTGATGTAAATGGAAGTTATTTTATGAATCATGTAAATACAGATAACATCCGCACAAGTTATCGTTCCACCTTTACAAAAGATTCAACACTTCTTACAGACGACAATACAAAATCCAAAGCGGAGAACGATAATCACCGTTTGAATATGAACATAATCTACACGGTAGATTCTTTTAATTCTATCATTTATAACCCCAGCATTAGTTACCAGAAATCATATAATACACATAGCCTCGACACATTTTCAACAACCGTACAAAAAGGTGATAAAAATTATCTTGCAAATGAAAGCCGCACATTTAATAGTAGTAAGGGGGACGGATATAACTGGACAAATAACCTGATCTGGAGAAGAAAATTTCGTCGCCCCGGCAGGACACTGGCGTTGAATTTGGCTACTACAAATGGCCAGTCCCAAAGGGATATAAACTCTGTAATCAGTTCAAAACTTTACAACGATTCAGGTATTAAATGGCAGGACAGAATTATGGATAACCTGAACCTGATTGATAATAAAACCAGGAATTACAATGTAGGTTTCTCCTATACAGAGCCAATTGCAAGAGACAAAATACTTGAGTTCAATTATAATCATACGAACAACCGCAACGAATCGGATAGGGAGATATTGAGCTCCGATAGGAGTACAGGGAAATATGTTCGCGTGGACTCTAACTACTTCAATAACCAAACAGAGTGGGACCGTTTTGGAACTAACCTGCGTATTGTAAAGAAAAAATATAATTACCAGTTGGGCTTTGCTATGCAGCAAACAACACTGCAAAGTGTAAACCTGTCAAAGAAAATGTTCATTAGACAGAAGTTCACCAACTTTTTCCCAACTGCTTCTTTTAATTATCAATTTGCACGAAGCAGGAGTTTGCGTTTTAATTACCGCGGAACTACAAGGCAACCTTCTACATCCCAATTGCAGGACATTATTGACAGCACCGGTTATCCCAACTTATACCAGGGTAACCCGGCATTAAAACAAGAGTTCTTCAATAACATTTCTTTGAGCTACAACTTTTTTGATATTGTAAAGTTCCGGAACCTGTTTGCATATATTACTTTCAGCAATACGCAAAACAAAATTGCTAATTCTATTGAGCAACGGCCCGGTGGATTGCAATACACAACTCCTGCTAATGTAAATGGGGCCTTTAATTTAAATGGAACATTCAATATTGGTTTTCCCATTAAGAGAATGCAGGGTGGAAATTTCAACACTAATACCCGTATTGCTTATAACAGGGATGTGAACATTCTTGACCGGATAAAAAATTATACGAATAATGTAAATATTGGAGAAGACCTCCGGTTAAGCTATAATTACAAGGAAAAACTTGACCTGGGAATTGGCGTTAGTGTGAATTATAATTCTCTGAAATATACAATACAATCAAATAACAATACTTCTTACTTCACTCATACTTATTCCGCTGACATTACTTACAACATGCCTTTAGGTTTTATTTTATCCACCGATTTTGATTACACATTCAACACCGGCAGAAGCGATGGCTTTAATGAGAGCTATGCGATCTGGAATGGTGGCTTTGCAAAAGATGTACTTAAAAACAGGCGAGGGGAAATTAAGTTATCTGTCTTTGATATCTTGGGGCAGAACCAGAGCGTAGCCAGGAATTTCGGAAGCAACTATGTCGAAGATGTGCAAAGCAGTGTATTGAACCGGTTTTTCATGCTAACGTTTACTTATAGACTAAACCGGATGGGAGGAAGAACAATTCCAGCAAGTATGGAAAGAGCTACACGAGGACTCAGAGTCACCCAATAACAAAAATCCTCCCGTTTTGCGGGAGGATTTTTGTTATTTAAGTCCTTTTTTGTTAGTCGGAACGTAGCTGCGTGCTACTGTGGATCTCCCAAAAAGCAGCACACCCAGGATCGACTTAGTAAAACGCCACATATTAAAGGAAGGTCTATAGTATTGTTTGTAGATCTCAACCTCTTGATGGGCATGGACAATGTTTCTGTTCTTCATACTGGATGGTTTTTTAAAAATGTGGAAAAACTGTGAAGAAAGTTAGGGCTTTCCATTGACAAAACGAAGCTTTTGTCTATTTTGGCGCTCAAAATATGTTAAAATCCACCAATGAAAATCCTAAAAACCAGCCTATTGGCTTTTGTGGCTTTACTTCTTACATTGATTGGCCGTGCCCAGCTTAGAATTCCCGTTACTAACAATGATCTGCGAAATAACCTTGAAAAAGTTATTGCCGATTTTCCACGGGAACTGAATACTATAAAAGGAGACTTGCTGAACCGCAATCCCCAAACCGTAGAATATGCTACCCTGCTAAAATTTGATGGAGCCGAAGAAAACAGCATTATACAGTACATTTCCAGGAAGCCTATCTATAGCTGGCAGGCAGTAGTGCTTACCACAGAGGACTTTGAAGAAGCTGCCAAAAAATACAAATGGCTGTTTAGTCAATTAAAAATGATGACTATAACAATGGATAACGGCTATAGTTTTTCTTTAAATGGCGAGTACGATGCACCGGTAGAAACGAGGAAGTTTTGTTCAAGTATCTTCCAACTTACTCCTGCAGCAACTGATCTCCCTAAGCTGAAAATAGAAGTAGGACTTCAGTATTATTTTCCGGAGTGGAAGGTAAACGTCACGGTTTATCAAAAAGAAAGAGAAGACAGTGAAAGAGGTAACATAACCGACTAAGTGCCTACGCCATAGCTTATCAAAAGCTCTCAACTTAACTGAGAGTTGAGAGCTTTTGATATCGTAAATAAGTTGTCTTGTGTTCCTATTTCCCTCTCCATTTGTGCGGGAGGGGATGAACTTCTATTGCTGAATTCTAAAGGTGTTTCCATTACCCCTGTTGCGACGCATTTCCTCCATCAATTTTTCACGTTCCTGGGTAAATTCTGCAGCCGTTACTTTCTTACCATCTTTAGGTTCTTTGATCTTGCTGACGCTTACTTTAGGCGAGATTTCGATAGCCTTATAAATGGTCTGCCCTTTACTAATATCCAATTCTAAGATAGCACCGGGTAACTGTCCCTGCATGTCGGGCCCTATAGGAATAGGGATATCTGTAGTAAACCAGGCAACAACAACAGCCGTGTCAGGTATCACCTGTCTTTTCATTTCACCATTTTCCATGCTCATTTGCGTACGGTTGGAAATGCGTTGGCCAATGGCTTTATGCACTGTATAATTTAAAACTGTTTTTGTTTCATCTGTTAGTTTCCATTGTCCTTTGGCAACACTATCTGTAACTAAAAAGTTCCGATCCATGATCTCCCTTTGGTCCGTCCTGGTTCCTTTTTCGAAATTGTAATAAGAGATCTCATTTGTGCCCCCAAAGCGCAGCACAATACCGTTGCCAGAAAAAGTTCCCGGATCTTCATTGTTAGCATTTGGTAAAAACTGCCACAACGATTGATTATTGCCAAAAAGTAATTCAAACTGGTCGGTTCTTGATTTTGGAATTTGAGAAGCAATAGCAGGATCTGCATTAAACATACGAGTGGGCATTTGCAATGTGCGCTCATAAATAATCCGGCCTTCTTTCATTTGAGCTTGTGCTAAAACTGAAATAGCCAGGAAAGCAGAAAGCAAGATTTTTTTCATCATAGAAGCATTTGGGCCAAAAATAACCCCTCTGATTTTCATACCTTGTTAATAGTCGTTGCAACTACGTTAATAATGGTTAATTGTCGTATGAACGGTAACCGAAAAAAGTAATTTTGTCCAGATGCACAAAATCAAAAATATAAAATGGTTACCTATACTGATGGGGCTTTCTATTATTGCCATTGCGGGGTTTCAATTTTATTGGTTGAGGAAGGCCTATGAAAGAGAAGAACGCACCTTAGACATGCGTACCAATTTTATGTTTCGCGAAACCGTTTTTGCTTTGCAGGGTGACCGGCTTAAACTTGATAAATTAGTTGGTGATTCTTCATCACCTACAAAAGTGTTTATCCAGCAGGAATTCCCCGGGAGACAAGTAAGGATGAAGCCTGGTCCCGATCAGAAGGTGATAAATATGGTAGATATACTGACAAAAAGAGTAAAAGACTCCACCGGCCGGGCACTTATCATTAGAGGATCGGATACCATGCGCTTTTCCAATAAAAGTTTTACAGGCAAGCGCAACCGTTTGATGCAGTTTCTTTTTGATGTTGACTCTGTACAAGATTCCATTAAGGTAGCAGAGTTACAAACTGCCTACGCAAAAAAGCTTCATGAACAAAATATAGCTGTTCCTTTCATTGTAAAGCGCATTCCAACAGTAGAAAGAGAAGAGCCAAGATTTAACCAGGTTACATTAGGGTTTTCAAAGCCGATCACTTATGAACTTTCGCTTGGTAATACAGCACCTTTTTTATTAAAGCGTATCAGTGTCCCTATTTTGTTTTCTGTATTCCTGGTAGGATTTACTTGTTTATCTTTTTCCCTGCTCTATCGAAACCTGCTCCGGCAAAGAAGATTGGCTGATATTAAAAATGAGTTTATCAGCAACATTACGCATGAATTAAAAACACCCATTGCCACTGTTAGTGTAGCCATCGAGGCGTTACGGACGTTTAATGCCAGCATGGATCCACAACGTACAAAGGAATACCTCGACATTTCCGCCAATGAATTGCAGCGCCTATCGCTGCTCGTTGACAAGGTGCTTAAACTTTCAATGTTTGAAAAGAAAGAGATCGAACTCAGGTATGAACCTTTAAATATGAAAGACCTTATTGAAGAAGTTACTTCATCCATGCGCCTGCAGTTTGAAAAAAAGGGTGCTATCGTTAAAGTAACCGAAGGAGGCGACACGGGTTTGGAAGGAGACAGGCTGCACCTGGTAAGTGTGATCTTTAATTTACTGGATAATGCTTTAAAATATAGTTCTCATAAGCCAGAAATTGATATTGATTTAAAAGGAACCAATGATAAACTTCATTTGACGATGTCTGATTCAGGAATTGGAATTCCGCCTGAATATCACAACAGGATATTTGAAAAGTTCTTTCGTGTCCCTACCGGCAACCTGCACAATGCCAAGGGATATGGTCTTGGCTTAAGTTATGTTTCGCATGTGATTCAAAAACACCAGGGAACAATAAGAGTTGAATCAGTGCAAGGGGATGGAAGTAAATTCTTTATCACACTTCCCAAACACAAGGTATAACTTGTATATGTATCTAAATTCCTGTAAATGAAAAAAGCAAAAGTGCTTTATGTAGAAGATGAAATTTTCCTGGCAAAGATTGTTAGTGAAACACTGCAAGGACGGGGTTATGAAGTAATACTCGAAAGTGATGGTGGCAAAGCCGTACAGCAATTCAGCGAAGTGAAACCCGATGTTTGCATCCTAGATATTATGCTTCCAAATAAAGATGGTTTTTCTATAGCTGACGAAATCCGGGAAAAAGACGGACAGGTGCCAATCATTTTTTTAAGCGCTAAATCTCAAACAAGTGACGTAGTAAATGGATTTAAGCTGGGTGCCAACGATTATATACGCAAACCTTTTAGCATAGAAGAACTGATCGTTCGGATTGACAATGTTCTTAAGGCCAAAGTGGAAACACAGAACGATCAGGACGAAGTGAGCCTTGGACAATACAGGTTCAATATAAAAAGACAGACACTAATCCATCCCGATGAGCAACGCAAGCTCTCTTATCGCGAGAGCGAACTGCTTCGTCTTTTATACCAAAACAGGGAAAAGATTTTAGAACGTAGTGATATTCTTACACTGTTATGGGGGAGCGATTCTTTTTTCAACAGCCGCACCCTGGACGTATATATCACAAAACTTCGCAACTATCTAAAAACTGATCCTTCTATAGAGATTATTACCATAAAAGGTATTGGTTACCGTTTTGTAATTGCTTAAATAGTCCTGGCATAGATTGTCAATCTTTCATTGGCAGCAAGCAACGATAGAGGTATATCTGATTCAGCCTCTTTGATGGCATAGCTTTTTTACAGCTGGGTGTATGATCCTCATTAAAAATTTCCGGTACAGGCGGCTTTCGATTATCATTGGCGGTTTTTTAATACTGCTGGCTGTCATACTTCTTGTTTTTGTAAATTTTTTTTTGGAACCAGTTCTTGTTAAGAAACTGGATGCGCTGATTGTACAGGGCTCTGACAGTTTATACACTTATCGTTTGGGAAAGCTAACTGCTGGTTTCTTCGGTGGTAACATTAGAGTAGAAAATCTGGAAATTAAAGTGGATAGTAACCGCTACAGGGTATTGGAAAAGGTGCATGCCCTGCCTGCACTAACCATAGAATTAAACCTGCAAAGAGGTGATATAAAAGGAATCGGTTTCTTTCCTCTGATTTTCGGCAGGAAGGTCACTATAAGGGAGATCTTTTCAAGGCAGGCTGATATTGTACTCATCAGGCATATTCCAGACACACAAAAAGTAACCATTCGTCCTCCCTTGTGGAAGGCTATACAACCTGCTATCTCCGCTATTGCTATCAACACCATAAAGCTGGATGGTGTTAAGTTCTTGTATAAGCCTGCAGATACTTCCC
>DAIQPL010000463.1:0-1727 GCA_036787395.1 Flavisolibacter sp. | reverse complement strand
ATTGTTCATGCAGAAGGACGTTTTTATGTAAGTCACACGCCCCTGCCTTCTTACAAAAACACTCCAACCGTTGAAGACTATTTAAGAGACTTAAAAGAATTACTGGTTGACAAGGGCTATAACCTGGCCTTGCTTATTTTCGACATGAAGGATACCAATTTTGATCCCAACGATTTTCTATCGGTTGTGAAAGAAAATTTTCATGGTGATCCTTGTGATGGCGTAACCATGTTGATGACCCATTCTGATGATACCGGTTTTTTAAACAGGTATAAAGGCCACTATCCTAACGTTGGCGTGGGCGTGGATGAATCGGATATTCCGCCATCACAATTGGAAGAAATATTTAAAAAAGGAGGTCAGAAAAACTTTTCTTATGCTGATGGCATTACTACCTTTTTAGCCAAGCCAGGTGTTTTTCCCAATGTAACAGAAGCACAACGCTGCCGGAACCAAAACGAACCGGAAAGTTTTAAATTTATTTATACATGGGTGCTTAACAAGGAAGCCTCTTTGCGTAAATATTTAGATACCTATATTGATGGCATCATGGTAGATGCCGCTGCTGTAAGCAGGCTCAAACAATTAATTACAACAATACCTTACAGCGAAACATACGAGTCAGCCCAAAATGGATACAATCCTTTCACCGCTCCTCCTGTTCCAACATATACACTCAAGGTTAAAACAAAAGACAAACGCCTGGCAGGTACGGATGCGCAGATATTGTTTACGTTAACTGGCTCTTCAGGTTTTTCTTTAAAAAGTCTTCCCTACAATTCAAATCTTGATTCAAGACTGGAACGGGATACCACCTCTTATATTACCCTGGAAGGGCTTGACCTTGGAGAGATTCAAAGTCTTACGGTGGAGGCGCTAACTTCCGGTATGGATGCTGGCTGGTTGCCGGAAAATATTGTGGTAGAAAGCAAACTATTGAACACGCCGTTGAATTTTGTTTTTGACGATAAGACTGAAGAATGGGTAACGAAAAAAAGAGGTGGGGTAACAAAATTTCCAGCCCGCTAATCGCATAACATTTCGATCCGATCCTACAACTATTTGTTGTACAGAACAGAATGGCATTATATTTTCAGCCCTTTTTCGAAAACCTATATTATGCCAAATAGCGCTAACAGAAGCAACGGCGGCAGCAATGCCGGCCAGGGTGCACCAAAACGTGCGTCGTCGAAAACATCTTCACAAAAGAGTAATCCCGAACGCTCGGACCTGAAACGCGGAGGCAGTACAAAAGACCGCCGTGGTGATACGGGCCGTACCTCCAACCAGGGACGCAAAAGCGCTTCCGGGGGCAGCGCCAATGCTTAGCTGTTATTTTTTGAAAAGAGAATGATAGACGTCATAGTAATCCGCCTCAAGCGGAGAAGCAATACCATTTTTAGAAGTTTTAATTATGTACCAGGGTTCAGTATTACTGTTGCCATTAGAGGAGTTTACGCAAAAGTTGTTTCGGTCGACTCTCAGTTCTGTAACTAACTCATCCAAACTAAAAAGAAAACCACCGTAAAATACATCCATAGAAAAGAGAACAGAACATGCAGTGAAGATTCAAATCTTTTTCCCTTCCATAGTTGTGGTGAGTACACAAAGAATTGAAACATCAAACGCGTAGCCCAAAAAATAAATAGTCCAAAAGATAATTGACGGCCAAGTTTAGTGTTCACTATATCAGTTGCAGACCAGAAGCAAAATATTCCCATCAGCAA
>DAIQPL010000300.1:0-5225 GCA_036787395.1 Flavisolibacter sp. | reverse complement strand
CTTGTGCTTTACCCATCATTTATCAAAACCGCAACCTTGTAAACGCGATAGATAATAAAGTTGAGATGGATGATTACATTTACCGGGCTATTCTAAAACAGGCTTTCGAAAAAAGTAAAGCAAATGCTGAAACAGATCTGGATGCTAAAGACATTGCGATAAGGACAAAGGCAGAAAAAGACCTTTCCGTACTTAGTCGCGAAGAATTGACATCGGACGCTTTTTACAGGGCTGTATTACCTCTTCTTGTGAAAGTGCTTACCCATGAACCCATCCTCAGACTACATGCCGACGTGGCCTCTTCTCTTATTTTAAGCCTGGCCGATTTTAAACGTAAACACAGAGCTACATCAATTACCGAGGTTATAGTAAAATATCATGCTGCCGAAATGAGTGATTCTGATTTTTGATGTGGTGATTTTATCCCGCTTCAGAAAATTATTTGGTTTACGTTGCCTTTAGCTGAATGGCATAGCTTTTTAGTGAGATGTTATATATTAACTCAATACCATTTTATGAGACCTATTAAGGATCCAAAAAACAAAGGGACAAACAAGGCAAGTGAAGAAATGGGCAGCGAAACAAAAACCATTTTAAAAAAAGAAGCTCTCAAAGAAGAATCGGATGGTGTGCCTGTTGATAACGATGCAAAAAATTATTTTGATGCAGAAGACAATGACCCTGAGTTGAGGAGTGATAATAACAGGGATATACCCCTTTAACTCTTCATCCGTTGTTCTTGTATCGTTAACCTGCAGTGATCTTAAGAAGTTAGTTTTTCACCTGATAGGCCTTATTTGACTTCTCGCCTTTTTTTCTGCCTCATTCGTCTGAATCATCTCCCAATATGCCGTCTACAATTTGTTCTGGCAAACCTTTTCTTTTACCAGAACCAAAAAATAAACTTTCTTTTCAGTGATAGCTCATGTATTGGCATAATTCTTAGTCTCTGCTTAGCAAAGGGTAATAATTATGAAGTATAAATTTTCGTCCTCTCTTCAGGTAGATTACACACCTTTGAAAGAATATGTAGCAGAAGGAGAAGAACTGACCAAGAACGAAATATTAGAGAAGTGTTCCGGTAATATAACTTATGATTTGTTTCAATTTTTAAAAGAATTGGAGTTCCAAAAAATTGGGAAGGAAAACGGAGAATTGTTCCTTGTGTGATAATCAGCTTTTACCCCTTCGAACATTTGCTTCGAGCAAGAAATAAAAATAGCCCGAACGCTAAAATGCGTGCAGGCTAATAACATTGTACCAGATATGTTGATCGTCAGCTTTTTCTTGAGCTAAATACATATCCGGCATGAAAACCAATAAATCCTATTGTGCCCACATCCGGGTGGCCTGACTGGTAGCGTACGCCAAGGTCTACATTACCCAACTGAACACCGCCACCCAGGGCCCATGTAAAACCTCCCTCTGAATGTGAAACTTTAGTTTCGGTACCACCTGACCCAGTTTTAGTAGTTGTGCCATATATGCCATAGCCAAGCAGCGGCTCTATATAAACCACAGGCAGGTGATAACGATAACCGACCAGTAGTGGGATGACCGAGATTTTTGCTTTATATATATCTGTTGAATTTTTCATTTTAAAGCTGGAGTAACCCGTTGAAAAGCTAACCTGTCCCTGATTACCTACCCCGATAAGTGCTTTAGCAGAAAGCCCGATTCCAGTTTTGTAAGAGTCAAAATCACCCGTTGGAAGTCCTATTTCCAACGCCGGAATGAACTGGTTGTTTCCACTTTGTGCTACACAAACCATTGTGGTTGCCGATACAAGAAGGATGAGTACTGTTTTTTTCATAATCGATTTTTTAAAATTGTACTTAAGGAAAGTTGCACTTTAAAGTGCAAGGTGGAGCGTTTTTGGGGGCTTATGATATAAAGATAAACTATAATCGGCAACACATTAAGGCTGAGAATTCCTTTTCTTATTTATACGCTGTAGAGATCAGTTCTGCATGAAAAGCGAAAATCAATCTTGAGCGATCCCTAATAAGAATATAAAGATGTTACCTTACCAATACTTTGCAACACTACAGTATCAAAAAAAGTATATTCGGCGTTAAACTATTATGAAAGTTTAATGTCTTAGCATACTGATTCAACTTATTTACCAGCTACGATTGATCAGACCGCTGGCATAAGTTTTGAATATCTTTTTTGGCTCGTTCTTAACCCGATGAAAACACCCTACAGAAAACTCCCGCCCTATCTATGTGAAACCGGTATTAGTTACCGGTTTTTCTTTTTAAAATGTTTTCTTCTTCATAAATAGAATAACCTCTTTTTATTGATAGGTACATTTCAACAGGTGCCTTTACAAACAGATCCTTCTTTGCAAGGACAAAGAGCCGCTGGAAGAAACTGCCGAATATCGATTTCAATCCTGATTCAAAGGTCTGCCAAATACACGACTGCATATTTACTGGTATCGTTTCAGTGCCTCGGATTATGAGTGATATTAATTGCATATTAAATGCTTTAAAAAGAATAAGCAATTACAAGTTTGACCATCACTAAAAAATGTAACTTGGATATTCACTTTCGTACCCATGTTACTTGTTGCTCATACTTTATTAGACATATTGTCAAGAAAATACAGCCCCTTATGAGAGTATTTATTTTTTTACTCCTTGTTTTAGGATGCAAAACCAAAGAGAACGATTCTTTGTTGGGTAAATGGCAAATTCTGCGCTTACAGGGAAAAGATTCTACCGGAAAAGATCTCTATACTTATAACACGCAGAAGGATACAGTAAAAAAGTACGTGTTCTTTAACAACGATACTACTTATACAAAAATTGACTCTTCTAAAAAAGCCGCTGACACGGTGCGCTACTTACTGACAGGCGATTCTATTTTTTCAAGAAGAGGCATCCGTGGTTACTCACTTAAGATGATAACAAACGATTCTGTCCTGATAACCGGAGATGACAATTCTTCTATCACTATAGTTCGGGTTGAAAGAAAAAGTCGATAATTTTCACTTTCATCTTTAATTTTTATGAGACAAATCACCTACAGGACTACTGTTCTGTCAATAGCTTTTGTTCTGGCTTCACATTTTGCAATTGCACAAAATAAGTTAGCTACAACAAACCCTTCTTTTACTATTGAAAATTATTACAAGGTAAAGTGGAGTTATGCTCAAGAATTTATTGACCTGTGGAAAAGAAACCATTACCCTTTACTCAAAAAAGCAATGGAGAAAGGTGATATCATCAGCATTCATGCACAAAAGCCTATTTTACATAGTGGAGAAGACACAAGGTGGGATTTTAAGGTCACCATTACCTTCAAAAATGCTCAAGTAGCCCTCGTGGAGGATGTGACGGCGCCCTACAAAGCCCAACTCTACCCCGACACCGCAAAGCTGGCGAAAGACGAGCAACACCGTTTTGACTTACTAATTTCACACTGGGATGTGATGGTTGAAGACATAAATCTAAATAAGTAAGCGAGTTCGTTTTTTCTCTCTTCCAAAATATGCAATAGGAAAATTGACTGCCTGAAACGAACCGCTTGCATAGTCATATATGGTAATTATAGACAAGCAAAAAGAGCGTAGCTGTTTGTATGTTATGCTTGCTGTTTTTTAGAGCGCTTCAACTACTTAATTACTATCTTAGGTAAAACCCGCTCATTTATGCATCGAAGAGACTTTGTAAAAAATACTGCTATCAGTACAGCAGGATTTGCCATTTTACCTTCCGGAACATTATTCAATAATGCGTCTAAAGTCAGGTTGGGTATTATTGGTGTTGGCTTACGGGGGCAAAGCCACCTGGCACTGGCCTTACGTCGTTCTGATGTAGAAGTAGTGGCAATCTGTGATGTAGATCAGCGCATGTTAGGGATGGCAAGTGATGTGATAAAAAAATCTGGCAAGGCTGTCCCTAAAATTTTTACGGGCGATGCATATTCCTGGAGAAAATTATTGGAGTTAAAAGACCTTGACGGCGTGATCATTGCCACCCCGTGGGAATGGCATGCGCCCATGTCTATAGAGGCCCTGGAAGCCGGCAAATATGTGGGTACTGAGGTAGTTCTTGGAATTACTTTGGAAGATCACTGGAATGTGGTAAAAACCTGCGAACGTACCAAAGGACATTTAATGATGCTCGAAAATGTTTGCTATCGGAGAGATGTAATGGCAATCTTAAACATGGTACGCAAGAATATGTTTGGAGAACTTATACATCTGCAGGCAGGTTACCAACATGATCTCCGTGGTGTAAAATTCAACAACGGTATTGAACCCTATAACAGCGGTGCTGAATTTGGAGAAAAAGGTTTTTCGGAAGCGCATTGGAGAACAGCGCATTCACTTTACCGTAACGGAGATCTTTATCCTACACATGGCATTGGACCAGTAGCTCAATTCATTAACATCAATAAAGGCAATCGTTTTGTTTCCTTAACCTCGTATGGAACAAAATCAAGAGGCCTGCACGAATACATTGTTGAAAAAGGAGGGAAGGATCATCCAAATGCTCAACTACAATTCAAATTAGGTGATGTAGTAACTACTATGATAAAATGTGCAAACGGTGAAACGGTTTTATTGCAACACGATACAAACCTCCCAAGGCCCTATTCTCTTGGTTTTCGTGTGCAGGGCACCAAAGGTTTATGGATGGATGTAAATCACTCCCTGTATATTGAAGGAGTAAGCGCTAAGGCCCACCAATGGGAAGAAGCAAAACCTTACCTGGACAAATATGATCATCCGTTGTGGCAAAAATGGACCGCGGATACGGAAGGTGCCGGACACGGCGGAATGGATTTTTTTGTTCTTCACGCTTTTATTGAATCAATCAAGCGCAGAACAGATACGCCCATGAATGTATACGATGCTGCGGCCTGGAGTGCCATTACCCCACTGAGTGAAAGAAGTATTGAACTGGGAAATGAAACGGTTGAATTCCCCGACTTCAGTAGCGGGCAATGGATGTATCGTAAAAATGATTTTGCTTTTACCGATGAATATTAAAACACCTCCCGATGCTTTAATTGCTCATATTGGAGAAAATTTTGGCCTCATAAAACCAGTCATTCAGCCACTTGGCGACGGTCTTATTCATCAAACTTATAAAGCCTCAGATACAACAAACTGTTTTGTATTACAGAGGATCAATACTCTTGTTTTTCCAAAGCCTGAAGCACTTTTAAAAAATTATATTCTTATGCATGATTACCTGCACAAGGAAAAA
>DAIQPL010000065.1:0-16316 GCA_036787395.1 Flavisolibacter sp. | reverse complement strand
CCTCCCATTTTTCAAAGTTTACAGCATCCTTTCCTTGCTCCAGCGAGCCGTTTACAGCATTCTTCAAAATTTTATGACTGGTGTTGGTACTTTTTAATTGCAGTAAAATGCGATTCTTTTTTATTTTCAATATTTGAAGCGCCTCCTCATGAAAAGAAGGTGCTATTAATACTTCAAAGAAAATCTCGTTAATAGCTTCTGCAGTTCCTTTATTAATTGGTGCATTAGAAATTAAAACACCTCCAAATGCACTTTCGGGGTCTCCCGCTAAAGCATATTTCCATGCATCATCAACTTCTTCACGCATAGCAATACCACAAACATTAGTATGCTTGATAATACCAAATGTTGTTTGGTCAAACTCTTTAATTAATTCGATTGCTGCATCAATATCTACTAAGTTGTTATAAGAAATTTCTTTGCCATGCAATTGATCAAAACATTCGTTAAGGTCGCCCGAAAAAACGGCTTGCTGATGTGGGTTTTCTCCGTAACGTAAAACCGTTTTTTGCCCTTGACCAGTAGCAGTTAAGGACTCATTCTTATGAAAATAGTTGTTAATGGCAATGTCATACTCCGCTACTATACTGAAAGCCTTTGCCGCAAAACTATGGCGTTGTTCAAGGGTTATTTCACCATTTTGTTGTTGCAGAAGGTCAACTAATCTTTGATAATCGTTTTTTGAAGCAATGACGGTAACATCAGTAAAGTTTTTTGCACCAGCTCTTATCATGGAAGGGCCACCAATGTCAATCTTTTCAATGATGGCTCTCTCATCAGAGGTTTGGGCTACGGTTTCCTGGAAAGGATACAGGTCAACAATAACCAAATCAATGAGAGGAATTTTAAATTGTTGCATTTCCTGCAGATCAGTTTCATTGTTTCTTCTTCCCAAAATACCTCCAAAAACTGAAGGATGTAAGGTCTTTACTCTTCCTCCAAGGATGGAGGGATACTCAGTAATATCTTCTACCGGAATTACACCAACACCAAGGTTCTGGATAAAATTTTGCGTTCCACCGGTTGAATATATAGTAACTCCCTGGTTATGTAATTCGTGCACCAAAGGTTCCAGGCCGTCTTTATAAAATACAGAAATAAGGGCTGATGTAATTTTTTTGCTCATTGGAAAGAATTAAGGAAGCAATCCTAAGAAGCGGCAAAGGTAGGTGCTATAAGTTCATTACAAAAGCGCCTTTTTCACTTACATTATAACAGGGTATACCAAGTGAATCGCAGTCATGTTTCCAAAGTTTGGCTTTCCACGGGGGAACAGAAGAATCAATAACGATCTGGCCAATAAAAAATGACTTTAAAAGGGTTGAGATATATAGCCTGGGGTTTTTTGAAAGGATGAAAACATCGATAGTTTGTTTTGGCTGCTGTGGCAGGAATGTTATAGTACTATCAATAATTGAAACGTGCCGCTTGTTAAAGTCAAAGTGCTTTGTATGTATGGAAATAGTTTGACGTTGTTCAATTCTGTGTAGTATCCTGGAGGGTTTAAGATGAAAATTCCTAAGAAAATTATCACATAATAAATCGGTATCCCCAACAAAATTGTATGACCTGCCACTGATAAAATCGATAGCCTGACGTTTTGGTACATTATATACAATGAGTTTGTTTTGATGATAGACTTTCCAAAAGTCAAATGAACGGATTGAAACAAAAATCAACAGGGAATAAAGGGCTATCCAGAACAGCCTTCTTTCTTTTTCCATCATCCAATAACAAAGTGCACTAATTGTTATAAGCAAAAAGATCGTTTGAACCATGGATATTGAAAATCCATTCCATAAGGCAAATGAAATATTTTCAAGTCTTTGAATATAACCATTCATTACATGAATTAGTCCTTCTGACAGCCAGCCAATTGTTGCAGCCACAGGCTTGATAAAGCTAAACAGGCATAACGCAATTTCGGTATATAGGATAAGAGATGATAACGGTACTGCAAGGACATTCGTTAGCAAGAATAAAACAGGAAATTGATGAAAATGGTACAGGCTTACAGGCGTAGTTAATATTTGTGCAGCCAAAGAGATGGCAACAGTGTTCCAGATAAAAGACATAACCTTATTATCAAATACAATCCAGTTTGAAATGGGCTTATAAAAAATTACGATGCTTAAAACAGCAGCATAGGAAAGTTGAAAGCCAACATCCCAGAGCCAAAACGGGTTGAAACAAAGTAGAAGAAATGCCGAAAGTGCCAGTGTGTTGAAAATCGAGGTCCTTCTTTCAAAACCTTCGCCAAGTGCAATGCAGGTGAACATCACTGCTGAACGAATGACAGACGCCTGTGCTCCTGCCATGATGCTGAATACCCAAAGGCAACCAATAATAATTGCTATTCTCAACCACCGAAGCTCTTTCTTTCTCTTAATTGGTTTTGTAAGTAAAAGAAGGAGTGCGTATATAAGAGCTAAGTGCATTCCTGAAATTGCAATAATGTGAACGACGCCTGTATTTGTATATGATTGGATAAGGTTCTTATCGAGATCATCTTTATATCCAATGAGCAATGCTTCTGCAAGGCCTTGTTCCTTTTCACCCTGAATAAAGTTTCTTAAAGTGGTTAACACCCATTCCCGGCACTTGAAGATAAATGTCTGTAGGAAAGCTTTGTTTTCCCGCGGCAATATTTCAAAGTCATTTTGAGTTAAATATGCTTGGTGAGTAATGCCCTGGAATAAACTATATCTTTTAAAGTCAAAGCTTCCGGGATTCCCTGCATTTTTTATCTCTTGTAATGCTGCATTGAAAACAATTTGAGAGCCGTAATGAAGCTGTACAACGGATGAATCTTTTTTAAAATAGAGAAGTATCCGCCCTTTTTGTTTTTCGCAGTTTCCATTTTTATAAACATATTCAACTTGAGACAAAGCCTTGTATGAGTTAGCTTTTTGAACCAACGGTTCCTGAAGTGTGACAATTATATAACTTCCGTTTTTATAATGATGACCTATCCAATCTTCATTATTACGGATATCTTTTAATGGTATGAGTAAGGCACCAAACGTAATTAATAACACGTTTAGAATAAACCCGTTGACGCTAGTCCATTTATACTTAAATTTTAAGGGAAGGAAAACATAGATTGCTATGGGAACCGAACAAACGAAAAGGCAAAGCAAGAGGATATTTAGTGAAAACTGCACATGCCATTGTAATATTATACCGGTCATTAATGAAATAAGTAGCCGTACAAACGGAGCTCTATTCCACAAATAAACAGTTACAGGCATACCAAAAGGTAACTTCGCTACTTAGCTCTATCAACCGTGTTTTCACCTATAACAATCCGCAGATAAATAAAACTAATTAGTGCCGCGGCAGCTGTAACAACGAAAGTAACTCCGCTGCCAAACGAAGTCCAAATGGCACCGGCAATAACACTAGCCAGTAAGGTGCAAATACTTTCGCATGAGGTATAAAAGCCAATTGCTGTAGCGGTATTGGTATTATGTGCGATATTGGTGATCCAGGCCTTGGTAATACCTTCTGTAGCGGCGGCATAAATACCATAAAGGAAAAATGAACCGAAAATGACAACGACGGAATTGGTGATTCCAAAAAGGACATATACTAATGCAAATAAAATTAGGCCGGAAAAAAGAACTGTCTTGATACCTATTTTATCTGCAAGGGCACCCAATGGATAAGAGGCCAGTGCAAAAACAACGTTATATAAAATGTAAGCACCTATAGTTAACTGGTCGCTGCCGGTTATTTCCTTTGTTTTTAATAAAAGAAAAATATCTGAACTATTGAAAAGGGCTAAAAACAAAAGGCCAATCACCAGTTTCTTATATTCCGGTGATGCAATCTTCCAATATTTAAAAAAAGAAAAGAATGTTCCTTTTCCTAATGTAGAAGCAAACGCTTCTGTTTCCTTCACAAAGAAAACCAGTGCTACCGAAACCAGTCCTGGGATAAAGGCGATTAAAAAAATAAGTGCATACCGGTTTGGGAATAATGATAATAATACTAGAGCTAGCGCTGGACCTATGGCTGCGCCCAACGTATCCATGCCTCGATGAAAACCGAAAACCCTTGCTTTTGTCTGAGGCGTGGCATTTTGGGAAAGCAATGCATCACGAGCTGCGGTTCTAAGTCCTTTTCCCAGGCGATCAATGGTTCGGGCAAAAAAGATCCAGAGTGGATAAGTAAAAGCTGCCATCATTGGTTTGGAAATGGCGCTTAATAAATACCCGCTTTTAATAAAGGGTATTCTGAGTCCTTTTTCATCACTCAATTTCCCAAAGTAACCTTTGCTAAGCCCCGAAGTAAAATTGGCAACACCTTCCAAAACTCCAATGAGTAGAACAGAAAACCCGATTTCTTTCAAATAAACGGGTATAACCGGGTAAAGCATTTCGCTGGCCACATCAGCAAAAAGACTTACCAGGGAAAGAATCCAAACCGTACGGTTAATGATCTTCACAGGACAAAAGTAGGGGGAAGTCTATGTCTCCTCTTGGTCATTCGATCCAATAATCGCCTAAATGTAATTTTCTTTTTAACCTGGAATATACAACAGGACAGGGCTGTTGTTTTGTTTAGGGATACAATGCAGAATAAAGCACAGAAGGTACAAGGGAGTGACACAACAACAGCTTTATAGTAATTCAACTGATGGTATTATAATTCTCATAAACCATTGATACTGTCGAAAAAAAAGAGAAGCTGAGCGGTTTTTACTTTGACATTTCAATTTATTTCTCACAACTTTGCACACAACCATCAAAAACCTTAAATCCAATACAAGAGCATGGGACTTTTTAATTGGTTCACGCAGGAGATAGCCATAGATTTAGGAACCGCCAATACCTTGATAATCCATAATGACGAAGTAGTGGTGAACGAACCCTCTATTGTAGCCCTGAACCGCAATAATCCGAAAGAAGTTTTAGCAGTAGGCAAGAGAGCCTTAATGATGCACGAGAAAACCCACGAGAGCATTAAAACCATTCGCCCTTTAAAAGATGGTGTAATTGCGGATTTTAATGCTGCTGAGCTTATGCTTCGCGAAATGATAAAATTGGTTTACCCCAAAAAGCCTTTGTTTCCTCCAAGCTGGCGCATGATGATATGTATTCCCTCGTCTATTACAGAGGTGGAAAAACGTGCCGTTAGGGACAGTGCCGAACAAGCCGGCGCCAAAGAGGTTTACCTTATACATGAGCCTATGGCTGCCGCCCTGGGTATAGGCATTGATGTAGAAGAGCCCGTTGGAAATATGATCATTGATATTGGTGGTGGAACTACCGGCATTACAGTGATTGCCCTGGCAGGCATTGTGTGCGATCAATCGATCCGTATTGCAGGTGACGAGTTTACCGCTGATATCATGGAAGCCTTGCGTCGTTATCATAGCTTGTTGATTGGTGAACGCACAGCGGAGCAGATCAAGATTCAGATCGGTGCTGCTATGAAGGACCTGGATAATCCTCCAGATGATATTCCTGTAAACGGCCGTGATTTGGTAACGGGTATTCCTAAACAAATTATGGTGAGTTACCAGGAAATTGCCGAGGCATTGGACAAAAGCATCTTTAAGATAGAGGAAGCTGTGTTGAAGGCTTTGGAACAAACTCCTCCTGAACTGGCTGCTGATATTTACCGCCGGGGTTTATATATTACTGGCGGCGGCGCATTGCTAAAAGGTCTTGACAAACGTTTAAGCCAAAAGATCAAATTGCCGGTACACGTTGCTGACGATCCCCTGAAAAGTGTGGTTCGCGGTACGGGCCTTGCGCTTAAGAACTACGATCGTTATCCTTTTGTAATGCGATAAATTGAAAGGTACAAGGCACAAGCAAACAAGATTTTTTACGTTTTGTTCCTTGAACCTTGAATCTTGTTTCTTTAATGAGAAATATTCTTCTATTCATTCGGCGGTATTTTACATTTGTTGCCTTCCTGGTACTACAGTTTATTGCCTTATGGATGCTGTTCAATTATAATCGTTTTCACCGCACTGTTGGATTGGGAGTAGCTAATCAGTTTACAGGTACTATCAATAAACAAGTGGACAGGCTGGATGATTATTTTCACCAGGGCGAAGAGAATAAAAGGGTGCATCGGACGAATGACTCACTACTGAACCTGCTGAGAAATAATTTTTATTATCCTGATACTATAAAAAGAGCCGTTACAGATTCGGTAATGATTGATTCGGTTAGAGGAGTGAGGCGTTACTACTGGCTAGATGCCAAGGTGGTATACAACACCGTAAACTTTGATAAGAACTACCTGCAACTGGATCGCGGATCAAAATACGGGATAAAAGATAATATGGCGGTTTTGAGTTCTGACGGATACGTTGTAGGTGTTGTAGTAAATGTTAGCCCTAATTTTAGCCAGGTAATGGGTTTGCTTCATGTTCAAAGCTCTGTAAGCGCTTCACTGAAAAACACCGGAGAATCAGGACGGGTGGAATGGGACGGCAAAGATCCGAAGACTATTATACTGGAAGGAATTCCTAAAAGCGTACCGGTAAAAATTGGGGATACAGTGGTGACCAGTAAATATTCCTACAATTTTCCACCGGAAAAAATTATTGGTACCGTTTCAGGGATCGCTAATGATCCTGCTACGGGGTTTTATTTATTAAGAGTACGTCCTGCTGTTAATTTCAGTAGTGTACAACAGGTCTTTGTGGTAGAAAATCTTCAGCGGGAAGAGCAGGAACAATTAGAAAAAGACACGGAAAAAAAGATCGATCAGCAAAAAGGTACAACCCAGTGAGTGACCTGGTTAAAAATATTTTCAGATTATTCATCTTTGTTTTAGTACAGGTTTATGTGCTAAATAAAATTCCACATCTGCATAGATATATCGTTCCATATCTCTATTTCCTTTTTGTTCTTTGGTTGCCGTTCAGCATAAACAGGTTAGGCTTATTACTTGCCGCGTTTGCCGGGGGGTTACTTCTTGATTATTTTACCAACACGCCTGGTTTGCACGCGGCTGCCTGTGTGTTAGTAGCGTATGCGCGTCCATTCATTATTACTATTTTGATACCGAAAGACACCAATGAATTTAATTACCGGGAACCATCCCCCGGAGCGTTAGGGTGGGCACCTTATTCAGTGTACGTTTTGATTTTGACCATTTTACACAATACTTACCTGCTTTTACTTGAATATCTTCATTTTGGTACCTTCCTCGATTTTCTAATGAAAGTGCTAAGTACTACGGCTATAAGCCTGCTTTTAATTTTTACAACAGAACTTCTTTTTACAAGAAAAGTGAAATACAGGACGAATACAGCCTAAATCATTTCAGCCTTAAACTAGGAACGACAAACTACAAAACTGAAACTAACGTTCTTTAATAAAAAAATAAGAAAACTTCCTGCCATCTTCTTTTGCATATCTCCAAACCTTTATCAAATTTGTATTCCATTTATTTTGCAGTGTGTTTTTGAAACTATTTTTTGACTTCGGATTAATCAATGCCTGTGTTTAACCAATCGAGGAGTTATATTATACGACTGATCTTTCTTGTTGCTTTCCTGGTCATGATTGGCCAACTATTTAATCTGCAAGTTGCCTCAAGCAAATACCAAAAGCTGGCGCAGGAGAATGCTGTTTTCAAAAAAGTTGTTTATCCACCCCGCGGAATTGTTTACGATAGGAAGAAGAAAGCCATTGTAAATAATGTACAAATGTTTGACCTGATGGTAACTCCCTCAGAAGTGCGAAATGTGGATACATTTTACTTATGTCAGCTTCTTGAAATAGATACAGCAGAGTTTAGATCCCGTATGCTGGACGCTATTGTAAGGAATGGCCGCTACCGCCCGTCTTCTTTTGAAGGTCTTTTAACTCCCCAAAAATATGCCCGGCTACAAGAGAATATGTGGCGGTTCGAGGATAAAGGTTTTTATCTGCAAGACAGGCCTGTACGCACTTTTCCCTATAATGCCGGCGCCCATTTTATGGGTTATATTGGTGAAGTAGACTCTAACATCATAGCCCGCTCCGAAGGTTTTTACCAACCTGGTGATTATGTAGGAAGAACCGGCCTGGAATCCAATTATGAAAAAGTATTGATGGGACAAAGGGGTATTCAATACCTGATTAAAGACCACAGAAACCGGCTGGTGGGTTCTTATGAAAAAGGTGAGTTGGATGAACAACCCATTTCAGGAAGGGGATTGAATACTTATATTGATATTGAAGTGCAGCAACTGGCGGAAAAATTATTGTCCAATAAAATTGGTGCAATTGTGGCCATTGAACCTAAAAGCGGTGGCATCATTGCTATGGCATCAGGTCCAACGTTTAACCCCAATGACCTTACTGGTTCCAACTTTAAAAAAACATATAGCAAGTTCGTTTTGGATGTTTCCGGTCCTTTACTAAACAGGGCTATCAAAGGACAATATCCCCCCGGTTCTACCTATAAACCTGTGGGAGCATTAATTGGTTTAGACGAAGGTGTGATTAGTCAATCATCCGGCATTGGTTGTAGCGGTGCTTATTATGGTTGTGCAAGACCTGTTCGATGTACAGAAAAGTGGGCGGGACATGCCAATAACCTCCGCGAAGCGATTGCACACTCCTGCAACTCTTTTTTTTCAATGACCTACCGTTTAACTGTAGATAACCCTAAAATCGGCAATGTAAAAAAAGGATACGCCCGGTGGAAGGAGTACATGAATGCCTTCGGGTATGGTAACCCTTTGGGCATTGATCTTCCAAGCGAAGACAAGGGTAATATTCCTGACACTTCAAAATACAACACTGTTTATCGCGGCTCCTGGAACTCCTGTACCAATGTTACTTTAGGTATCGGGCAGGATATGATGCTGGCAACACCGATGCAGATAGCAAATGCTATGAGCATCATTGCGAACAAGGGCTACTTTTACACACCGCATTTTGTAAAAAGCATTGAAGAAGAAACAAAAGAAGATTCGGTTTTAAATAAGTTCAGAGTGCGCCACCAGATACCAGTACATATTTCTGACAGTGATTATGAAGATGTGATTGACGGGATGGAAGGCGTAACCACAATTGGTACAGCGCAGTATATACCTAAAATCCCCGGAATAAACATTTGTGCAAAAACAGGTACAGCAGAAAATAAAAGGGTTCTCGATGGAAAGGTGTTGCAATTAAAAGATCACTCTCTTTTTGCTTGTTTTGCTCCGAGGGAAAATCCTACAATTGCCATTGCCATTATTGTTGAAAATGGAGGCTTTGGTTCCACCTGGGCCGGGCCAATGGCTTATTTGATGATTGAGAAATACTTGACGGATTCTTTAAGAGCCGACAGGTTAAAAGAAGTGGATCGTATTGCTTCAACGAACCTGATGCCCGGGTATTTGCCAAGGCTACAGTATATAGCCGATTCAACGAGGGCCTATTTTTATTTTAATCTTACCAGGGATAGTAATTATATCAAAAAATACCTGCGAAAGGGATATACACCTTTGCCTGCCAAAAAAGATACATCGGCACCTAAAACAAAGATTGTTTATCGCAAACCAGACATGGTAGAACCTGAAAAAACTATTTTTAAAAAGAAAAATGCAACTACCTAAATGAGCCGTACCAATAACCAGGGCATATCGAAAGGAATCGATGTAAGCCTCATATGGATATACCTGCTGCTGGTATGCGTTGGCATCATGGCTATTTTTGCCGTAACCTATAAGGAAGGCGATCCTGTTCTTTCGAGTTTTTTTTCTTTCAAAACAGATTACAGCAAGCAGATGTTTTTTTTCTTCATCGCTTTTGCATTAGGCATTTTTATTCTTTTAACGGACAGTAAATTCTTTACCGCTACGGCTAATATCTGGTATGCCTTGGGCATTGTCCTTTTACTTCTTGTGTTTCCTTTTCACTCCAGGGTAAAAGGCACAGAATCTATTGTCCGTTTTGGCGGATTTCAGTTTCAACCCGCGGAGTTCTGTAAAGTTTGTGTATGCCTGGCACTGGCAAAATATTTGTCGCTGCCTAATCTTGATTTTAGTAAAACACGTTCGCAACTCATTGCAGCAAGTATCGTGATGGTTCCTTGTATCCTTACCATTTTTCAAAAAGAAACCGGACTGGCGCTTGTGTTTTTTTCTTTCTTTATTGTAATGTATAGGGAAGGATTACCTGCTACCATTTTGATTGTTGGTTTTTCTTTAGCCGCCCTGGTAGTAACGACTTTGCTGGTGGAAAAAAATACGTTGGCTTTCGTGTTAACCATCATTGCTGCCCTGGTTGGTTATGTGTTGTACAGACAATCAAGGAGGAAGAACGGGATATTGGTTAAAATCATTTTTGTATGGTTTATTTCTGTAAGCATCCAAAGGTTCGGGGTTCCCTTTATATTCAAGAATGTGATGCAACCTTACCAGGTGGAGCGGATTTTCAGCACTATAGGTAGAGACATCCCTGACGAGTATAGGAAACCAAATGCTTTAAGAGAATTGCAAAAACCAGGTAAGAAAGATGTAGATTATAACGTCAAGCAATCTAAGATTGCTATTGGTTCGGGCGGACTTTCAGGAAAAGGTTTATTAAAAGGCACACAAACACGTTATGATTTTGTGCCTGAACAAAGAACTGATTTTATCTTTTGCACTATTGGTGAAGGATTTGGCTTTATCGGAACTACCGTCTTATTAGGCGTTTACCTACTCTTACTATTCCGGATTGTAGCAGTTGCTGAAAGACAGCGTAGTGTGTTCAGCCGTTGCTATGCTTACGGTGTAGCGGCTGTGTTTTTCTTTCACGTTAGCATTAACATCTGCATGACCATAGGCCTGGCGCCCGTAATTGGCATCCCATTACCTTTTATCAGTTACGGTGGCACAGCGCTGCTGACCTTTACTATTTTACTATTCATACTGATTCGTCTTGATGCAGACCGGCAAATGGTTCTCCGCTAGCGGCTAATTCTTTTTCAATTCGATTTAATTGGTGTAATTCGTATCATGAAAATCGTTCCGCTTTCCGAGGGTTCGTTCACCATTGATAAAACAAAGCTTTTTGTTCCATTTAATGAGCGTACTGATATTTTAAATGACCGATCTGCAGGCAGTTTATTGGTAGAGATACAACCTTTTGTTGTTATCACATCCAGGGATATTTTATTGCTTGATACAGGATTAGGATTCAACGACAGCAATGGTAAAATGCAATTGCATACCAATCTTGAAAAGGCGGGTATCAGGCCGGAGCAAGTTACGAAGGTGCTGATGTCGCACTTGCACAAAGACCATGCAGGTGGCGTAAGTTTAGAGCATAACCATTCACACCTTAGCTTGCCTAATGCAACCTATTATATACAAAAGAGGGAATTGGATTTTGCATTAGAAAAAGGAACTCCTTCGTTTATTCCAGGCGAAATAGAAGTATTGCAACAATCCTCACAGGTTCATTTTTTACAGGATGATGAGGGGATCATTGATAATTATATTTCTTATCGTCATACCGGCGCCCACTCTGCACACCACCAGGTATTTTGGATCCAGGACGAAAATGAAATTATATTTTTCGGTGGTGACGACGCGCCTCAATTACAACAGATGAAAGTACGCTATAAGACCAAGTATGACTTTGATCCGGACAAGGCAATGCAGCTGAGACATCTATGGTGGCAGCAGGGAAATGAAGAAGGTTGGACGTTCCTGTTTTATCATGACATTAAATCCCCCGTTTATAAGCGTTCATAACTTTTACTGAGGGAATTCTTTCTTGCTCCATAGAATTACAGAACGTAAAAGTGAGTGACACAATAGGAGTATAATAGCAGAACAAAAGCCAGGGCCAAAATCCAGCTAACTATTGCACCGACTAGTCCGCAGTTACAAAGCCTAGTGTCCTTTCTACTGCCTTTGGAAGTTGCGGCAGTTTTCTTCTCTCAATTAAAAAAGAAGTTAGCTGGGCGATTTCTTTGAAGATATAATGTTTATCCGCAGCGGCCTTCAAGTAGTCTTTTCCAGAACTACCCCCGGTGCCGATACGGGTACCAATCATACGATGTACCATATTCATATGCCGATGGCGCCAGGTGCTTAACTGTTCATCAATCTCCAATAAATTGTTCAAAAGCTGAAAAGGTAATTGTAATAGAGGATAGCCCCGGTACAACATGATAAATAATGCAGCCCGGTTAGCCTTTGAAGAAAAAGTGTAGTGGGTTTCTCTTTGTTGAAAGAAAACTTCATCAAAGGTTTCTATATTATTTTTTTCAACTTCGGCCAGGCTATTGGAATATGCGGCTTTATAAGTAGTCCAGAAATCAAAGTTCCCCCATGCCCCCCTGCCCCCCAACGGGGGATTATCCATTGCGCTAACCTTGCTTTGCAAAGTGGCTGTATTGTTATTGGCGTCTTGATTAAGCAAGGGCTGTGTCCCAGCCACTCCTCCCTTGGGGGGCAGGGGGGCTGTCGGCATTCGTTCCAGCCAATCGTTCACCAATTGCAAAAAGGAATTTTCAGATTCTGCTTTTTTTATGAGGTCTATATGTTCTTGTCTTAGTTGAGATGTATAATATTCTTTGCCATGACGATATTCAAATTTTAGCCCTAGCTTGGCTTCCAGTAATTTAAACTGCCAGCTTTGGAAACCGGATGCAGGCCTTAACATGTCGCGAAAGTCAAGGAAGTCCATGGGTGTCATCGTTTCCAAAATATCAATCTGGTGGATCAATACACGAAGAATGACAGCCATCCTGTTCAACCGGTGAACTACGGTTTGCAGTTCCGGAGAATTATCGTTGAGAGACGGTTTGCGCATGATGCCAACCACGGAGTCTGCCTCGTGATGTAATTGTTTGAACCAAAGTTCATATGCCTGGTGAATGATGATGAACAACATTTCATCATGTGCCGACATATTATTTTTGGCACTTTCGGGTTCCTGTGCGTTTAATATTTTATCAAGTTGGAGATAATCGTGGTAGTGAACGTCCGTCATACTTGCACAAATTGAGGCACGAATTAATGCGAATTTACACGAATTCCAGCAGCTTGTCCTGGGGATAAAAACGAGTGTTTTTTATTTGTTCATGTCAGAAACTCGAATCCAATATCTCTTCTAAAATATTTTCCTTCAAACTCTATTGATTCAATTAAGTCTCTCGACTTATTAATTGCTTCATCCAAATCTAAGTCCAGTGCAGTGGCGCAAATTATACGTCCTCCGTTAGTAACAATTTTATCATCCACCTGTTTTGTGCCTGAATGAAAGATCAGCGTATCATCAATTTTAGTATTCAGGCCAGTTATCTGAAATCCTTTTTGATAATCGTCGGGATAGCCACCGCTGACGGCAACAATAGTAGTGGCAAACCGTTCATCTTTTTCAATTTTTATGTTTTGCAATTGTTGCTTTGCTGTTGCCGTCAATAGTTCCACAAGGTCATTTTTAATTCGGGGAATTATTACTTCTGTTTCCGGATCACCCATGCGGCAATTGTATTCAATTACAAAAGGCTCATCACCCACTTTCATGAGCCCTACAAAAACAAATCCTTTATAATCCAGGCCATCTTTTTGCAAGCCTTTTACTGTTGGTTCTATAATTCTGGTAACTACTTTTTGCATGAAAGCTTCCTCTGCGAATGGCACCGGGCTTACGGCGCCCATGCCACCAGTATTCAGGCCGGTATCTTTTTCACCTACGCGTTTATAATCTTTTGCTTCCGGTAAAAGCACATAATTCACTCCATCTGTGAGAACAAAAACAGATAGTTCAATTCCATTTAGAAACTCTTCTACAACCACCCGTTTGCCAGCGTCACCAAACTTAGATCGCTGTATCATTAATTCAAATTCAGAAACAGCTTCTACATAATTCTGGCAGATGATGACACCTTTACCCGCAGCCAGTCCGTCTGCTTTAAGCACAATTGGTAACGGATGCTGTTTTAGGTATTCTATTCCTTCTGTAAAGTTTTCTTCTGTGAATTCTTTATAAGTGGCGGTAGGGATAGCGTGCCGTTGCATGAAAGCCTTGGCAAATGCTTTACTGCCTTCCAGTTGTGCTGCTTCTTTTGAAGGTCCAATGATCAGTAGGTTCAGACCTGATTCTTTTACCAGGAAGTCAACAATACCTTTCACCAGCGGTTCCTCCGGCCCTACAATCACCATATCAATATATTTATCGAGGCAACAGTTTTTAATTGCTTCGAAATCGGTTACAGAAAATGGTAAGTTAGTTCCGCACTGTGCCGTGCCTGCGTTGCCCGGTGCTATGAACAATTCGGAGCACAAATTGCTTTGCGATAATTTCCAGGCCAGCGCATGCTCTCTTCCGCCCGAGCCCAATAAAAGTATATTCATGGGATTAGAATGATGGAATGCGAATATCGGTAACATTGCTAAACAGGGAAGCAATTATATTTGAGTGGTGTTATTTCTTTATTTTAGTTAAGACTAACGATTGAGAAACTTTATTACAAAATAAGTTACTATGCCGGAAATTAAAGCTTCAGATGAAATAAGATTAGATCCTTCTGCAGGTTCGAAAGGTCATCCCAAAGGATTATATGTGCTATTTGCTACGGAGATGTGGGAGCGGTTTAACTATTATGGCATGCGGGCCATCTTGGTTCTTTTCATGACAAAAGCTCTTCTGTTCGATAAAGTTTTTGCATCGAATCTATATGGAAGCTATACAGGGCTCGTTTACCTAACGCCACTGATCGGTGGGTATGTAGCTGATCGCTACTGGGGAAATAAGCGTTCTATTATTGTCGGTGGCCTAATCATGGCAATAGGCGAATTTTTACTTTTCTTTTGCGGATCACTATACAATACATCCGAATCTTTATCTTCTATTCTTTTCTTTTCTGGACTTGGATTTATGATCGCAGGTAATGGTTTTTTTAAACCTAATATTTCTTCATTGGTGGGACAACTTTATCCTAAGGGCGACAGAAGAATTGATGCTGCGTATACGATCTTTTATATGGGCATTAATGTTGGTGGTGCATTAGGACCTTTTGTATGCGGGTTGGTTGGAGATACGGGAAATCCTGCTGACTTCAAATGGGCTTTCCTGGCGGCAGGCGTTGGTATGTTGGTCAGTGTGATTGTTCAAAAATTATATCAGGATAAATATGTTCGTGATCCCGACGGAAAACGTTTAGGCGAACCTTCGGCTACAGCTCCGAAAGAATGGCGGAAGCCAGTAATAATGGTAGTCGGGCTTTTATTATTGTCCGGCGTTGCAATCGGTGCACTGTATGTAGACGCAAAAGTTTTTAGCTTTCTTTCTTATTTATTATTGGCTTCAGTGCTGTTCATAGCCTTTATACTTTTTTTTGATAAGAGTTTAAACAAGCACGAAAAAGAAAGGATAGGTGTGATTTTTATTGTTGCTTTCTTTGTAATCTTTTTCTGGTCTGCATTTGAACAGGCAGGCGCCTCTTTAACTTTTTTTGCTGATGAACAAACTGAAAGAGATCTGGGATGGTTTGTGGTCCCTGCCAGCATATTCCAATCGCTAAACTCCATTTTTGTAGTGTTGTTTGCACCTCTATTTGCATGGTTTTGGTTAAAGCTTAAAAAGAGAGAGCCTTCAGCCCCTACTAAAATGGCGATAGGCTTATTCTTGCTTGCTCTGGGTTATTTGTGGATTGCGTTTGGTGTGAAAAGCGTCGCACCGGGCGTTAAGGTAAGTATGATCTGGTTAACAGGTATGTACGCACTTCATACATGGGGCGAATTAAGTTTGTCGCCGATAGGTCTTTCCCTCGTAAATAAATTAGCGCCGTTAAAGTTTGCATCGTTATTAATGGCCGTTTGGTTCCTTTCCAATGCTGCTGCAAACAAGTTTGCCGGCATATTAAGCGCACTCTATCCTGAAAATGGGAAGAAAACAAGTTTCCTCGGTTACGAAATGAACGACATGTATGAGTTCTTCATGCTCTTTGTTTTCATGGCAGGCATTGCATCCATCATTTTATTCTTGCTTTCAAAAAAATTGCAGAACATGATGCATCAGCAGATGAAATAATTTTTTGCTAAATGTTGAAGGGTGATGTCGAAAACATCACCTTTTTTATTTAATCACTACATTTAAATCCTAACTAAACCAATTATATGGGCGAAAACCAAACTAACTTCCGACCATTTGTTGCACCCGAGACAAGAATGGCTGAATTCACCGTCAAATCCATTCTTACTGGTGCTGCGTTTGGAATCCTTTTCGGAGCTGCCACTGTTTACCTTGCGTTGAAAGCGGGACTTACTGTTTCTGCCTCCATTCCAATTGCTGTTATTGCGATCACCCTCGGGCGTCGCTTTCTGAAAACAACTATTCTTGAGAATAACATTATTCAAACAACGGGTT
>DAIQPL010000299.1:0-5265 GCA_036787395.1 Flavisolibacter sp. | reverse complement strand
CATTGACAAAATGCATTTTTCAAGGGCACTTCGCGCCGATCAAAAACGTCCGGGTTTATTGTACGCAGGAACGGAATATGGCATGTACATTTCTTTTGATGATGGTGTCAACTGGAAGCCATTCCAGCAAAACTTACCGGTTGTGCCTATCACCGACCTGGCCATAAAAGAAAATGATTTGATCGTTGCTACACAGGGTAGAGCTTTCTGGATAATTGACGATTTAAGTGTGGTTCAGCAAATGGATAATTCAATTACCAGTAACAACCTGTATGTGTTTGATCCAGGTCCTGCCTATCGCATGCAGGCAAATACGTTTGCACAGAATTTTGGCACGCAACGAAATGTCGGAGCTAATCCTGCATCAGGTGTTGTCTTTAATTTTTACGCTAAAAATGTAGAGGATTCCACTAAAGCTTTTATCACTATTATGGATAAAGATCACAAGTTCGTAAAAACGTTTTTCACTGATGCTAAGGAAGCCAATGCTAAAATGGATGTGTCAAAAGGTATGAATCAATTTGTATGGAATCTTTTATATCCGGAATCAGAACGTATAGACAGCATGATTTTATGGAACGGGGTTCCGGCAGGTGTTGTAGCAGCTCCAGGTAACTACTATGCAAGGTTCAAAGTAGGGCAAGATTCTTTAGAGGTTCCATTTATATTAAAGGCGGATCCTAATTACAAGACCACTCAGCCTGAGTATGAAGAACAATTTGCCTTTCTTAAAACAGTACAGGATAAATTTAATGAAACACAAAAAGCCATAAAAGATATTCATGCCTTAAGAAAGCAGATCAATTCTTTTATGAGCTTGCAGGACAAGGATGCGCCAAAGGAAATAAAGATAATGGCTGACAGCATCAACAAACAGCTGACGTCAATAGAAGAAACACTTTATCAAACAAAAGCAAAAAGTACACAGGACGTTTTAAATTACCCGATACGTTTAAATGATAAACTTTCCGGGCTTTTTGACGTGGCCAACAGCGGCAATATTTCACCAAGTAAACAGTCAAGAGAAGTGTATGCAGATATAGCCGGGCAGATCGATACACAATTGAATAAATTAAAGAGCCTCAAAGAAAAAGAGGTAGCCGCTTTTAACGAACTCATTCGACAAAAAGCATTGCCTGTAATCGGTGTAAAATAATTTGGCATGATTATGAAAGTGTAGCCTTGTCCTGCTTTTTTTGTCTTTTTTTAATAGAACAAACTATTGGTTTATTATATTTGTTCACCCCTTAACCATGAAGTGTTTAATTGTAGACGATAACAAGATGGCCCGTATGGCCATGAAGCAGTTAGTTGGACAGGTTCCGTCACTAGACCTGGTAGCAGAATGCAGCGATGCAATGGAAGCAAACGAACAGTTAAATAATGCCTCCGTTGATCTTTTACTCCTTGATATAGAAATGCCTGAGATGACAGGGCTTGAGCTCATAAAAAAAATGGGCAATAAAAAACCACTCATCATTTTTACAACAGCAAAAGCAGATTATGCTGTAGAAGCGTTTGAACTAAATGTAGTGGACTATCTTATAAAACCTATTGCGCTTCCGCGTTTTAAGCAGGCTGTGGAAAAAGCAAATGAAGTTTTGGAAAGCAATAAGGAAGAAGTAAAAGTGGAAGAGCAGGGCTTCGTTTTTGTAAAAGACAATGGTGTATTAAAAAGAATCAGCATTGACGATATTTTTTTCCTGGAAGCTATGGGAGATTACGTGAAGGTGCATACTCCGCAAAAATTTCATGTAGTTCATGCTACTTTAAAATCAATTGAAGAAAAATTACCTACCTCTAAGTTTGTTCGTGTTCACCGGAGTTATATAGTAGCCATTAATAAAATCGACTATATACAGGAGGGAACGATAAGCATTGGTAAAACCAGCATACCGGTAGCAGATACGCATAAATCAAATCTGAATAAGCGCCTAAACCTGCTTTAATTTCACCGTTGCTTATTTATACTTCGTCGAGGTGTTTAACACTTTAGCCTAACTGTTACCTTTTGCTGAACCTTGCAGGCTATTTTTGTGGTGTTAAGCTGTATCGCCTGTCCCGGATCGTAATTCGTAACTCTAGTAGTTACAATACAAGTCGCAAGGTCGCAACCAAAGATTTACCTATGAAAAATCCAACGTATTGTTTCCTATAATACAAATTAACTAACTAAGGAGGCCGCCTCCGCAGCCTCCTGTTTTTTTTATGAAAAAGTTTTTAATCTTCATACTCTTTCTCACTGTTCTGATTGTTGCAGAATATTATTTTTTCGTCGAAATATTTGCACAAAAAAGAATATCCATCTTATTGCCCAGCCTGCTTCTTATGGGCCTGTGTATTTTTGGCATATTCCGTTTCGCTAAAAAAAACATTATCAACACAAAACACTCATCCGGCAATAGTTGAATTTCGTATTTTCGGTAGCATATAAACATGCGGAAACCGGAATTAAGATATTGGGTATTATGGTTGTTTTTACTGGGAGTATTGATAATAGTCTTTCTCCAGGTTATTTCCGGGTACAATATTAACCGCCTCATCCAGGGCAACAAACGGTTGTTGGGCGAACTACAGGTGCAGAATGACCTTCGTAAACTGGAATCAAATATTCTTACTGTTGAAAGTGATATCCGCGGGGCTGTCATTACTTCGAACCAGGACCTTCTGGAAAATACACGAGCTAAGATCAATACTATCGAAGCTGAATTAATACTTATTAAAAACATCTTTAAATCACAGGTGCCCGCTGCAGAAATCAATCTGCTTGATCAACTGGTGAAAAAGAAAGTTCAGTTTAGCGAACAAATACTGCAAGCTTTTTACCGGAATGGTAAAACATCTGCAGAGATTGTTATCAATACTAACGAGGGACAACTATTGAGAGATAGTATTATTACAATCATAACCAGGCTGGATCACATCCGCCAATCGAAACTCAGAGACCTTACTGCGTCGAACGAATCTACGGGTAAAACGGCCAGGCTGTGGGGCGTAGTTGTCACCATCATTGCCTTGTTTGCTGTGGTGTTAGCGTTCTGGTATATAGTAAACCAGGGGCGGCAACAACAAAGGATCATTGCCCTTTTAAATGAATCAGACAAACGTAGCCGGGAGGTGGCAAATATGAAAGAACAATTCCTGGCTAATATGAGTCATGAAATTCGCACACCTATGAATTCTATTTTAGGATTTACAAACCTTCTTAAACGTACGCAACTTAATAACGAGCAAAGAGATTATATACGGAACATTCATTCTGCCAGCGAAAATCTGCTGGCATTAGTGAACGATATTCTTGATTTGTCAAAGATTGAAGCAGGCATGATGCATCTGGAGGAAGTTCGTTTTAGCCTTCATAGTTTGATCAGTTCAGTTGGAGCGATGTTTATAGAAAAGATCAAGGCGAAAGGCCTGCTCTTTCACATAAATATTGATAAGGATGTTCCTGATATTTTACAGGGGGACGCTGTGCGTTTGACACAGATTGTTGTTAACCTTCTAAGTAATGCAGTAAAATTTACTGATGAAGGAAGTATTTCATTAAATGTACACATGCTCAACAAAACTGAGTCGGGTGTGAGTATACAAATATGCATTGCTGATACGGGAATCGGGATAGCTCCGGAAAAGCAAAAAAATATTTTTGAACGGTTCCAGCAGGCAGAAGCGGAAACAACCAGAAGATTTGGGGGAACAGGCTTAGGCTTAGCTATTGTAAAACAACTGGTGCAATTGCAACACGGAAAGATCAATTTGAAAAGCGAACCAGCTAAGGGAACCGAATTTATAGTGGAATTGGATTACAAACTGCCTGATATTGAACAACTCTTTTCTGAAGCTATGGCTGCTGCGGAAACCGAAGCTGTGTCCCTGCAAAAGATTAAAGCCCTGATTGCTGAAGATAATATTATGAATCAGCAGCTAATTGCTCATTTAATGAAAAGCTGGGCTATTGATTATAAGATCGTAAGTAATGGCGCGGAAGCAGTTGAAGAATTGCGTAACGATAGCTACTCTATTGTATTGATGGACATACAAATGCCGGAAATGGACGGCTATACTGCAACGGGAGTAATTCGAAATGAGCTGAATAAAGACATTCCTATTATTGCAATGACTGCACATGCCATGACAGGCGAAAAGGAAAAATGCCTTCAACTAGGTATGAACGATTATGTATCCAAGCCAATCAAGGAAACAGTACTTTATAATATAATTGCCCGCCACGCACAACATAGTTCTAACGGCACTATTCACCATATCAACCTTGATTATTTGCATCAGTTATCAGGTAATGACGCAGGGTTTGAAAACCAGATATTAAAGCAATTTTCAATTCAAATTCCAGAAGAACTGGCACTACTTAAACAAGGTATTGAAGAAAACAATTTCAATGATATCAGGCGCATTGCCCATAGCATGAAATCGACTGTAGGATATGTTGGCTTAACTGATGAGTTGTATCCAACACTTAACAGGATCGAAAAAAATGCTGAAGCTGAAAACAGAAAAATGATGATGGAAGATTTTGAATATGTGCAGGCAAAATGCAACCAGGCTTTAGATGATGTAAATCAAATTATTCAGCAGGGACAAGGCTTTTAGCAAACCTTTGTGTATATTTTGTATATGACTTCTTACCTTACACTGATCGATTTTATTTGGGCTTTCACCGAAACTGCGCCTGTACGAAACTGTGACCTATGTACCTTTAGATCGCCTTCTGATAGATATTTAGATCGTAAGATTTCTACATAGAATTTAAGAACTTGGTTTCGTATGGTTAAGGGTGAAGCCCTGCTTTTCTAGGCGGGGCACTTTTTTTCTAAAAAACTTTTTACAGAGCTCCCGTCCTAATTGCCATAACAATTGGGAGCAATGTCCTAATCAACAGCGTCCTGTTTCTACAGGAGGCTCTTTTTTTTCGCTCGTTTCTGGAATCTTAGAATTGAAAAAGATTTTCTTCCCTTCACAGCTTACATTGCTGATTTGAGAAATCGCTTTTTGTTTAAGCTATATTACTACTATCTACTTTAGTTGTGTCACTCACTTGTACGCCTTGTCCTTTATTCAACTAGCCATTAGATGGGCAAGGTTACAGTCAGCCTTAATCTTTCAACAGGTCAGGTCTTCTTTGCTCTGTTCTCTGTACGGCCTCTTCATTTCTCCATTCATCTATCTTTTTAGGATCTCCGCTAAGCAATACAGAAGGTACCTTCCAGCCATTGAAATCGGCAGGCCGGGTATAAACAGGAGGGGCTA
>DAIQPL010000298.1:0-5274 GCA_036787395.1 Flavisolibacter sp. | reverse complement strand
TAATTCTATCGAACCAGTCGGGGGCTAATTCCTTGTATAGTTGCCTTACATAAACAATTGCACTTTATCTACTGCTTTTGCTCCAATATTCTTGGTAGCCATTGTAGGATCATCACCAAAAAACTCCTCACCATCTACCAAAACCTTTTGTACTCTTTGTCCCTGTGCAGTAATCTCACCTTTGCTATTCACCTGGAAGCCGGGAAGTTTTTTCAACAGGTCTTCTACCGTTGCGCCTTCCTTAGTGTAAAAACTATCAGCAACAAACTCAGTGGTATCTCCCTTTATCCGTATCGATCCTGCACTTTTAATAACGACAGCATCTAATAGCTGCGACTTTAATGTTAGAGGAATGGTGCCTAAATTATTCTCTGGCTGATCTTTAATTTCTACTTCATCTGAAAAGTCGGCAAACTTTGGATAAGTGATCAGTAGTACATACTTGCCGGGATGAACGCCAGTCAATTGGAAAGCGCCTTGTTTATCCGTGCGTCCGAATTTATATAGTGTAGAATCTTTTTTCTGCAACAATGAAATGACTGCGTTGGATAGATTTTTGCGACCTAATGTATCAGAGATGGTTCCGGTAACTGAAGACTGGGCTAACACTAATTGTGAAACACAAACAAAGAATAACCCGGTTAAGAATTTTCTCATGAGACGGGTGTTAGTTTTATGAACATCAATAATAATATGAAAAACCTTACTGACTTGTTAACTTTACTTAAACGGTAATAATTTCTCCATCTTATGTCAGAATCAAACAACAACCCGGCAAATGAAAATAGGAATGCTATTGTTGAATTAGAGAATGGGGTAGAGACCGTGCAACATAATGCACCTACCGTGGAAGAGCGTTATGAAGATCGCAACTTTATTGATACCTCAAAGACAGTATGGAATTACTCTATCCTGTATGATGATGATATAACTACTTATCAGAATGGCACTCACTACAACCTTTACAAAAAGTTTGGTTCCAAAAAACTAACGGTGTTGGAAAGAGAGGGTTATTATTTCTGTGTATGGGCGCCAAATGCTACCAAGGTTTCAGTAACAGGAAATTTTAATGACTGGAATAAACATTCTCATCCATTGGAGCCACGGTGGGACAAGAGCGGTATCTGGGAAGGGTTTATCCCGGGTATTAAAAAGGGTGAACTATATAAATACCACATCAGGGGTTACAAGGGTGTTGAAACAGAAAAAGGAGACCCGTTTGCTAACTTTTGGGAAAAGCGACCATTAACTTCATCCATCACTTGGGAATTTGACTATAAATGGCAGGATGAAGTATGGATGAAGGCCCGGAAAAAACATAATGCGCTTGATGCGCCTTGGAGCGTTTACGAAGTACACCTTGCCAGCTGGATGCGTCCTGACCCCGGCAATGAAGAAACGTACAATACCTATGGGCAAATGGCCGAACTATTGGTTCCGTATGTAAAGGAAATGGGATTCACCCATGTAGAATTAATGCCGGTGATGGAACATCCTTTTGACGGAAGCTGGGGTTATCAATGCACTGGTTTTTTTGCACCCACATCCCGCTTTGGCGCACCCGAAGACTTTATGTACCTCGTAGATAAATTTCACGAAGCAGGAATTGGTGTTATCCTGGACTGGGTTCCTTCTCATTTTCCATACGATTCGCATGGGCTTTTTATGTTCGATGGCACTCATACCTACGAATATGCTGACATGCGAAAGGGATTTCATCCTGATTGGAACAGCTATATTTTCAACTACAGGAGGGGGGAAGTGAAATCATTTTTAATCAGCAGTGCACGGTTTTGGTTCGACCTGTTTCATATAGATGGAATAAGAGTAGATGCCGTTTCCTCCATGCTTAAACTTAATTATTCACGTAATGAAGGAGAGTGGGAACCCAATGAATTTGGAGGTAACGGAAATATAGAGGCTATTGCTTTTATCAAAGATCTTAATGAAACGATTTTCAGAGATTTTCATGATGTACAGACCATTGCAGAGGAAGCCACGGACTGGCCAGGTATTTCCAAACCCACCTTTGCAGGAGGCCTTGGCTTTGGTATGAAGTGGATGATGGGCTGGATGCATGACACCCTCGATTTTTTCAAAATTGATCCGCTATTCCGTAAAGACCACCAGGACAAATTCACCTTTAGCATGATGTATTTCTTTGACGAAAACTTCATGCTTCCTTTGAGTCACGATGAAGTAGTACATGGTAAGTCGCCTATGCTATATAAAATGCCGGGAGATGAATGGCAAAAGTTTGCCAACCTGCGTACCATGTATAGCTATATGTGGACACACCCGGGCGCCAGGTTGTTATTTATGGGTAACGAGTTCGGTCAAACTTCTGAATGGAACTACAAATCGGAACTTGACTGGGGTTTATTGAAGTTTGATTTACACAAAGGGGTTCAAACCTGTTTAAAAGATCTTAATCATTTGCTCAGGTCGGAGGAAGCCTTATATATTAACCAGTTTAACCAAGAAGGGTTTGAATGGGTGGACTTGAACCACCGACATGAATCGGTGGCTGTTTACAAAAGAAAGGGAAAAAAAGAAGAGGATGATCTGTTGATTATACTCAACCTTACGTCAGTTGTGCGATATGATTGGCATGTTGAGGTTTGGAGCAAGTTGTATGGTAAAGAGATATTTAATTCGGATGCTAAAAAATACGGCGGCACTGGAACTGTTTATAATCCTGAGATCAGAAATGAAGTTGTTGACAAAGATCAAAAAAAATACAAGCTCATCGTTAACCTGCCCCCGCTTTCTGCCATAATTTTAAAGTAATCACCTAACCCGTATAATTTTTTTCTAAAAGATGCGTTTTTGCTAGCAAAAACTAGGGTAAATTTCTATTTTCGGTTTCCCGAAGAACCACAAAACAATATCCTATGCTTAAAGTGATGCTGACTAGTGCTGTCCTAACCATTTCTACACTTCTCTTTGCACAAACAGATAGCTCCTCTTATTTTTTCAAAAAAGGCCTTGAAGAAAAGGGCAAGGGACGCCGTATGGAATCTTTAAAGCAATTAGAGAAAGCTTATAGTTACAATAAAACAAGTAAGGAGGTGGTGAGTGAACTAGCTGCTGCTTACCTCGATCTGCGCCGTTATCCACAGGCAAGAGAAAAATACCTACAGCTCGAAAACATGGGTAGTGCAACAGACAGTACATACAAACAACTGATGCTTCTATCGTTTAACATGCGTCAATTGGATGATGCCATTAAATATGCTACTCAATTAAAGAAGGTTAGCCCTTCTGCAAAAACAGCTTTTTTTATAGGCAAGGCCTATTACGACAAAGAAGATCTTGGAAATGCTATTAAGTATTTAGATCAGGCGGCAAAAGAAGATCCGCAAAATGCCGAAGTGCCTTACATGATTGCCAAGGGTTATGCTGAAATGCAGAACTTTAAATCAGCCATTCCTTATTTCCAAAAGGCAGTACAATTAAATCCGACACAAAGCTATTGGATCTATGAAATGGCCCTCATCTATTATGGTATGAACGATGACCAGAATTCTTTGAAGTATATGCTGGAGGCAGGAGAGAAGGGTTTGAAAAAGGACAACGCTTATATGCAAAACCTTGCCACGGCTTATTTGAACGTGGGCAGGTTTAACGAGGGAGTTGGCGTATTGCAGGATATATTACGTCTTCGGCCCAGTGACAAGAACGTGATAAGCACCATAGCCGAAGCATACTATAATGCTAAAAAATACGACGAGGCCATCAACTACTACGATGAACTTTTGAGAATGGACAAACAAAATGCAGATGCGCTTTATATGATTGGCATGAGTTATCAAAAGAAAGGTGATAAGCAAAAAGGCATGGCGCTTTGCGACAAAGCCATTGAAATGGATCCAAGCCTTAAAAGCTTGAAGCAAGAGAAAAAAATGCCGGGAGGATATTAAACCATCCCAAACCACCAGGCTCACTGGGTATGGAGCCCTGTTTGAAAAAAAATTTATTATAACCAGGAGCTGCCGAAAGGTGGCTTTTTTATTCAGTTGCGCCGACGCTGCACAATGCACAAGCCAACGCATACCGTGAAAGAGAATTTGTTATACAGGCGCAGGATAAAATACACGCACCGGTTGTAGCATGGGAAAGTAAAGCGTTTATATTTGGCTGCTCCACTTATTTGCTATCATGGACCCGGCTATTGATAGTAAAAATCAAATGTTGTTATACCAAACGGCCCTCCGGTACTCTGGCTGAGTATCATTCGCTTAAGCAGCCCCTTGTCGTATTGATAGGTATAATTCTCTGTAATGTTATTCTGTTCGTATACCACCTGTGTCTTATTATGCCTGCCTAACATCAGGTACGAGCCTCTTATAAAATACAGCGTTGAGCCTATGTTGCTATAGAAGTTTTTATCTGAATTGTACGTGGCTGTTATTTTGCTAATGCTGGCCATTGTTCCTGGCCACTTATTGAACTCCTCAATTTTTACAACATTGTCGCTATCATCATAGGTAAAGCTGGTGTATGCGTACACCTCTTTAGCGGCGTTTGTATACCCTATAGAATCTACAATTAGCCTGCCTTTATCATCATAGGTATATATGTGTCTTACACCGGTAAACGAATTAGAATAAGGCAACTTACTGAGCTTTTCGGTTAGTTTACCATTTTTATATACCAATGTATCTGTTTGCTCACTAGATATGCTATTGCCTCCGTAACTCCACAGCATCCAGAACTTTACAGGATTACCTTCTGTATCATACTGAATGGACGTTTTCCATACATGTCTGTTATTGGTGCTGTCTGTTATTGCTACCAGACGGTTTTCGGTGTTATACTGAAAAGTGGAATACAGGATAGAATCACCGCTCTTAGCTACCACCCGTTTCAGTAGCTTATCTCCCAATTCAGGAAAGTCGTCCTTTTTGCAAGAGTTAAAAAAGCAAAGAAGTGATAAAGCGGCAAGTGTTATACGGGTAAGCGGCATGGTAAAAGGTTTAATTTAAAAATCAATAGACTTCCAATTTAAGGGAGTCTCTCTCTGCGCTGACACCGAAATTGAGGTAACTGTTGCACGTTATTAGCGGAGGCCTCATCCTTACAGGAAAAAAAGAATTCTATACCTCTATTGTAGTACGTCCTCAACCGGCTAGCTATGCTTTTTACTACATGCGCTCCGGTACTTTAATTCCCAGCAAATGCATGGCATCTTTGATTACAGTAGCTGTTAACCGGCAAAGTTGTAAACGCAGTTGCTTTTTTTCCTCGTTCTCTGCCTTCAATACGCTGTGT
>DAIQPL010000297.1:2622-5299 GCA_036787395.1 Flavisolibacter sp. | reverse complement strand
TCTACTTTTATTTCGCTAATCATCTATGATTATCGGCACAACGAAGTAAATTTGACGACAGTAATAACAATGAACTTTTAATTTATAAATTGGGCAGCAGTTCAGGCTAACGAACAAAAAACACCAGTTCTTCGCCAAGCCGTTTAACGTATACTAAACCTTCACTAGTCAATAACTCACTAAGATTAAAAAATACTTTGTTTTGCACGAACTAAAAATAATTTTATGCAAGCAACAAAACCGCCTATGGGGCTTTTTCCAATTCATACCTATCTATCACCTCACCCGTTGTCTTCCACATGCTTAAATGCGTACCATTCAATTCATATTTGAACTCTCCGTCTAAGATCAGGGTCCAGTCAAAATCAGCAGTCCACATGCAGGCATTCTTAAAATTTATGGTACTGCTGCCAGGCTCCCAGCTACCATGACAAATAGCAGGGTTACGGGCATTGGCTGATTCACCGGAAAAACTGTTGTCCTTCAAATGTAAAGACACCTGCTGCGGCCCATAAAAGCCCGTTGGAGACACCCTCTGAAAGGTACCCGTGTAATTTCCTTCTATTTCTTCTTCAAATTTTTCCTTATTGCAACTTAACAACCCTGTCACCAAAATCAGTGCTAAAAACAGGTTTCTCATAACGAACTCTTTTTGTTCTTGACACCAGGTGAAAGCAGAGCGTTGCATTAGTATTGAAAATAAATCTCGGTAGCCCCATAGCCAAACGATGGATGGTATTGATTAACAAAGGATTTTACTTCCTTCTTCAAGCGAAGAATATCATGAATCTCGTTACGCAACCTTCCGCTGCCAATTCCATGAATGATGATCAATTGTGGCTGCCGGTGGGCCAGCGCCAGCTCGTACCATTTTTCAAATTCCCGAAGTTGCATGTCCAGTATTTCTGAATTGGACAAATGTTTCCAGTTGTCAGACAATTTTTCAATGTGGAGGTCCACTACTGTCCTCGCGGGTTGTAAGTGCTTTCGAATATCTTTTAAGCTATACACTTTGGCGCCCTTTTCCGCGCCCGAGCCCACATCAATGGTTTCATTGACAGGCCTGGCGGGGTAGTGTTCAAACAACCTGTAAGTGAAGGTAGCTTCGCCTTTTTGTTTTAATTCTTCAATACGATCAAACAATTGTTTCGGTTTTAATTTAAGGGCGGCTTCGTAATAGTCAGCTTTATTTTTGTCAGGCTGAAGTAAAGAGAACTCAAACGTAAAGTTGGGACTGTCGTTAATGTCTTCGAAAGGAATATCATGCAGGTAAAAATCACCAAAAGCATTGATCTCATTCCTTATTTCAAACTCCGATTTACCAAAGAACTGCAGGTAGTAACTAAAATTGTAGGCTTTCTCTGTCCGGTTAATCAAATGAATCTTTAATTCTACTACCACATCATCACCAAATTCATCGGTTTCAAATTTGGGAAGGAAGGAAAGCCATACGCCATCCACTACCCTTGCTGGTGGTTGTTTTTCCTTCCGTATATCCTCTACATATTTTTTTTCTTTTTTTGCAGGAAAGAGTTTCTTTTCAGTAAATCGTTTGAAATAAGGAAAGTCAATCTGGTCCATGTAGGCGGGAAACTTCACACCTCTTACATCAATCATCACCATTTTATCATTAATAATATCAATGATTTCGCCTTCTTCGTTAGAGTGCAGCACAATTATCTTATCGCCTATCTGGTACTTCATAAAAATCTATTGAGTAAAAATACAACAGATAAACTGCCGCCTATCCTTGAGGTGTGCCAGCGCCGGCCAGCGTTTCTTTTGCCAGGCGACTGTTACGATAGCCATAAGTGAAATAAACAAAGAGGCCAACCACCAACCAAATTAAAAACCTGTACCAATTGGTGTGACTTTCCTGTGCCATCAGGTAAAAACAACTGGTAAAACCCAGAACGGGAATAAGTGAAAAGTTTTTTACAAAAGATAATACAGCAATAATTGCAGCCATCACCCAAAATATAGCCATGGGGAAGGTCTCCTTTGACAAAACATTTCTAAAATGATTGGGGCTATAAATAGACGTTAGCACTACAGAAACTATAAACAACAAAGGGATAATATACTTCCCGCTTACGTGTGGCACCTTAAATTTTGACTCGGGCCTGTTCTTTTGTTTTTGTAAAACTATAACTCCTGCACACACCAGCACAAATGCAAATAAAGTTCCTATACTGGTAAGAGCTAATAAAACTTCAAGGTTTAGAAATAAAGCAGGTATACCTACAACCAATCCTGTTAGTACAGTGGAGAACGAAGGCGTTTTATATATGGGATGAATACGTGAAAATATTTTTGGCAATAAACCATCCCGGCTCATGCTCATCCAGATTCGGGGCTGTCCTAACTGGAATACCAGCAATACACTGGCTGTAGCTATAATAGCACTTACTGCTATAATTCCTGAAACCCAATATAATCCCCGCTGGTCAAAAACCTCGGCTAGCGGATCGCCTACATTCAATTTGGTATAAGAAATCATTCCCGTTAATACAAGCGCTAGCAACACGTATAAAATGGTACAAATGATAAGGGAATAGATCATTCCTTTTGGAAGGTCTCTTTGTGGGTCTTTACACTCCTCTGCAGTTGTGGAAATGGCATCAAAACCAATGTAAGCAAAAAACACAGCAGAGACGCCTTTTAATATTCCGCTAAC
>DAIQPL010000297.1:0-2522 GCA_036787395.1 Flavisolibacter sp. | reverse complement strand
GTTACATAATCCATGGTCAACCAATCAGGAATATGCATCCCTGCCTTATCCAATAAACCGGTAAAATATTCACTCCACGAAATAGCTACTACTACGTTTCCGATAGCGTATTCCATAAGAAGGTCCCAGCCAATGATCCAGGCGAATATCTCACCAAAGGCAACATAAGAATACGTATAGGCGCTTCCTGAAACAGGAACGGTAGAGGCGAATTCGGCATAACACAACGCAGCAAAACCGCAGGCAATGGCCGTAAAAAGATAAAGAAAAATAACGCCGGGACCGCCGTTATAACTGGCGTTACCAATGCTGCTGAAGATGCCAGCCCCAATTACGGCAGCTATGCCCATGAAGGTAAGATCTCTCACCCCAAGCACTTTTTTTAAGCCCGTAGTGTGTCCTTCAGCATCGTGTAAACCTTCCTTGGCTTCCCGCAAAATAGTTGGTATTGACTTCTTCCTGAACAATTGGTTGGCCATCCTATTGATTTAAACGGTTAAAATAGAAAAAAAAGAAGTGCTGCCGTTGTGGCTCGAATAAGTTTTCGATAAATGTTGAAAACAAACCTGACAAAAATCAGCTTTCCGGATTATGACGGTCATCTCCTGCCAACGTTTCGAAACTGAAATTTGTGTAACAAAAATGAAATGAAAATGGCAACAACAACTTTGAATCACACCTTCGCTTCTACGTATACGGAACCTACTTCAGGAATCTCTTTTTTCACCAGGTTTATTAACTGGTGTAAAGGCCAGGAACAAAACCGTTTGCTTTGGCTGGGAATTGCGCTTACAGGTCATGGCTGTATTCTTACACCACTCACCGTTATGGCTGTACTTTTAGCCGGAACTAATCTTTATCTTTTTATTTTGGCCATTGTTGCCATGGGAATGTCACTTGTAACCAACCTTGCAGCCATGCCAACAAAAATTACAATCCCGGTTTTTATACTAAGTATTTTAATAGATATAGCAATTGTTATTTCATCTTTGGCAATAGGATTTGATATATCGAAGACATATATTTAAATAGCTTCCGTGGTCCCTTCCATTGAGCGATAGCCCTGGCAAGAACCACCTTGTTTGACATGCCTCGTCTGTTGGCCAGAGAAGTCTCGTTCTAATGCTGACGTTGTACCAGGTGAATCGCCAATTGCTTCAGCGGCTCTTTCCGTTTTGAAAGTACCGCAATATCTTCCAGGTGAGAAAAAGCTTCCTGCATGTATTTTTCTTTCAGTTCCCTTGCCCATTGATCTACTTTGCACTCCTTGAAAATGGTAACCACCTTACCTACTTTATTTTCATCATCACCTTTTAAAAGATGTTCCAGTTCCCCTTTCTGTTGGGGAGAGGCGGTGTCTAAAGCATGTATAAGAAGGAAGGTTTTTTTGTTAGCTATAATATCACCGCCTACCTGTTTTCCAAATTTTTCAGGGTCTCCAAAAGCATCTAAGTAATCATCCTGCACCTGGAAGGCCAGGCCCAACTTCCTGCCAAACTCATAGATGATATTTTGATTTCTTTCCAATGCACCTCCAAGAATAGCTCCCATTTTTAAACTGGCAGCTAATAACACAGACGTTTTTAAACTAATCATATTGAGGTAGTCATCATAACTAATAGCATTCTTTTTTTCGAAGTCCATATCCAATTGCTGGCCCTCACAGACTTCCCTGGCTGTTTTATTAAAAAGATGAATGATAGAAGAGAGGTTTTTAGCGGAAATTTTGTTGAGATAATCATACGCAGCAACCAACATTACATCACCGGCAAGAAGGGCTGTACTACTTCCGAACTTTTCATGAATGGTTTGCATACCCCTTCGCAAAGGAGCATTATCCATAATGTCGTCATGTATCAATGTAAAGTTGTGAAACAACTCGATGGCGGTAGCCAGGTGCCAGGCGTCCTTATTAATTTCATCAAAAAGTTCGTTGCCCATTAAACACAAAACGGGCCGCACCCTTTTTCCTCCTAATTGAAGAAAATAACGATTTGGTTCATATAAAGATTTAGGCTCCCCGGGAAAATGATCAGCAGTAAACTTTTCTGTAAAAAGTTTTGATAGCTCTTCAAACGAATGCATTACTCTTCCGCCTTTTTCTTTTTACGTTTTTGTTTTGATTTTTCTTCTCCCGGCTCTTCGAGTGTAGCAGTTAAAACCCATTCATAATCCAACTGCCGCTTTTCTAAATTGGCAGCAATCACTTTTATTCTTACCCGGTCTCCCATCCTGAATTTTCTTCCGCTGCGCATCCCTACTAAACTGTAATCTGTTTCCACTAACCTGAATTCATCATATTCGGCAAGACTGGCGATACTTACCATTCCTTCACACTTGTGCTCCACAGTCTCTACCCAAAATCCAAATGCGGCAACCCCACTGATTACTCCTTCAAATTCTTCTCCAAGGTAATCCCGCATGTATTCTACCTGTTTGTATTTATTAGCTGCTCTTTCTGCATCCATTGCTGCTCTTTCCCTTTCACTGCAATGCTTGCATTTCTGATCCATTTTTTTATC
>DAIQPL010000064.1:0-16528 GCA_036787395.1 Flavisolibacter sp. | reverse complement strand
AGGGCGTTACGGTTTCGATAAAAGGTTCTTCCACTGCAGTAACGACGAATAAGGACGGAGTTTTTTCTATTATTAAACTCTGTCTGATCAAGTATTAGCAACTACATGTCATATATTTCTGGCAACGGTTCCGGTGGACAATGTAAAACACGGCGATAAAAAGGTTGTATACATATATCTCATTGTTCCCCTCACGCCCTTGTCGGAAAGTGCTCTATTAAATCATCCTTGCCCACTTTAATGTAATTGGGCAACTTTGCTGTAATAAAAATGCGTTCGCCCTTACCTAATGCTACTGCCGTTTCATAATGAATTCCGTCGCCATCAACAATCGAATCAAAAAAACTGAATGCGTCTACATTCTGGACAACTTCGTAATCCTTTCCAACCATTCCTAAAACCGTCTCTTTGTCCGTCCTGATTGTTGCGGAAAAATTTTGTACTTCTATTTCGGGAATGATGATATCAGTCTCAGGGTTTCCATTTTGGTTTTCGTTGTCGAAGGTAAACAGCTTTCTTTTTTCGATGGCATAATCCAGACCTACAAATTTCAGGACTTCAGCACTAGTGGGGAATTGGTCTACAATCTGCCCCAAACCATGCCAGGCTTTCTCTTTCGCTGAGAACAAACTATGTTGTCCTGTCTGCTCGTTAAAATTAGTATTGTGTGCCATATTCGTTACCCAGATTTAACTTGTATCCCGCAGGCGGTACTGCTGCGGTTTTGATTATTAATGATGTTGTGTTGAATTAAAATCGTAAGTCGTCTAAAGACACTGTTATTTCACCTACTGAAACGTTGTAGTTGGATTGGTTTCAGTTTTCGTGAACTTTTTTCCACCCTGCAATTTGATGTTGTTAACATCAAAGGTTAAAGAGGCTTTCGGCTCTCCGTGCATATCCTTATAAGCATTAATGCCAATCCTGCCATATAACTCAACCAAAGTGCCTTTAGTGAGATAGCGAGCAATGGCAGGTTTAAGCCAATAAGAGCATTGAATATAGGTTGTAACTTGCTTTATTTCGTTACCGCCCTTTATTTTGTAGTTGCCATTGACAGCCACATTGAAATTAGCTACCGGCCTTTCATCTTTCAGGCTATTTACTTTTGCATCCCCGGTTAATTTTGCTGTGATTTCCATAACACTAAATTTTAATTTTGAATGTATAATGAGTACTCTTATAATAAACTGGATAAAGCCAATTCATTTGCCTGTACTTTACTGGGTCTATTCAGGTTACTATGTCTCTTTACGAGGTAATACACCGCTATATCTTCATTTAGGGTAATAGCCCAAGCTGCCTGTAATGATTTTTAATCCGTTGTGAAAAAAATTGTTTTGTAAAAGAAAAAGGGAAAAAAGAAAGCTTTCTTTTCAAGCGGCTGTGTTGGAAAAGCAAAAAGGAAACGGAATAAATAATATCTGACAAAAATTGAGGTGGGGAATTAGTTTATGCCGTAGTCTTTTTGCACTTTATTTGTCTCTCACGACAGCCGGTATCTTCGCTTTCGCTTTTACCTGCATTTCTTTACAAAACCAGATAGAGATGGAGGTGTTAAATTAACTTTATTGAATAGCTAAAGATGTTAGCAGGTTAACTGTAAACTTGTGTAGATCATGCAATCGTTAATAAATTACTTCAAAAAGTATCATCCTTTGTCGAAAGAAGCTGAGCAAGCTATCATTAATATTTCTTCGATTGTTGATATCGAGAAGAACAAAGACCTGCAGCCAACAGGTCATACCTGCAAAACCATTTACTTTATCGAAAAAGGATTAGCCCGGATATATTATTTTAAAGATGGAATTGATATCACGGAGAGCTTTGCTTTTGAGAATAATATCATTGCAAGAGTGGAGAGCTTGTTCACAGGAAAACCCAGTAGAAAAGCCATTCAGATTTTGGAAGATGCGCAGATTATAGCCATCAATGCTAACAAGCTTTTTAAACTTTATGATAGTTTCCCTGAAATTGAAAGATTATTCAGGAAAATATTTGAAGGTGGCTATGTTGATACAGTGAATAGAATAGAGAGTATCCAGTTTCATACAGCAGAAGAAAGGTATCACTCATTGATCGAACAGGCGCCAGATGTGATTAAAAGGGTTCCATTAAAATACATCTCTTCTTATCTGGGTATCACTCAACAAAGCCTTAGCCGCATTAGAGCAGTAAGGTGATTATTTACCATATGGTAAATGAATAGTCATTCTCACTTTTCATCTTTGTGAAGCAAAATTTACAAAGATGGAAAGTGCAGGAAAAATAAATGCTTCTACTCTAAGGGCATGGCTCGAGGCCGGTAAAAAAGTTACAGTTCTCGATATTCGGCCAATGGTGGAAAGAAAGGAATGGTATATTCCGGGTAGCATTCATTTTGATGCTTATGAGCAACTGAAGCAAAGCAATCCTAACGCTCTACAGGGCATCAATCTCGACAAAGAGGCGCCTGTAGTAACAGTTTGTGCCGGAGGAAGAATGAGTTTGACCGCCGCGGATATTCTGCAAAGCCATGGTTATGATACCTACTCCCTCGAAGGAGGGATGAAAGCCTGGAGCCTTGCGTGGAATAAAGCCTCACTTTCCTTTGAAAACCTTGAGATAGTTCAGTTAAGAAGAACAGGCAAAGGCTGCCTTTCTTATATTCTTATTTCAGATAAGAAAGCTATAGTCATTGATGCCTCGCTGCCTATTGAGATTTATGAAGAAATACTTAATAACAATCATTTGAAGTTGAGCAGCGTCATGGAAACGCATATTCACGCGGATCATTTATCTCGAACCAAACAGTTAGCGGATAAGTATTCAGTTCCTGTGCTCCTGCCTTTTCAAAGTGAAGTTCTATATGATCACCAAAAACTGGATAATCACCAGCAGATTCGCTTAGGCGAAATATCTCTTCACGTAATTACTACTCCGGGACACACTTTAGACAGCACATGCTATCTGATCAACAACCAGATATTATTTAGTGGAGATACTCTATTTACAAATGCTGTAGGCAGGCCGGATCTTAAAGCAAGCCGCGATGAAGCAAAGCAAAAGGCCGAACGGTTATATAACAGCTTACAAACCCTCACGACCTTACACGATGATATAATTGTGCTTCCGGCACACACTAATAGTCCTGCAAGTTTTGATGGAAAGCTGATTAAATCAACGATTGGTGAAGTTAAAAGTTCCGTTACCATTCTAAAGCTGTCCAAAAAAGAATTCGTTGAAACTATTTTAACTAGGCTTCCTCCAACACCACCGAACCATCTTATTATCGCTGAGAAAAATCAATCGGGAGATTTATCGGGTATTGATCCAGTTGATCTTGAAGCAGGTGCCAATCGATGCGCCGTATCGTAAACAAATTACAAAATGACCAACGTCAAACTCGGATTGAAGGAAACCTGGCAGCAGTTCACGTTATTGGTCATCATTAACGCGTTTGTTGGAGGTATGATTGGCCTGGAGAGAAGTATACTTCCAAGAATTGCAGAGGTCGAGTTTCATATAGCTGCAAAAACAGCGATCCTTTCATTCATCGTTGTTTTTGGAATAGTAAAAGCCATTACGAATTATTTCAGTGGTGCTCTTGCTAACAAATTGGGTCGAAAGAATCTGCTCACGATTGGTTGGCTTGTTGGGATTCCGGTTCCTTTCATATTAATGTTTGCCGACAACTGGAATTGGATTATTGTGGCAAATATTCTATTAGGTATCAATCAAGGATTAGCATGGAGTAGTACTGTAGTCATGAAAATTGACCTCGTTGGTGAAAAACAGCGGGGATTTGCAATGGGACTAAATGAATTCGCCGGGTACATTGCCGTAGCGCTGGTAGCATTTTTTACAGGCTGGGTCGCTTCTGAATATGGTCTCAGGCCATATCCTTTTTATATTGGTGTGGTTTTATGCCTTTTAGGTTTCTTTTCAAGTTGGTTATTAATCAAGGATACTAAGCATCACATCGCAGCGGAAGCAACTGTCAGTAAAATTCCGAGGCTGTCGAATGTTTTCTGGCAGACAACCTGGAAGAATAAAAATCTTGGTTCTGTTAGTCAGGCAGGCTTAATCAATAATTTAAACGATGGGATGGCATGGGGCCTGTTTCCAATTCTGCTTGCTTCAAAAGGTTTTAATATTGCTCATATAGGAATTGTAACAGCAATTTATCCAGCAGTCTGGGGCATAGGACAATTATTTACAGGAAAGATGGCAGACCATTTCTGTAAAAAGGACCTACTGTTTCTTGGGATGCTATTGCAGGGACTGGCATTGATTGCTTTAATATTTGCTGAGTCAATGACTCATTTTGTTTTATTGTCTTCCGTTCTCGGATGGGGAACGGCAATGGTATACCCAACATTTCTTGCAACGGTTGCCGAAAATACACATCCGGCAGACCGGGCTAATAGCCTCGGCGTGTTCCGGCTTTGGCGGGATTTAGGTTACGCAATTGGGGCCGTTCTCACAGGAGTTATCGCCGATGCATTTGGCATTAACACATCCATCGTTGCAATAGGCTTGCTTACATTATTATCGGCAATGGTTATTTTGTATCGAATGAAATGCAGTGACAAAAATATTATTAAGATTATTGATTGGTTTAAAAGTAAATTTTTAGGAGCACACAGAGTAAAGTATAAAAGTATTTGAATTTTCTTCCATTGGGAATAGGTTACAACCGCCTAATTTTAGGGACCACATACCATAATGTATTCAGGAATTATAAGCTATATTAAACAGCGTATTGACATCTCGGATCAAGAGATCTCGGAGGGCTTAAAGTATAGTACTTTCAAAAAGTATCAGAAAGGTGAATATATTCTGCGAATTGGGGAATACTGCAGGTTCATAGGTTTTATAAACAAGGGGATTATGGTCACAACGACTATTGATGACAACGGCAAAGAATCCGCCTTCGACTTTAAACACGAAAACTGTTTCTTCACTTATACAGAAGGGTTGATGAATAATACACCGTCTCACAAAAATTTCATTGCCCTGGAAGATTGTGAAACACTGATCTTAACTAAGGAACACCTGGCAACTGTGGTTAAACAAAACCCGAAGTTCGAAACACTTTTTACCAGGATACTTGCTGAAGATTTGGGAAATGTATTGGTGAGTCAACAAAATCTGAAAAGTCTCAGTGCCGAAGAACGATATCTAACACTTGAGCAAACCTACCCGGGCGCCTTGCAAAGGATACCTGTTAAATACATTGCAGGTTATCTTGGTATTGAACCTGAAAGTCTTAGCCGACTGCGCCAGCGTTTGGCAAGAAAAACAAAATAACCCAGGTTAGTTTTTTAGCGGTTCTGCCATTTTAACTTCAGGCTTCAATAATGAAGCTATGAACTGGGAGAAATTCGTCTGGTTATTGCTTGACAACGCTGATAAATATTTTCTCATCGCTGGTCCTGCATTTTTAATTTTCTACATCTTCCTAAAGAAGAAGATCTGGTATAAAAAAATTCAGCAGAGTTTTCCAAAGAGGAAAGACTATGCCAGGGAGATTTTCTTTTCTACTTTATCTATTATTATCTTTTCCGTTCCTCCATTGGTGATGCTTTATAGCGATAGCATACGGCCCCATACAACTTTCTATGAAAATATATCGGAGTATGGATGGCCTTACTTTGCACTGACCTTTCCGGTAATGCTCTTGATACATGATACATATTTCTATTGGGCGCACAGACTTATGCATCATCCCAGACTGTTCAGATTGTTTCATCTGGTGCATCATAAATCCAACAATCCTTCTCCTTGGGCTGCTTATGCTTTTCATCCCTTAGAAGCCGTTGTTGAATCACTTATATTTGTCGTCTTCCTGCTTACAATTCCTGTACACAGATTTCATTTGATGTTCTTCTTCATATTCAGCCTTTTTTACAATGTATATGGTCACCTTGGTTTTGAGTTATATCCTAAGGGATTTAATAAACATTGGTTTGGAAAGTGGATGAATACCTCAGTCGCTCACAACATGCACCATAGATACTTTAAGGGAAACTACGGTTTGTATTTTGTTATTTGGGATAGACTGATGGGTACACTAAACGGGAACTATGATAAAGCATTTGAGGAACTTACGACAAGATCTGAACAAAGGAAACCGAGAATAGAAAAATATGAAACTAAAAATGGTATTGTTATTTCTGATGATCGCATTCAGGTATACCACTCTGGCGCAAGCAAAGGCAGATGATATTGTTAGAATATGGCTAACCGCTGGTAAAGAGCCTGCTAAAATACAGGTTTATAAGTCAGGACAAAAGTATTACGGTAAGATCGTTTCGTTAAAGAACCCATTGAAAAACGGCAAACCAAAAATGGATGAAAATAATCCTGACAAGAGTAAACGGAATCAGCAAATCATCGGACTGGTTATTTTAGCTGATTTTGAATTTGATGATGATGAATGGGACGCTGGAAAAATATATGACCCTGAAAGCGGGAAAACATATAGCTGTTTTTTGACATTGAAAGACAGAAGCACTTTAAAAGTCAGAGGATATATTGGTGTATCGTTATTAGGAAGAACCGAAATATGGACCAAAACCTCTTTATAGAATTTATTTATTAGTAAGGCTACCTGGCTTAAAAATTCCGATTAAATAACTGACTAAGTTTAAAGTATCAATGCTTCCAAATTCTTCGCCTTTCTCAAAATCTCCTTCAGACTGTGCCATTGAATTTGTAAGGTGTGCAAAGCAGATAATATCATAGTTTTTTACCTCAGACAAAGCATACAATGCTGCTGCTTCCATTTCCACACAAACAATGCCTTTGGCCTTCATATTGTTAATTGCTGTTTGTGTTTCCCTGTATGGCGCATCCGTTGTCCAGCTACTTGCTTCAAAAAAAGGACACTTGTCTTGTCGAAGTAATCGATTTACTTTTAATAACAAGTCTGTTTTTAGAACAGATGGTTTATCCGGTGGCAAATAGTGGTAGCTGGTGCCTTCATCTCTGACTGCTTGAGTAATTAGTGCAAATCTTTTAGAGTTATCAGGCTGACCGATGATGCCTGCTGATGTTACACTGATCAATAACCTACAGCCGGAAACAAATAGTTGCTCAGCCACCAACACAGCGTATGATGATCCAACAATGCAGGGTATAATGCCCGTTTGTACTCCGTCGAGCTCAAAAGCATAAAGAGAAGAATGATAACAAGCCCAGCATTCATTTTTTATAGCTTGCTTATTATTTATTAAAAAATTTGCTAAATCTCCGTCTGGATCGAGTACGCAAATCGCCGGGACGTTACAATCTTTCTTATTCTTTTGCCTTCTTGCCTCCCGTAAAAGATTTTCAGGAAGAAATATGGATGGTTCGCTATAGTATTTATTAAGCTGTATTTCCATCATCAAGGGAGAAACAATATATCAATTTAAACTTTAGTTTGTAATGGACGAAACGGGCAATAGAATTTAAACCTTTGCGTTCCTTACTAAACCAAGGCGATTTCTAAACCGTCTTACTGGTATTTGAAAAAACCTCATTTATCTTCTTTCTCTTTTTCGGTCCTATGTTCAGCAAGTACTTCTTTCAAATTCTTCTTGTTTAAAACCGAAAAAAAACATTACTTCCCATTTTGAAAATGTAAAATCTAACTAAATAAAGAATGCGCCGATTGACGCATTCACAAATTACCAAAATAATTGACTAGCAATTTGATACAACTTCGAATATTAAATCGCGTTTATTTTGAACAAAAGTGAGAAAAAAGCGATAAATCATCGACTGAGCATATCAAAAATAAGTATAAGCCCAAACCGTATCGCTGCCATTTGGGTGGCAGAAGTCGCCTAAATAGAAATACTCAGCTACATTGTGATATAAGATGTGAACAATTAACTTTGGCCTCAAATTGGAAGCCTTTGAGGATGCAAGAAAAGGGGAAAGATTATGATTTTTGAGCGAGCTCGATCATGACAATAATTTCTTCCACTGCAGCATCCTCAGCTCCATCAAAGCCAGCCAGGCTGAAGCGAATATTTCCATTTTTATCAATGACAAATTTCGCGGGTATTCCATTTACCTTAAAACTTTCTACTACCGGATTGGACCCTGTCTCAGAATTTTTCAAATCCATTAATACCTGGAACGACCGATAATTGTTTTTCTCAATGAATTTTTTTACATACGTTGTAGCATCGGCTACATTTTCCATGGTATGAATGAAGAGAAATTTGACACTACGATCATCTTTATATTTATTAACTGCTATTTTCATAGCAGGAAAAGAACGAATACAAGGTGCACACCATGTAGCCCAGAAATCAAGTATTACAGTTTTTCCTTTTAAGTCCTTTAACGAAACTGTTTTGCCAGTCAAATCCTTTAATTCAAATAGAGGTGCGGGCAGATTGATCATCTTTCGTGCAAGCTCTTCTTTCATCTTTACAGCCAATTCCTTCTTAAGAGCGCCGATATATTCATCGTAGCCCGCATCGGTACTTTTTAATTTGACGTACAATGACCTTAGCATTGCCTTTATTTCAGCCGTTGCGTGTCCAGTTTTTACAAGCTCTTCGATCTTTTCAAATGCCTCCTTGTCCTGGCCCAATGCTATCAGGATCTTAGCATAATTTGAATTAATACGTGCCTCTGTTTTTGGAGTATGCTCAAACGCTTTTTTTACATATGCAAGGGCCTCCTGGTATTTTTTTTCATGGTACAAAATTTCGGCATGCATATTATTGTAAGCAGGATATCCAGCAACTGCGAACCTCGCACCCTCTTCATTTTTGCGGGTCGTGATAAACTCATAGGAGTTATCGATGGCCCTTTTTAATAATCCCTTTGCGGTACTGTAGTGGCCATTGTCCATTAAAACTTCTGCAATCCCTGCATAGCCTTCCGCGCTCCACATTTCATTTTGAATCATATTTGCATATTCAAGCGCTTTAGCTATGCTATTTTCCTTTGCAAATGCTTTTCCCACAGCGGCTCTTACATAATCGTCGTTGAGTTGACTGGATGCGTTTGGAGGAAATTTCTTAATCCAGGCTTTATACATCAACTCCATTTTCTTTGCATCTTTCTCTTCATATATTTCATTAGCCGCTTCTTTTCTCGCGAGCTCACCCTTCGGAAATTTCCTGGGAATTTCTTTTTGAACTGAGTCTACAACATCTACTTTATTGATCTGGGCAAAAAAATAGCTCGCTGCTTCCCATTCTCTCTCTCTATCGATTTTCAAAAGAGCATAAAGTTCTTTTTCCAGTAATGCCTTATCTTCTTCATTTGAAGATGCTGCCAGTAAGAAATACCAGGTAATTACAAAATCTTCTTTTGATGAAGGGAACTTTTCAAACTCCTGCTGCATAAATTTTTTGGATTGAGCCAAATCAACTTTAACATCCAACTCGGCGTCGCCCCGAAAGTATATTTGAGACATGATACCCATAGCACCTTGTACAACCTGTCCATTTTTATAAATCGGATAAATATACCCTTTGCCGTTACTGCCATCTACATTCTCGCCATTGAAAAATTTTAAAGCAAATACTTTGACGGAATCAGGAATTTTTATTTCGGCCCTTAAGGTATTGCCATCAGCTATAGGTTTAATTTCATCGCTATGGATATCATCAATGTTTTTCCAATAGTAAATCATTACGGAAATGTGGACTTTACCTTCCACCACAGTTCCCCTGGGATTATAAACGATGGTCACTGATTGTCCTGCTTCAGGAAAGGTATTCGATACTGTTACGGCACTTGGCGCCTGGGCGATAACCATTTGCTTCGTAAATAAGCAGAATGCGACTATTAATAAAATTTTATCTATCATAGCTTAAAGAATTAATAATAGCAATTAACCAGATCATTTGAACAACTAATTGAAGTGGAATTACTGAACTAATTTTTTCCTTTTTCCAGGGCATGAGTAAAATCAATCCCACGAATAAAAGAAATACCCCTATCCAGTGCCCGTAATTATTTGGATCATTTTCGTGAGTGTCGTTATAGTGGCTTGTATAAGCAACAACGATAACTCCTATTAGAGAAAGAATCCCACTGAGAATTTTCATTTGTTTGTTAGAGAACTTCATCTTTCTAGTTGTTATTGAAATGCGGAAAAAACGCGTGAGTAATCAGAAGTGCCCTTCTTTGAATAACGCCATATTGGGTGTAATGTATTCTTCTAATTATAAAAAAATAATACCACGATGTGGTGATCGAGTAAGTTTCCCCGAAGACTTTATGATTTCCGGATATTCGCTTACCTGTAACACCAGTCAGATTTTCGCTTACAATTTGATAAATCTTATATTGTCTCCAAACACTACATTTATATCTTAGTGTTTAACCATGTTACCAGTTTCCAATCTTCATTTTTTTTTTCAAATGATCGGATATTTAAATATTCACTTTTAGAATCTTCTGTTTTTCTTTTCGTCGTAATATTAACAAGAACAACCGTATTATCACCAGAGGTTAAAACTATCCCATTATCTTCTAATCCTTCAAATAGAGATAATAAATCAACTACGGTTAAACAAGAAACTCAAGGATCTACAGGCTTCGAGAAAAACTGGATACCTACTGTTCCTGGTAGGAATTGGTTTGCCTATTTCCGTTTCTACCAACTAACCGAAACCTATTTTGATCGTTCATGGCCTCTGCCCGATTTCGAAAAGGTGTAGATCTTGTTTCTTTGTGTAGAGATAATTTATCGCCCTGTGGAAAATATCCGGAGGAAGGGAATCCATTACTTTTTCAACTAGCTTTTTGAAATGTTCTTTGAGTGACTTTGCTGTTGATGATAATATCCGGCTGTGCGTATATTTTATGGTAATACTTGCAGTAATTAATTTTTTCTTCAATGCTGGCACCCAGAAATATCCTTCAAACCAAGGCTACCACCGGAGCTGCTCTACATTGATAGCAATCTTGTGTCCGCAAGCAAACCCATTCAGGTTATCGAATGCGTAATGAATTCCACCATATAACCTGGAAATAGCTGCCTCCTGTGCGGCCTCATTGAAATTGTTGAATGAACGGGGCGCGAATCCATAAGCAACTTTACTGCTGTCGGTAAACGAAATTTGATCGCCAAATTCCATGGTAAGAATAGCCGCTGCAGCACTGGTGAAAGTTGAATGCCCCGATGTATAACTTGGAAAAGGTGGCGTGCTGATAAGAGGCAGCCACGAAGGGTCTATATACGAACGTATATACGTCACAGGTCGCAGCAAATTCGTTTCGAATTTAGACCGCCAGCAAATAATGCCTGCATCGTTTTCTGCAATACCGACTTTAGCCAAAAGACTCGCGGCTTCAAGTAAATTAAGGTTGCGATTTCGGATGATTTGCAGAGTGATTGCAAGGTTGTGGCCTGCTGGTGTAAACGAACCGCCACCGTCTGCCCAATACAAAGCAACGGCTTTTTGCGAGGATGAGAGATGTAAACTGGTATTATAAACCTCAGATGCTGCGGTATAAAAAGAAGAACCAGGTGCTGTAGAAAATGAAGGTGGTGCTTCCGGATCGATAGGCCCTGGCTTATTCGAAGCTAGCATTGGACGGTTATTTCCCCAGAAGGGTAGCATAGCATTTTGATATAAAGGGGGCGTGGGGACCCACTTTTCCAGCCCAACCGGTGCAATATAATCTAAGGGGAAAAGATTGAGGTACGCTTGATGGCCTCCATCAGAAACAGACCATTCAAAAACGGCATCAGCGACGGCACGACCATATTCCCGGGAACGATTGATAATTTTTTCGTTGAACTGCTCCGTGTATAATTTTTCGTTCGCAGATTGCAGTGAATCTATTCTGTTTAGATTTGAGAGAGAAGCGTTTTCAAAAAGACTTTTAATGATTCGCCCAAGTGCAGCATTAGCTGTTATTGTCGACACATATGAATTGCCATAGATACGCTGCGGTATTGATGTTAACCCGTTTAGTTGACCAACCAGGGAATGATGATGTGGCATTTCCGAGACTAATGACTCGTAAAATGCCACGCCAGTGTATCCGAAGCTGCGTGCTGCAATTGGCGGAGTATGACCAGGTGTTTCTGATATGAGTTTCATCATCAGGTTATACCACGATTGGGCAATATATGAATCAGGTATTCTTGACCCATGTTGCGTTTCTGCTTTTGAAGTAAGAACGGAATCAGCATGCGGAATAATCTGATCTGCTTTACGGCATCCTGAGGCTAACAAAATTGCTAAAGTGAGAAGGGGGAGGGGTTTCCTGAATAAATTTTGCATAGTAGCTTATTTCAAATATTCAACAAGAATTACCTTCATTGGCTTCGCGATTACATAATAATAGCGTACCGCCATACCCGGGAGTGTTAGATTTTGATGGAGGATGAGAAATGAAAAAGTACTTGCCGATTCTAAGAAAAATTGAAAGGGAAAAGCTGCTTGAGAGCGCAATAACACATTCATAACAATCGGGGGTACCTGTACTCCTTGCAAGGCTAAAGACACAACAATTATCGGCACTCAGTCGAGAATTCATCTCTTTTAACGGTATATTCTAATGTACAGAGATCGAGGGTATAAGTAAGTTTCATTATCAAGTTGAAATTATTGTTAGCATCGGGAGCTATAATCCGGAACGTTTCAGATAGACTAAAAGTAAGAACACAACCATCATGGCTGATAATTGTTCTTGCGCTTATATTATCCTGTACCTGATAGCTATTGCCAGTCGTTAAACCCACACCTTTTACTCCCTGCAGATTAATATGAAATTCGTCTTTTAAAGTATTGGTTTTAAGGTCATACACACCATGCCCAAAAACATGACATATACCAGCCAACTCAATCAATTCATTTGTGCAGGGATTCATAACAACCTCTCCGTCAAGTGACACATAGTTCTGCACATTGTACGGCTGTGCCGCCAGGGCCGAGGTACTTAGTTGTGCAGGGCTTTCTGCGAGCGTCTGTTCATTCGTTAATGAAGCATTCTGTTTTCTGCAAGAGTTTAGCGTTAAAAGCGTAATTACGAGGAATAAAAAAGACTTTTTCATGACGTAGGTTTTAATGTTTAATAGATGTTTTAAAATACAAGACTGAAGAAACGAAGCTATACTTGTGAGAATCCGTTAACATCGGATTGAGTAAGCATACCAGAAAGTATGATGGGCTGTTCTGCGTCAAGGTTGTAGAATTTATATCGTCCGATCGTGTAACCTCCTTCTTCCAGGAAATAAGTAATACTCATTCAATTGCGATGGCTATCGGTCTTTCTCATTTTTGTTTGTTTTTTTAAATGATCGACATTTTATTATCTAACAGAAAACAGTTGCTCTGATTACTCATAAAAGTAGGAGTTAAAAAAAGCGAATTGCTCTACATAATCATGTGGGGATAGATAGTTCTAGCACGGATGCTGTTATCTAAATAGTAAATGATTATTTGCTTTTGAGAAAATTTATTTACCAATAAAAGTGAAACGATGGAGGCATTAGACTATATGTTCACGAAGTGCTTTGGCAATGGCTTCCGGTGCTGAGTTCACCTGGAGTTTAAGATAAATCTGTTTAATATAAAAACGAACAGTGTCGATACTGATTTGTAGTTGTGTGCCAATCATTTTATAGCTGTATCCCTGAGTAAGACAAAATAAAATATCCTTCTCTCGTTCAGTGAGATGGTAGTTTTCTTTGTTTTTAAGAGGCTGCGCAGAGAAATGACTCAGCACTTTTTTTGCAATTTCAGGAGTCATAGGCGATCCACCTGAATGAACATCTTTTATAGCTTCAGCTATTTTAGAAGGAGCAGTTTTCTTGAGTAAGTAACCGGATGCTCCGGCGCATAAGGCATCGAATACTTTTTCGTTTGTGTCAAAGACAGTTAGAATTAAGATCTGTACATCCATATTAAAATGGCGTATGAGCTGAACAGCCTGTATACCGGAGATGCCGGGCAAATCAATGTCCATGAGAACAACATCAGGCTGCAACTTTTTAACCTGTGCCTCTACGGCCATGCAATCGGTAAAGACCCCTGATAATTTCAATCCTTCAGTGCGGCTGATCAATTGAGCAAGCCCATCACGCATGTCCTTATTGTCTTCATATATCAGTACTTCTACCGGTTTCAATATTCTCTGTTTTTCCCAAAATTAGTCAAGCATTTTTATTGCGGCACGACATATTCATGTGGGCTTTACTTGTAAGGTAATGACTGTACCCTTGCCCGGAACCGTATATAAATCATATTTGGCACCGATGTTTTTAGCACGGCTTTCCATATTTTGCAATCCATTTCCTGTATGTATCATTTCTTTGTCAAACCCTTTTCCGTTATCCCTGATAGTAACAACAAGAAATGGATGTTGAAAATCTAACAAAATGTTCGCTTCTGAGGCTTCCGAATATTTCGCGAGGTTGTTAACCGCTTCTTTAAAAATCAGTAATAAATTGTGCCTTACTGCCGGCCCGATATGCACATGTTTTACTGCATCGTTCACTTTCCAGTACAACTTAATTTTTTTAGCATCAAATAAATCCGATGCAAAAGATATCATTCGCACGAAAATATTTTCCAATGTGTCATTCTGGGGTTGAATGCTCCATATTATATCGTTCATGGCATCGAGCATTCGTTGGGCTGATTCGTTGATGCTAACTAAAGCGTTTTGAGTTCTATATTCATTCTTGTCATCATCTAATGCCATGGAGCTGAGAAAACGTATACTGCTGAGAGTAGATCCCACATCATCATGCAAATCTCGGCTGATAGTATTTCTCAATTCAATCCCCTTCAATTTTTGATTTAGACGATTTCGGGCATAAATAATTCTGATTATTAATAAACCGAATATCACTGCAAGGCATATTCCAACAATTAAAACATTCTTTAAAAAAGTCTCCTGCTTCAATTCCCTTTGTCTGAGCTGACTTTCTCTATCCAATAGCTTTGCGCGTTGCGTTTGAACTTCCAGCTCGTTTTGAACCTGTATAAGCGATAACTTTCGCTTATACTCTTCAGAGGCAAGAGAATCATTGAGAGATTTATAAAGTTTGCTATAATAATAAGCTCTTTCGAAATTTTTAGTTTGATCGTAGATTGCGGCTAATGTAGTTGCAGCATTTTTCATTTCAAGAACAGCATTTATTGTTGCAGCTTTCTCCAGGGCCTCCTCCGAATAATAAACTGCTTTTTTAAAATCTTTCAGGCCGAGATACGTATTACCCAATTCCCTCGCATGATTGGACCAGGAAATCAAACGATTTCCTTTCTTCGCGATGAGATATCCCTGTTGAAAATGTGGAAATGCCTTTCTATATTGATTCAACGCTAAATACAAGTGGCCATAAAACAAATGATTCGTAACATCCATTTTCTCAAAGGGTATATTCATTATCTCTCCAATTTTCAAGGCTGAATCGACCTCGTTTAGTTGAAGGAAAGCCTCTCCGCCCCGTTCCAAGGCCCATGAAAAAGGCCAGGGAGTAGGCGCTTGATCTTGGCTTCTAATTTCGGGGTGAAGCACCAGAATTTGGTGAAGGTATCGAATCGTGATTTCCGGGAGACCAGCCCCTAAAAAGAGATTTGCCAGGTGAGCAATTGTGAAAGTTTGAAGAAATGTGTCTGTTTGCTTCGTAAGGTTCCATGCTGCATACCCTATTTTGTATGCTTCCCGATAATTCCCCAAATCAAAATAACAATGTCCCTTCCACGCCATGTTATAAACCGCCGCACTAGTATCTCCAGATTTCATAAATAACTGCTGCGCTGAATCGTAATATAGAATGGCTGATTTATTTTCACCTATTGCATGAATGCAGAATGCAGTATTTTCAAAACATGCAGCTTGAGCAGATTCGTCACCTGCCAGTTTTAGTAAAGCCATTGCTATTTTGAAAGAAGATAAAGCCTCTTTGAAGTTTTCTTTATTCAAGAAGAGGATTCCCTCATTTAGACTGGCATTGCCAATACCTTTATTGTAGTTTAGTTCCCTGGCTAATGGCAATGCTTCATTAATATATTTTTGAGCATCGTATTGAGTAGATGGCGAAATATTTTGGGTTCGAACCGGATATAAATAACCACGGGCGAGCATATTTAGCACATCGACCCGCTGCGTGTCCTTTGCTTTCGATAGAATTTTTTGGAGACTGTCGGTGTTTAGGATAACAATATATTGCTGAGGCAGGCCGGAGAAAAACCCACCAGCAACAAAAAATGCTATCATCAGAAATTTGCGCACTGAGGGTATAAATAGTTCAGTTCGTTTGCCCGGATACGTATTTAGTCTTTCATCCATTTTGCTGTTAAATACTGTAACATCGTACTGATTAAGTATTCAGTGTAGTGCCTTCCTTCAGAAATTCTAACCTGAATTGGAATATCCACTATAAGTTAATGTATTAATTGAAATAGTTACAAAATCCAAACTGTATCGCTGCCAGTTTAGATAGCGGATCCCCCAAATGATCGGTTTGCAAATTGTATCGGTAGTTTAATCGTGCCCTCCACTCGTCATATTGATCTTGAAAACTTTAAGGCCACAAAATCGGCGGTTGTCCGAAGTGTTGATA
>DAIQPL010000296.1:0-5313 GCA_036787395.1 Flavisolibacter sp. | reverse complement strand
TAGCTGTCCCAATAATAAATTTCACGAAATCTTCCCCCGGGAACAATATAAGGCTTTGGTAAAGGAAGTAACGAACTATAGGCTTGTTTTGTGTCCGCTTTTCTTTCCAGAACATTCCATAGTTGCTCCAGGTGATCCTTCAAGCTCAAACCTTCTTCAACTTTTGCAGAAGAAGTAACAGGCACATAAAAATTGCGATTTACAAAGGACAGAAGATTGAACGTGTCATTTAACCGTTGGCTGGCATACCTGCCTAAAATTTCCTCACGCGGAAATTTTGGTACGGCATCCACAAAAGTTTTATTATCCTTAAATATTCTTTTTAGTTGTACGTCCTCAAAAAGCTTACCCCATAAAAGATCCGGTGTTTGTACGGTTTGCGATTGTACGCGCAGCAGGGCCACTAAGGCTATAAAAAAACAAAGATTCTTTCTCATGCAGCACAAGCGATTAAGGCCCAAAAGGTACTTAATAAAATAGATTTTTCAATAAGGGTATTTGTTCATGTGTGATCTTATTTAACCCGATAAATTATAAACAAAAAGCCGGCTGACGCCGGCATTTATGAAACTTGCTTCGCTTTATTTAAGGGAGAATGCAATACCAAAATTAATAGAGTAATCTGCAAAAGCAGCATCACCATGGGCATATACACCGGTTTTTTCCGTTCTCAGTTTGTCGGGAACGCTTTGTGTGCGATTTCTTTCTACTGCAAAAGGAACAGAAACATACAATTGGGCTCTCTGTAGTTTCAAAGCAACCACTGGTTCCGCAGCAAGCACATAACCGGGCCTTCTGAAGCCATTGCTCCCGCCAATCAAATCTTCTGCAGGCACACATTCCATGCGCATACCTCCGGAAAATGATAGATTACCTGTATTATAATTTGCACCCAGCCTTAGCATATATTGATCGGGAACACTCATTACATCGCTGCCATACACGATGGCTGTAGCAGAAGGTGCTCCTCCTCTTGCTGTTGACACTCCATTCTGTTCTCTTGGGTTCGAGAGATAAAAAGCATTAAAATATATACTTCCTCTTTTAGAGAATGAGTAGAATGAATTTGCCTCGAGCGTAATACCGGTACCACCATCACCTAATTGAATGGACTGGTCAACAGGCCCTAGTATTTTAGTGCTATCATTTTTATAGAAATAGTCCTGGTAACGATAATCGCCTGTTGGCAGTTTAATACCTAAACCCAATTGAACGTTGGCTTTTGTTGCTTGTGCCGGGTTAAGCAACCAGTAATATGCAGCAAGCCGAACATCGCCTAAGCCGAAAGAATGGGTACTGCGGCGGGCGTTAGGGCTTTTACTCGTATTGCCATAATGTTCATACATAGATGAACGGGCATTGCTAATCAGGGGAGCATAAAAAGCAAAGGACCAGCGATCATTGATTTGACGGTTAATGCCAAACTCTGTAGAAAAAAAATGATTGATTACCTCCGTGCCATTTTCCACCCTTTCATTTTGCTCTTCCGTTCCTACAAAATGTTTGTACGATTTAAAATAGCGGCTGTTAATAGCAAAGGTCCAGTCACTTGTATTCTGGTGACCTTCATGCAAACCCATCATAGTGCAGGTACTGCCATTACTGCGAATAGCAACACAGCCTTGTGCATTTGATGTATGATAAATAATGAATAAAGAAAGTATAAAGAGTATTTGTCTCATAAAATTAGTTTATCGGTTATAAGATAATTGGGTCTCTTTACGACCCATGTGAAGTCTCCTGACTATATATTCTCCAATTTGTTTTCCCAACAAATTGCCTTGTTCCAAATCAGATCTGAAATGAATACCGCCATACAAACGCGACCATGAAGCTTCCAAAGCTGCATCTTTAAATGATTTAAATGAACGATTTGGAATGCCGAATTCAAGCTCTGACGTGTCGGTATAAGTAAAGTTATCTCCAAAATGTTGGGTCATTACTTCCGCCGATGCTGCCGAAATAACTGAATGACCGCTGACATAAGAAGGAAAAGGGGGCGTTTGAATATAGGGTTGCCACGAAGGATCAATGTATTTATTAATTACTGTTTCAGGACGAATAGTATTGCCGGAATACTTCGCCTTCCAACAGGCAATAAAGCCGTCAAATAAAGCAATTGCTGTTTCGGTATAAGCAGCTACTGTTTTATTAAAATCTGCCTTGGACTTTTCAGCAGCAATACCTACAATATTCATCCAGTGACCAGGAGGTGAAAACTTTTTAGTTGCATACATTACATGACCCGTTACATGCAGGTTGAATGGATTATCATCAAAGAAGTCGGCAATATGTTTTTGCTCGTCCGTCAGATTCATTGCTATATTTTTCACTTCCATCACTTCCCTGCAATAAGGAGATGCAGTATCCTTCATGTTATATGCCAGGGGCAGCGGAGGTAGGAATTGTGAAGCGGAATCCAGCAATAAAGGACGAATGTCACACCACCTGGGTTCTAAGGCTTGGGCATATGCAGGTGGAGTGGGTATCCATCTTCCGTCTTCCTGTTTTACAGTGTACTTTTCTGCACTTCTTGTTTGTGCATATTTATCACCCTTACTCCATTTTAAAACAGTAGCAGCGACGGTATCACTAAATGCAACAGTGTTTTTTATTACATCTCGTGGCACACCGGCATTCTCTGCGTTTTTTTGAAGTTCTTTCCAGTAATCTATTAACACACCTTCAGGAAAGGTTACTGCATTCCCTACTTTTATAAAGGCCAGGAGGGATGCTAACTGGTAATTTATTTTTTGACCGGCAGACGCTCTGGGCATAAGAGGCAAATGTTTTATCTGTCCACTTAAGGATTGATAGTTACTATCGCCCGCAGCCACACATTCATAGGCAGCAATATTAGCATACGCATAGTTGCGGCTAGCTACCACAGGAGAAAAGTTATTATACAATACAACGTCGTTTAACTTCTTTACTGTTTTGCAATAAAGAATTGGGTCATTGGTGAATTTTGTATAATCTTTTTGTTTGCAGGCAACTAAACTTGCTGCCACATAAAGCAGTAAAGCAAACTTCTTCATATTAATTAGTGTTTAAATCAATGCAAAAAAAATCAAATTGAAGGACGCATTGATTTAGGCGGCTGCTCGTCTATGAAGGAATAATCAGCTTTTAAAAAAGTGGTATTTGAAGAGTAGTAGTTAGTTAAACCAGTTGAAACAATGGCAATTGAAAAACTATGTAAGTCCTGAAAAAAATCAGGAAAGCTTAATTTTAAATTAATGGGTTTTTTCTCGTTCTGCGTAGAGGTTCCGCCTATAGCTAATTTAAGAAATTCGTTTTCAACCGACTGTAATTGCATCTTTGTTCTATCAGGCAGGCAAAGAAGTTCCAGTGTATCCTGGTGTACCCGTCGTTTTACATATTCGTAAGTTGTCCCATTTACTTTCACAGAGCCATAAGCCCTCTCGTAATCAGGTGAACTGGAATAATAGGGAAGATTAAGTGGTGTCTTTATTGATAGTAATTCGTCATCATTGTACTGGGCTTCATTTAACCTCGCTTCCAGAACTGTTGCGTTACGGGTTTGCATAAAGTCAATCATCAACCTATACCCATAAAAATTGAACAGAAGAATAATAAGGAATAATATAGCAAACAGTCGTCTCAAATATGAAGCAGTTTAGAATCTCGGGAAAGTTACCAGATTTTATTTTATTTCTGCGGTTTTATTTCCCGGAACGCCCTTTTATATTGTTCTTTATTAAGGCTAGAATTGTGGCTATTTAACGGTAAATGTTTTTTTGTCAGTGCCAATACCTGTCAATTTCAGAGATTTCCAATTCTTTGGCAAGGCAGACGAAACCTGAACAATTCCACCTGGGGTTATTTCCAACCCTCCAAAACCCATAAGCACGGCCTGTAAAATACCTCCTGCGCCTGTAGCAAAATAAGGATTGGTCCCTCCTTTGGTTTCTGCTATCACCCGGAATGGCTGATTGAGGTTTGGTACATAAGCCTCCTTAAACCAATGATAGGCTTTTTCTCCGTTGCCAAGGCGAGCATACAACAAAGCAAAAACTCCCTGGGTCATAGCGGGCGTGCCTTCGTTGGGCACTCTCGTTTCATAATATTCAAGGTCTCTTTGAATTTGTTTTGGATCAGTTATTTCTTTCAGGGGATAGGCTAATAAATTTACGTCGGCTTGTTTAATACCTTCTCCCTTATAAGATGCATGTTCACGGGTGACGCCATTTTCTAACTTAAGAATGGGAATATTATTGGCAACCAATGTCCAATCAGGGTTGGGTATGATACCTATTATTTTTGCAGCCTGGGTTGCATACTGGAGGTTGGCCTTTGCAGCTGCATTGGTAAATGCATTATTGTCTACATTTTCTGCCCATTCATCAGCCGCTACTACGTTTTTAATATCATAGTGTCCCAGCCCATTTCTTTCCACCCTTGATGCCCAGAAATCAGCCGTAGCAGAAAGGATGGGATAGCCTTTTTCGCGCAGCCATTGTTTATCCTGGGTCACCGCATAATAATTCCATACAGCCATTGCCACATCAGCCGTAATGTGATGTTCAAAAGGCCCACTCAAGGCCCATACCGGCGTTTCTTCCACACCCGATTCTGCGCTTTCCCATGGAAACATAGCTCCTTTAAAACCATTGGCAAAAGCATTTCGCTTTGCAGCTTCCAGGCGTTGGAACCGGTATTCCATCATGCTTTTGCCAAGTTCAGGATGCATAACCAACAAAGCAGGGTACATCCATAATTCAGCATCCCAGAACACATGACCGTTATAACCGAGGCCGCTAAGTCCCATTGGCGAAGGTGAATAAGCCGTTCCCTCCCTTACAAAAGAATACAAGTGGTATAGCATACTATGCACATCCTGCTGCGACTGCGGATCTCCTTCAATTTGTATATCGCTATTCCAAAGACTATCCCAGGCTTTTTGATGAAATTGTAATAGCCTGTCACGCCCTTCCAGTTTTGCATAAATAGTAAGGCGTTCTGCCTGGTTTAATGGATCATCGTGATGGGCGCTTGTAATAGAGGCACCTGCCATTGAAAAACGATATGTTTCACCCGACTTAATTGTTTTACTGAATTTCATCAGGTGCATATTATTGTCCCACATTTCATGGATGACTCTTGGTTCACGGCCATGCGGCTCGGTAAATAAAAAGGTATTACTGGCGCACATTAACAACTTTCCTGTAGGTGATTTTGCAGAGGATGTCAACAAACTGATAACAACATGCGGACGATCAATTTCATTATAATAGTTCTGCACATCACGCAACGCATCGGGTGCTTCCATAACACTGCTGCCGGTAACAG
>DAIQPL010000004.1:0-40019 GCA_036787395.1 Flavisolibacter sp. | reverse complement strand
GTTTTTTTATGTAAGCTGGCCCTGGTTAATTCTTCGTCATTGACTTTAGTTTCTGCAATAAAACATTTCAGTTTTATATAATCAGCCGCAGGGTTATCTTTTTCATAACCTTTGGGCGTAGTGCTTAAACTTAGCTCGCTTCCTTTATAGATATCTCCAAAAGCCTTTTTAAAATTTTTTTCATTTAGAATGTTCTGAAATTCATCCCAGTTATAATCTATCTCCTGCCGTACATTTCTTAGCGGTTGTGACTCAGGCATCCAAAGTCCGCCTCCAATAAAGCTGTTGCCAGGTTCGCAATGAAAGTAATAACCGGCAAAGCCAGATTTTCTTCCGCCCCTTTTAATAGAAGCGCCAAAGTTGCTTTTGTATGGCTGCTTATCCTTTGAAAAACGGATATCCCTGTTAATACGGAAGAGGCATTCTCTTGAAGTTATTCCCGTTATAGTTGTATCCCATTTTTGTACTGCATCGATCACCAGTTGAATAAAGTTGGAAAAGTCAATCCGCGCTGCTTCATATTGTGCCCTGTGTGCGTCAAACCAGGGCTTATTGTTGTTCTTTTTTAGTTGGGCAAGAAACCTGAGCGTCTGTGGTTCTAACATCAAATGAAGGTAGGCAATATGGTAAGCAAACCATTTCAGTCCCAGGCGAGAAAATTATCGACTCTACTGCTTATAAAACAAAAGTTAGTTACCCTGATGGAACTTCATTTAAGAGGTAACTAATTTTGTCGACCTGTTCATTACAAATGATCAGGAACAGCAACACGTGCTTCTTCTACCTTGTAAGTTTTCAATTCAGGAAGTTTCATGAAGAAACCATCTAGCTTATTCACCAGTTTTTTGTAAACGCCGCTGGCATGATAAGCATCCGCATCAGCTTTTGTTTTCCACTCAGTAACGGAAATGTAATCATCTGTTTTGCCTGTAGGCTCAAGCAAACGGCAACCCATGTTGCCTTTTTGTCTTTTTACAACAGGAATCACTTGCTCATTGTAAATTTTTCTTGCTTCTGCAATACGTTCGGGGAAGAACTTGCAAAAGGTTAAACGAACAACCATAGACCCTCCTTTATTTTGAGTAAAGAAAAAGCAGTTTTAGAGAAAGCGGAATAGGTTGTAAAGGTATGTGAATCTATTATTAGCTTTTACTAAGTACTTGAAGGAACAATTCATGAGAAGATCGTACTCATTAAACCCTTCCCCAGTTCTCTCCACTCTTAATGCGGTACATGGTCATTTCACTTACCGCATACTTATCCGCCAGTTGCTTAATGGTCAGCCTCCGGTTTTTATTATAGAGCTGGTCTTTAATTTTTTTTACCTGGGAAGCCGTAAGTTTCAGCCCAACTTCACGGGTTGCTTGTTTTTTCTTATAAGCTATTTTAGCCGGACTGTGTTGCTGGTGCTGAATCATTTCGTCCAGTGTAGCCCAAGCCAGGTTCTTTACAGCGTTGTCGAGTTTGTCGTGGTTTTTATGAATTACAAATCTATGTTTTAATGAAGGGCGTTTTAAAAAAAGTCTGGCCAGTTCACGATGAATATACAAAGTACCTTTATGGCCGGGCCTGTGCAGGTTGAGGGTGCGATAACCCGTGGTAAGTGATCCGTTCAATAACTTTCCGTCTTTGAGTACATCCTCTTTATAGCTGGCTATACGGCCGGTTGACGATATTGCATAATGATTGCGTAGTTCTTTACTTCCCTTAAAAACCAAAGGTTTCCATACTTCGCCCGGTAACTTTTTAATCATAGCATCTTTTTTTACGGCTCCAGATTATAACGGTTCACTATAGTGGTAAACTTGAGTATGAAAATTTTATGCCGCGGTTTCTTCGGCATCTTTTACAGACATTTGGACAATGGCAATGGTTACAACTGCATTCTAATAGGAAGAAAAGGCTATACGCCAGCTCCCATTATTTGCCTCAAGCGAGGCCGTCTATTAATTTTAAAAATTGGTCTTCTGAAAGTATTTTGACACTATTAATTTTCTTTGCCTTTTCAAGTTTGCTTCCCGCATCTTCTCCTACTACCAGGTAGTTGAGTTTGCTACTAACGCCAGAAACAATTTTTCCGCCGTTTTGTTCTACTACCTCTTCTGCTTCACTTCGTTTTAACTTAGCCAAAGTACCTGTAAAAAGAAACGTCTGGCCAGAAAGACTACCGCCCGCGGCATCCTTTTTATCATTATTTAATTGAAGTCCTAAAGCTTCAAGCGCCGCGATCATTTGAATGTTATCCTGGTTGCTAAAAAACTGAACCACACTGCCTGCTACTTTGGGGCCTACATCTTCCAGGTTTTGTAGCGCTTCTTCATCAAAGGTTTGAAGGTCAAGTAAGTGGTCGACAGCGTGGGCCAAAGTTTTTGCCATTGTTTCTCCAACATAACGAATTCCCAATGCATAAATCAAACGATGGAGAGGTTGTTTTTTTGAAACTTCGATGGCTGTGGTAAGATTATCAACAGACTTTTTCCCAAATCCCTCTAATTGACTGATGGCCTCAAAATCCAATTGATAAATTTGTGGAATTGAAGTTAGCCAACCATGGTTATAAAACTTTTCAATAAGGGCAGCGCCCAGGCCTCTAATGTCCATAGCATCTTTGCTGGCAAAATGCATAAGTCTTTCCAGCACCTGTGCAGGACAATTTATATTTACGCATCGCCAGGCAGCTTCATCTACAGATTTATATAATTCATCTTTACAAGATGGGCAATGAGTGGGAAACCGTATAGGCTTTTCCTCACCAGTCCTCAGCTCCGTTAATGGCTTAACAATGTAAGGAATTACATCGCCGGCTCTCTCTACTAAAACTGTATCGCCTATACGAATATCTTTTTCACGGATCACATCTTCGTTAAAAAGCGAAATGGAGCCCACAGTTACTCCCCCGATATGTACCGGTTCTATTTTAGCTACAGGCCCAATGTTGCCGGTTCTGCCCACCTGGTATTCTATTCTTAGTAATTTACTGGTGCCTTGTCTTGCTTTGAACTTATAGGCAATAGCCCACCGGGGATGATGTGTGGTCATGCCCATGCGGTCCTGCAATTCAAAATCGTTGACCTTAATCACCATGCCGTCTATTTCGTAAGGAAGGTCATCGCGGCGGGCCTCATATTCATGACAATAATCAATAACCGGCTGGATGCCGCTTACAACTTTTTTTTCTTTAGAAGGGCTTCTAAAGCCAAGGTCCCAAAGCATTTCCAGCGTTTCAGAATGAGATTGCAAATCTGTGCTTCCATCATTAAGTGTATAATAACTAACATGGTAAACGAAAGCTTCTAACTTTCTGCGTCTTACTTCAACGGGATCCTTTATTCGCAAAGTGCCGGAAGCTGCGTTTCGAGGATTTGCCAATGGAGGCAATCCCTGTTCTACGAGTCCCTCATTAAACGTTTTGAAATTGTCCTTATTAATTAATACCTCACCTCTTATTTCCACTGTTTGTAAACCATGCTCCGAAAACCTGGCTGACAAGGGAATAGTTCTTATTTGTTTGATATTGGGTGTTATATCATCGCCCCGAACACCATCGCCCCGGGTGGCGCCGCGAACAAGGTGGTCATCTTCATAAATGAGTGAAATGCTGGCGCCGTCAAATTTTGGTTCAATGCAATATTCGATTTCTTTTAAGCCCGTCAATTCCCTGGCTTTTCTGTCAAAATCAACTAAATCCTTACTGTCATAAGAGTTATCCAGTGAAAGCATCGGCACCAAATGCTGAACTGTTGGAAATTCCCTGGTTAATCCTTTGGCCACTCTTTGTGTGGGAGAATCAGGCACAATAAGGTCAGGATTTTCTTTTTCCAATGCTTCTAATTGTTTATATAAAGTGTCATATTCAAAGTCAGATATAAGCGGATCGCTCTGGATATAATAGCGGTATTCGTGAAAACGCAATACGTCCCTGAGTTCTTCTATATCTTTAGTGGTTATGATCTCTGCCTTTATCTTTTTAAGGATGCTGAAGGTTTTATCCTGAAGTTGTTTGGCCTGATTAGTAGTCATATACCTTGTAAAAATACTAGCTCCGATTAAAGTCTTGCATAAAAACAATGTGTTTTAAGTACCTATATTATCTTTAGACTGAATTCACTTATTATGAAAAGATTGCTGCTATTTTCCGTGGCTGCTATGGGTAGCCTCGTTATACAAAAAGATGTACAGACCAGAAGTCTTTTCTTTAGTTTGTATGATTCTTTATGGCAATTTGCGTTGCGTCAATTAAGAATTAAAAAATACATGTTTTTAAGAGGCTTTGTTATTCAAAGGCCGGCCTAAACAACTTGCCTCAACCAGTTCCATAACTGCTCAAAAAAGTATATGCAAAAATCAGGATTGAAAACCGCTGCGATTGAAAAAACGAGTCACCAGGAATATTTCAATATTGCCGTTTCTGTAGACTGTGTCATTGTTGGTTATGACGACAAACAATTAAAGGTACTTCTGATCAAGTCGGATCTAAAAGAATTTGAAGGGTTATGGTCTTTACTTGGAGACCTGGTGACACCGAATGAAGACCTGGAAAGTGCTTCGTACCGTGTATTACGGGAAAGAACCGGTTTGAAAGATGTATACCTGGAGCAGGTGCACACATTTGGTAACGTAGACAGGCACCCTTCAGGACGGGTTGTTACAACCGCCTACTATTCTTTGGTAAACATCAAAAGCCATAAACTTCAGTTGACGCATAATGAACTGCACTGGCATAATATAACTGAAATCGATAAAATGGCATTTGATCATAAATTAATATTGGATACTTGTCTGCAACGCTTACGGGAAAAAATTTTAGAGCACCCTGTAATATTTAACCTCTTACCCGAAAAGTTTTCTCTTCGCGAATTGCAGGACCTTTACCAGGCTATTTTAGGGCAGGAACTGGACCGGAGAAATTTTAGAAAAAGAATCAATCTTAAAAACTGGCTCGTAGATCTCAATGAAATGGAAGAAGATGTACCTCACAGGCCAGGAAAACTTTATAAATTAAAATCTGGTCTTAAAAAAAACAGCCAGGAAGCTGGCCGGTTAAAGACAGTAAGAGTAGTGATCTAATAGTAGACGATTGTTTGAGGTTTGTCCTCTATTAATTGCCGGTGCCTCTTTAACCGGTTGACGATTGCTTTGTGCAAACTTCTAACGGATATCTTTTTGATGGTTAATTATAAAGTCAATGATGTCTTCCAAAGGAGCAGAGATACGACCAATAGCATCGTTAATATCTTCCCGACTTACCTGTGCCGCGAACGATGGTGTTTTTAATTTCTTTTGAATGCTTTTTACATCCATTCCCTCATACCTCGCAGGCCTGATTAATGCCGCGGCATGAATAAAGCCAGACAGCTCATCAAAAGCATAAATCATTTTGTCCATTGTGTTTTGTGGTTCCACTCCAAAATGTCGTGGGCCATGAGAAGCAATGCATTGGATAATAGCAGGATCAATATTTCTTTTCTCCAGTTCTTCAATAATAATCCTGCAGTGATCATTAGGATATTTCTCCCAGTCGGCATCATGCAGCAGACCGGCCAACCACCATTTATGGGCTTCTTCCGTCGATAGTTTTTCTTTTTCTGAAGCCCAGGCTTTCATAACAGCGCCAACTTGCTTCATGTGCAAACGCAGCTTTTCGTTTTCTACCCAGTTGTTCAGGAGATCCAGGGCTTCTGCCTCCGATAAAACATTTCCGGTATTACCAGGATTTCCAAATGTTGTTCTCCCCAGGGGTTGTATGGGTTCCATTTTACTAAATTAAAAATGAAATACTCAAGTCGTTGTCTTAATTATTAATTTAAATATTGCTATAAAAGGCTAAGACTAATCTCTATTAAAGCTGGCAATCAATTTCAAACGTCATAAAGCTTCTGATTTTTATGGCACATTTTGTTAATGACTTTAAAAAGCTTGCAAAAATTTAATTGTTTTTCAATTAGTTATAAAGGCGCTATAAAAATTAGCGATCCAAATACTTGGTTCAGATACCGTCATATCCCTATCTTCGCGCCTCAATTTTAAAAAGCGTTACGAGGATGGTCGTAACACCAAATTCAAATCATGAGCAAATTACATTTTACAACCAAGCATGCGAATGCGGCTACCGTACAACGTAACTGGTATGTTGTGGACGGTACCAATCAAACCGTGGGACGTATGTGCTCTCGTATTGCTGCGATTCTTCGCGGTAAGAACAAGGCATATTATACCCCTCACGTTGACTGTGGCGATTTTGTTATCGTTACAAACGTTGAAAAAGTGAAACTAACAGGAAACAAAATGGATGAGAAAGTCTATGACCGCTATACAGGACATCCTGGCGGCCGTAGGGAAGAAATTGCCAGGGACCTTATAAAACGCAGGCCGGAAGTACTAATTGAAAGAGCTGTAAAAGGTATGTTGCCTAAAAATCGTTTAGGACGGCAGATGTATAAGAAACTATTTGTGTATGCCGGTGACACGCATCCTCATACCGCTCAACAACCTAAAGAATTGAAATTTTAATCTTCCAAATACAACATAATGGAAAAGCAAAAAAATAGTGTTGGTCGCCGTAAAGAAGCTGTTACCAGGGTATTTATCTCTCGTGGCACCGGCTCTATCACTGTAAATGATAAAGATTACAAAAAATATTTTTCACTGGTTTACCTGCAAAACCAGGTTGTAAGACCTCTTCAAACCGTTGAAGCTGCCGACAAATTTGACATAAAGATCAATGCTGTTGGTGGCGGTGTAAAGGGCCAGGCCGAAGCTGCTATGCTGGGTATTGCCCGTGTATTGGTAGAGTTAAACCCCGACTTTCGTCCGGCATTAAAGGCAGCCGGCTTACTGAAACGTGACCCACGTTCTGTTGAACGTAAGAAGTTCGGTAAAAAGAAAGCCCGCAGAAGCTACCAGTTCTCTAAACGTTAATCTTATTATTCAAATTCTTATTCAAATAAAATGGAACAAAACACTTCGTTACAGCAACAACTCCTTGAAGCAGGTGTGCATTTTGGACACCTGAAGAAGAAGTGGAATCCTAAGATGTTGCCTTACATCTTTGCCGAGAAGAAAGGCATTCACATCATTGATCTTAATAAAACAACGGAAGCCCTCCAGGAAACGGCTGCTGCCTTAAAACAAATTGCCCGTAGCGGTAAAAAAATCCTGTTTGTTGGTACTAAAAAACAAGCCAAGGATATTGTTACAGAATGTGCACAGCGTGTAAACATGCCTTTTGTTACGGAGCGTTGGTTAGGCGGCATGTTAACCAACTTCAACACCGTTCGCAAAAGTGTGAAGAAAATGCAGAGTATTGAAAAAATGTTAGGCGATGGTTCTTTTGATTCAGTTACCAAGAAAGAGCGTTTGACACTTAGTCGCGATAAAGAAAAAATGGAAAAAGTATTAGGGGGCATCGCTCAATTAGGGCGTGTACCCGCCGCTTTGTTCATTGTTGACATTGGTCATGAGCACATTGCTTTGGCCGAAGCAAAACGTTTAGGGATCACCACGTTTGGTGTAGTTGATACCAACTGCGACCCCAATAAAGTTGACTTCTCTATTCCGGCTAATGATGATGCTACTAAGTCAATTGCTATCATCACGAACTATATCACAGCTGCTATTGCAGAAGGATTAGCGGAAAGACAAGCTGCTAAGGATGATGAAGGCGAAGATGCAGGAACCGACCAGGAAAATGAAAGAAGAGCAGCCCGTTTGGAAGCCGAAGCGCAAGCCGAAGGCGGACGTGGACGTGGTGGCCGCGGTGGACAAGGTGGTGTTGGACGTGGTCCTGGCGCAGGTAGCCGTGGCCCCGGAGCTGGAGGACGCGGTCCTGGTGGAGCAGGCGGCGGTCAACGTCGTCGTACACCCGGTGGAGCAGGCGGCGGAAGCCGTGGCCCTGGTGGTGGACGGAGATAATGTGATGATGTGCTCATTTGAAATAGCCGATGGCTGTCACAATCTGTATAAAGACACACATAGTTCTTTTAATTGAATTTATAAGAGTGGAAACCAGCAGTTGTGCCTGTATGATGCTTTTGTTGCGTCGCACTCTTGTACATTCTGTAATACTAACCGGCACTGTGTAGTACGAATTGGCACATTGCCATATTTTCAAATTGACAAATTAATTTCTATGTCAACTGTAACAATTTCCGCTCAGGAGATAAACAAACTTCGCCAGGCAACTGGTGCAGGTATGATGGATTGCCGTAAAGCATTGACAGAAACCAACGGCGATTTTGAGGCCGCTATCGATTGGTTGCGTAAACAAGGCCAGAAAGTAGCGGCAAAGCGTAGCGACCGAGAAGCCAAAGAAGGTGTGGTAATTGCAAAAACAACGGCTGATAATAAAACCGGTTTTGTTGTTACTATCTCTTCTGAAACAGACTTCGTTTCTAAAAATGCAGACTTCGTAGCTTTTGCCCAAAGCATTGCTGATGCAGCTGTTGCCAACAATGTTAATAGCGCCGAGGAATTAAATGAAGTAACTGTAAATGGTTCTAAAGTATCTGACCTGATCAACGATAAGTTAGCCTCTATTGGTGAGAAGATTGGCATAAGCCGTTTTGAAAAAGTGGAGGCACCTTATGTAGCTTCTTATATTCATGGTGCTTACCGTATGGGTGTATTAGTTGGTTTCAACAAAGAAGTGGGCGAAGCTGGTAAGGATATAGCTATGCAAATTGCAGCAATGAATCCAGTAGCTGTTGACGCCAATTCAGTTCCTCCGGAAGTGGTAGAACGTGAAAGGAACATTGTGGTAGAGCAGATGAAGCAAGACCCTAAAATGGCTGGCAAAACTGATGAAATGATTGGCAAAATTGCTGAAGGTAAACTAAATGCCTTTTTTAAGGAAAGTACATTAACCGCTCAGCCCTTTGTAAAAGACAGCTCAAAATCTGTAGGGGACTATTTGAAAAGTGTTGGTACTGATGTGAAAGTAATCGGGTTCAAACGTGTGGCACTGGGTTAAATAAATTTTTAATAAAATAAAAAGCCCGTCATCAATCATGACGGGCTTTTTTATTGAGAGTATGACATTATCATTTGTTTCAGCTGTTCTTAATTAAGTTGGTTCCCTACTATTGTTATATAAATATTCTGAGGACCTTATTACTAACTTTTTCGTGATGTTTTTAATTAAGATGAATCTAAATTATTAATACAGGGCACTCTTATTTATGTAAACAAAAGTTTTTCGGATGTTTTTGCAATCATTTAGTTAGTCTTGCAACCAGGCTTATTTGAAACCCACTGGATTTGTCGTTCGGAACCTCCACTTGCGGGTCATCTGCTCTTTTTGGAAGATTAGAAAGTCCAAGATTATAGCGGCCACTTATACCAAACCGGCCTATCATATACCCGGCTCCAAATCCCCATGAAAAGGCAACTTTATTAATATCTTCTTTTAGGTTTTCTTCATATTTATCTCCTAAGGAAGGTTCAAACTTTGTTACTGCTTTAAGCACAAAACCAAGTTGCGGGCCGGTTTCTGCATAAAAGCCAGATGGCGTAACAAATTGAAACATTACAGGAAGATTGAGATAATTCAAATGAACTAAAGCTTTTAGATCCTCGTCCTCATATTTTATTCCTTCACTTGAATACATTAACTCTGGTTGAATGCTGAATAAAGGGGCAATAGGAATTTGGTAAAATAAACCAGCATGAGGACCCGTTTTTGTCTTAAATCCGGCATCTTTATAATCTTCTCCTTTGATCGTAAAAAAATTAGCCCCGGCTTTAATCCCAAAAGAAGCTTTTCTCACATCCTGGCCTTTTGAGGCTGCCGTGCAGGCAACAATGCAGATAAGTAATAAAAATTTTTTCATAAAAAGTTTTTTGTGGTTATAAATAAATAACGGGTTAAAAGTATTGGCCTGTCAATGTTTTATATAATTGAATTTCGATAGCACAGAAGGCACATTAGTAAAAACCAATAATTTCTGCTTAATAAACAGTTTTGAAAATCCTTAAAAGAGTATGCAGTTAATGAAATTTTCAAATGAAAGGTGAAAGCATCGCTTTATCAATTTATGAATTGAATACAACCTCTTATAGGCTCAACATTTTGTGCATGTAAGTATCGCTAGGTTCAAAGAAACCGGAAGTAAACACGAGTGAAGCCAAGCAAGGGCGTCAGTAGGTTTGTTGACTAAAAGCTGTTGGCAGTGAAGTGAAAGTAAACAGTGCTCACAAGGGTGCCGCGTGAATAATATTTCTTTCATGGCTGTAATTTTCCATCTTATTAGTCATGTCATTTAGAGAAAGAAAATAAGGACGAGAAAAATGTCTTACATAAGTAATACCAACTTATTGTTTTGCATCTAATATCACTGGCGTCGTTTTTCCGCTACCCATCATAATGATTTTTGCATTTTGCGATTTTGCAATCTCCATGGTGGCTTTAATTTGTTCATATTGCAATTGCTTATCGGTGAGACTTTCACTGATAATGCGCTGGTAGTCGGCTATACCCTGCGCCTCTACTCTTTTTCTATCAGCTTCCTGTCTTTCCTTAGCCAATACAAATTGCATCTTTTGTGATTCTTGTTCTGCCTGAATTTTTTGCTCAATTGAACCTTTTACTGTGGCTGGCAGCGTAATATTTCTTACCAGTAAATTTTCAAGCAACAGTCCCCGGCTTTTGAAATCTGCTTCAATGCCTTTAAATATTCGGGTTTGAAATTCATCTCTTTTAGTTGAATACAAGGCTATGGCTTCATAATACACAGCGTTATCACGTATGCGGGTGCGGGCAATAGGACGAACAATTTTGTCTTCATAGTTAACGCCTGTTTCTCTCACTAATCTTGGCGCTTCTGACGCCACAACGCGATACAAAACCGTGAGGTCAATTGTCACTTCCAAACCATCTGCCGTCAACACCCTGATGGCATCGTCACCTGCTTTATGGCCTTCATCGTTGATACCACTCATGGTATAGTTTTGTGTTCTTACATCCAGGTGCTCAATTTCATATAAAGGGTTAATGAGGTGTAATCCACTTGTAAGTACATTGGGTTGAACTTTCCCAAACAGTTTTGTTACCCCTACTTGTCCTGCATCGATTTGTACAAAGCTGCTTATTACAATTCCCAGGACGATAAGTACGATAGCTATAAGTGTGCCTGTCCTGGAAAAACGGGACAGGTTAGGAACGGTTCGAAGGGAAAGAGCAAGAATCAATACAATGATTCCAAAAATAAGAAGTGCCATAACAGGTAGTTTATATAAAAGTAAGAAACAACACAGGGAGAAAAAGAATTCATTAAGATGAGGGAAGATTAAAAGCCAAGCTGGTATTTTACCTGCATAGAGGCCCAGGCGACTATAGGCATTATCAAAAGTACCATAAATCCTAAAGCTGGTTGTGTGACAAATGCTATTAAAAAAAAGACGAGCAGGTATAAAGGATACGCTATTAAAATTATACCTGTTATCACAGAATCGTAATGTCCGTTATGCTTGAAGCGAAGTTCAGTAAGTTTTTTACTTAGATAATATAAAGGGGCATGAAAAACAAAGCCAATAACAGCCGGTATAAACAACAGGTAAAAAGAGGCGTCTTTCTTTACTGAAAAAACTTCTTTTGCTTTTATTTTATCATTTTCATCTATTTCATAAACGGATTGCTTGAGTTGCGCATGTAATAAACTTGTAAAATCAATCAATTGCTTGCCTTGCGGTGCGTTTAAATCGAGGCTCTTTGCAGTAATGGTTTCTCCAAAAAATAAATGTACTTCTTTACCAAAGTTTTTGAAGGAGCTGTAATTAATGGCTACGGGAAGCACTTTCAGCGGAATTCCTGTGTGCCATGCGGCAGTAGCCAGTCTTGCAGTTCCTTTTTTTAAGGGCCTCAAGTGCCATTCGTTCTCGCATCTCCCTTCACTAAAAATGAGTACAATCCCGTTTTTGTGAAATGCCTGCAGGCAGGCTGCAAAAGTGGTGTAATTGTGCTCGAGGTTTTCAACGCCTTCACTGGTACGATAAACGGGCAGCAACTGTATCCTTCGCAAAATTTTATTGATCCATTTGTTTTTAAACACATCTCCGCGAGCTAAGGAGTGTACAGGATGATCAAAAAGTGTGGTAAGTATCATTCCATCTAAAAAGGAATTAGGATGATTGGCTGCTAATAACAAGGGCCCGTTGCTTTTCAAAACTTCGGGCCGGTTAATAATAATTCTGCGGCAATAAACCTTGATAGCAAGCCTGGCATATATCTTAAGCACAGAGTAAATCACGGGGTGAAAAATAAGAGTAAAATTCAACTTGAAAAACACAAAGTCAATAGCCGGCGTTGCAGGTTTAATTGAGAAGGGTCATGTTGAATAGAATTATGGAACGTACAAGTGAGTGACACAACAGAAGTAAAATGGTAAGGATAAAAGCCCGCTTCATAAAAATTCAAAACCTCTATCTTCGCAGCGCTTATAAATTGTTATTATGCTTCCAAAGTACAAACGGATTCTTCTTAAGCTTTCGGGTGAGTCTTTAATGGGTGATAAAAGTTTTGGGTTTGATACAGCGGTACTGGGTAATTATGCTCAGGACATTAAATCTATTATAGATTTAGGTGTTCAGGTGGCAATAGTAATTGGGGGAGGTAATATTTACCGTGGTATGAATGAAGCAGAAACCGGTATTGAAAGAGCCCACGGTGATTATATGGGAATGCTGGCTACCGTAATTAATGGAATGGCTTTACAGGCTGCCCTGGAAAAGATTGGGGTGTATACCCGTTTGCAAAGCGCCATTAAAATGGAACAGATTGCGGAACCTTATATTCGCCGGAGAGCCATCAGGCATGTTGAGAAAGGAAGAGTAGTCATTTTTGGTGCCGGTACGGGTAATCCATACTTTACTACAGATACGGCAGGCTCTCTCAGGGCTATTGAAATAAAGGCAGATGTGATTATGAAGGGCACAAGGGTAGATGGAATTTATACAGCCGACCCTGAAAAAGATGCCTCTGCTACAAAATTTGGCACCATTACTTTCCAGGAATGTATTACCCGTAAACTGAATGTAATGGATATGACGGCCTTTACACTATGTATGGAAAACGAACTACCGATTGTGGTGTTTGACATGAACAAACCCGGGAATTTACGTAGGGTTGTTACGGGTGAGAAAGTAGGTACTTTAGTTAAAGGATAGTTTTTTTGTTAAGTTTTTGCGTTCCGGAAAAAATCATTAGTTTGTTAACCGAAAACTTACTGAACTAACTGAATGTACCTTATAGCTCTTCATCTCAGCATTCTGGAAATTGCTGTACTCTTAATTGGTGCTGTTATATTATGCTTTGCTATCCATTTTTTTATTGTCAGTCGCAGGTCGTTAAAACAAGCGTTGGAGAATACCAATCAAAGGTCCTATGCACGGCCGGGCTCATATATAAAACATATTGCTCCTGTTTTGCAAAAAACACCCGAAGTTTTTCCTCAACCAACAAAACAACTAAAACAAAAGAGCCGGGTTGATGAAGAACCGGTAAAGACAAAAATTAAAAATAAACCTTCAACCAAAGAAGAATCCGTAGAAAACCTGAAAGAAACCATATTGCAACAGCAAAAGTTGTTGAATGGGCTTTTGCATCAGGTAGAAGAAATAGAGAATGATGGGAACGAAGAATTGGAAATGGAGAACAAACATTTGCAAAATGAGATCAAAGCCCTCGAACTTCAATTAGGTAAAAATAAAGTTGAATTAACTGAGGCAAAACAACAGGCATCAATTTCTGAAAGAATGGCTGCCCGGATTGAAGAGGTGTACCAGGAGTTTGAGCAATTACAGGCAAAAATGATTGTCTTGGAAAAGCAGGCTGCAAGAGCTAATAATCTTGCGCTTGAATTGGAGGATACCAGGGAAGCTTATGAACAAATACATAAGGATTTACAACGAAAGACCGAGAAACTGGATGAAACATTTTCGGAAAATCAAAGGTTGCAACAACAGTTAAACACACTGGAAGATAAATTGGCAGAAGCGAATTTGCAAAGGCAACAACTACAAAAGAAAGTACAATTTCTACAAGATCTGAATACGGACCTGCAAACCGTGTCCGATACCAATAAAAAACTTCAAACTGAATTGCGTCGTATTGGCGAACTAGAAAGTATGCTTGATATGATTGCTGAAGAAAGAGATTATTTACTTAAGAAGCAGAGTAAATAGCGTGGTCTTTAACTTTGCGCAACAATAAGTTGTATGAATTCTTCCCTTGCTGATTTGCGTAGAGATTATTCTTCTCAAAGTTTGCTGGAAACCGATGTTGCTCCTGACCCAATTGAGCAATTTCAAAAGTGGTGGCAACAGGCATTGCAAAGCGAAATTATCGAGGCGAACGCGATGACGCTAGCTACTGCATCCATTGACGGCATGCCCTCGGCCAGAATTGTTTTGCTAAAAGGATTCGATAAAAATGGATTTGTATTCTTCACTAACTACAAAAGTTATAAGGCCATACAATTAGAAGAAAATCCAAAAGCCTGTTTAGTATTTTTTTGGAAAGAAGTAGAAAGACAGGTGCGGATTGTAGGCCTGGTGAAAAAGCTAGCAGCAAAAGACAGTGATGACTACTTTCACTCTCGTCCCATAGGCAGTCAGCTTGGCGCCTGGGCTTCTCCACAAAGCCAGGTTATCGACAGCCGCAACTGGTTAGATAATCATTACCTGGAAGTTGCTGAACAATTCAGGGAGAAAGGAATTGATCGTCCGCCACATTGGGGAGGATATATAGTACAACCTGTAATTATAGAATTTTGGCAGGGGCGTCCCAGCCGATTGCATGACAGGATTCAATATACCCTGGAGGAAAATGGAAGGTGGAAAATTGAAAGGCTTGCTCCCTGATGATTTAAAAGATAAATTGGTTAAAAGTTCAAGAAGAAAGTATCAACCTGTCAAGCCTTTCAACTAACTAACTTTCTTTCTTAACAGCAGGCTTATTACCCGTTGTTTTTTTGTCGCTGGCTGGTCTTGATTTACCAAAAGAGCCTTTAAACGTTTTTCCTTTTTTTGTTTTTTTATCACCTCTGCCCATAATTATATTTTTTGTTGTGCAAATGTCGGGAAAAATAAAAAGCCCCGTGCACACACGGGGCTTAAATGCGTTTGTGCTGTAATTACAATTTAGCCGAAAGCTCTTTACCAGCTTTAAAGCGGGCAACTTTCCTTGCTTTAATTTTAATTACTTCACCAGTTTGAGGATTACGGCCATTGCGGGCAGCACGTTTTGAAACAGAAAATGTTCCAAAACCAACTAAGGTAACTTTGCCACCGCCTTTTAAAGTTTTAGTAACGGCTTCTACGAAAGAATCTAAAGCAGCATTCGCTTGGGTTTTGGTAACGCCTGCATCATCAGCGAGCTTGGCGATCAGTTCAGCTTTGTTCATATTCGATATTTTAAAAAGTTTGAGTGCAACAAAAATAGACGGTTTTTTTATCCGGCAAAATAATTTTCGTCATTTGAGAAAAATGTTGACTCGCTTAAAATCCTTATGCCGCAAGGGTTTGAGGGAATTTACGTGGGAGTTGTAACATTGTTTTTGTCCGTCAATGGCTTGAAACGCTTTACAGTAAAGGGTTTCAGACTATGTAAGCTGAAATGCAGACCCCGCAAGGCTTACAGGGAATATACAACAAATAGAAGAACAAAAAATTTTCTTCAGTTATTTTCTGCACAGCTATTCAACAACCTGCATCACACTCCGGTAAGCAATAAATTTATCGCCCCATTTTTGCGAAGAACGTTTACGCATTTCGGGAGCATGCAACTCTATATACCTGTTATAATCTGCTTTAGTCGCTGCATGGTATTGTATAGCATAAGTGGGTCCTTCTGTATCGTCAACTTCCAGCAAACGCACTACTTTATAATCTGTAAAACATTTGGTTTGTAAAACATCACGTATGTGTTCGTGCAACAGCCATTGCAACCAGGCATCTGCGATTGAAGCCTCTACTTTCACTGTCACATTATAAATGATCATTCCCGCACATTTTCAATATCAACTTCCAAATAAATAGGGCAATGGTCGCTGTGCTTTACATCATGATAAATTTCTGCGTTTTTCAAGTAAGGTTTCAAAGGTTCCGTAACACTGATATAATCTATTCTCCAGCCCTTGTTAGCTAAACGCACAGAAGGAAAACGCTGACTCCACCAGCTATAGCGATGCGGTTCCTGGTGAAATTCGCGGAATGTATCTATCCATCCGTTGCCGTAAAATTTATCCATCCATGCTCTTTCGTCAGGTAAAAAACCAGACGTGTTTTTATTGCCTGTGGGGTTATGAATATCAATTTCTTTATGCGCTATATTATAATCGCCGCAAAGTATAAGATTGGGATAAGTTTTGCGCAGGTTCTGTATGTAATCAAAAAATTCACCCAGCCATTGATATTTATAAGTCTGGCGTTCATCGCCGGAAGTGCCGGATGGAAAATAGGCATTAACCAGGCGCACTTTTCCAAAGTCTAAATGCATTACTCTTCCTTCATCATCACTTAGCTGGTGGCCGGTCCCACACTGCACGTGGTCAGGTTTTATTTTCGTAAAAACCGTTACACCGCTATATCCCTTTTTTTGGGCGCAGAACCAATGGTCATGATAACCTAGCTCATTAAATAATTTAGCATCAAGGTCATTTTGTTGTGCTTTGTTTTCCTGTATGCAAATGACGTCGGCAGGGTGTGTTTTTAGCCATTCAATAAAGCCTTTCTTTATAGCAGCTCTTATGCCATTTACATTATAGCTAATGATCTTCATGAAGCAAATGTAGGAAAGTCTATAGTCCATTTTCCGTGATGAACAGATTTGTTGGCGTACAAGTGAGTGACACAAGAGGTGCTCAATAGCGATATAAAAAGATGGCGTACAAATCGATAATTTTAATTTTTATGGAACAACAAACAATCAAGCCCGGGAAAAAGAAATATGATCCCATTATTCCACCAAAAGAACATGTGTACCTGGAGGGACCCAAAAGCCGTGGCTATGAACTAAGATTTGCCTGGAAAGTTTTTTTAGAATTGATTACTGCCATCCGGACACTGCATTTTGTGGGCCCGTGTATTACAGTATTTGGATCGGCACGATTTAAAGAAGATAATGAGCATTACACATGTGCCAGGGAATTTGGAAAGCGTATTGCCGAATTAGGATTTACCACTTTAACGGGTGGTGGTCCCGGGATTATGGAAGCGGCCAACAGGGGAGCGTATGAAAATGGCGGCAGGTCGGTGGGTTGTAATATCAAATTGCCATTTGAACAAAGTACTAACAAGTACCTGCATAAGAGCATGACGTTTGAGTTTTTCTTTACCCGTAAAACTATGCTCATTAAATATTCTTATGCCTTTATTATTATGCCTGGAGGATTTGGAACGATGGACGAGTTTTTTGAAACCCTGACTTTGATACAAACAAAAACTATTACCAGTTTTCCATTGGTAATTTTTGGAACAAAGTTTTATAAAGAATTAATGGATGTAATGCACGACATGGCCAGAAAAGGAACAATATCGGAAGAAGACTTATCATTAGTTTTATTAACAGATGATGTGGGAGAAGCAATGGACCATATAAGAAAGTACATAACTACTAATTATAAGATTAAACCCCGCCGGCGGTTATGGTGGCTGTTCGAGAAAAGATAAATTCATTGCACTATTTCCTGTACATCAAAAACAGCTTCTGTATTTATGGGGCCGTAAATATGCGGGAACTCCTCGTTTATAGAAGGTGCAAGGTCATAGCGTAACGGTGCAACCAGTTTGTTTGTGTCAATCGTAAGTTTTACTAAGTGATTCTGTCCTTTGTAATAACGATTTAAAACGCCGTCCACCTGTCCTCCATTACTGCAATGAATAAAGCCTTCCGTTTCTAAAGAAGGTGCGGAGTAAACTCCTTTTTGCCTGGCCAGGTTCCATGCTTCTGCTGACGTGATGTGATAGATAATTCCCATTTCTTTTATGTAAAAATTAATCAATCGTTAATTGTATTTTCTGATCAGGCCATTCGCCAAATACCTGGTTGATCTTTTGAAATCTGAAAAAAAAGATTTCATTTAGTTTGGTTTTTATTGTCAATGCATTGGCTACGTTTCCCAAAAATCCCAGCGGCAAACGATAGTGAATAATATCGGTCATTTCGACGCCGCCTGTGATGGTTTTAAAATGGTGCTGGTGATGCCACAGTTTGTACGGTCCTTTCCGTTGTTCATCTACAAATAATTTCATTGGTTCTACATGGGTGATCTCTGTCATCCAATGAATGGGTATACCAAATAAAGGTTTTACTGTATAGGTAATGATTTGTCCTTGGTATGTCTCAGTTCCAAATATTTCATTAGTTACTTTCAAATTTAAAAAGGGAGGTGTTATGTTTAAAAGATTATTAGGATCCGAAAAGAAACCCCAAGTTTTTTCCAGGGTTGCAGGAATCCTTTGAACATTTCTTAGTGTATGAACAGCGCTCATTTGATAAATACAAAACAGAAGAAAAATGGTTGATTATTAACTAATAAAAATCCCGGTGAAGACCGGGATAAATAACGTACGATACAATGTTATAATTATTTCACTATGCTATTCCATTTCCAAATGTCTTCTTTTTTTCCTGACCTTATAGCTTCTAATTCTTGCTTCAGTATAGAATGAATGCTATTGTTTGAATAAGGAGGTAGCTCATAAACCTTTCCATCAATGCTGATACTTGATATGGGTGCAATGACCGCTGCAGTGCCGGCGCCAAAAACTTCTGAAATTCTTCCTTCTGTAAATGCTTTTTTGAATTCCGTTATTCCTACCGGTCTTTCTTCCGTAGCTATACCTAATTCCTGTGCTATTTGTAACAAAGAATCTCTTGTGATTCCATCAAGGATGGAATCGGATATGTGAGGTGTTACCAGTTTTCCATCAATTACAAACATCATGTTCATGGTACCGGATTCTTCAAAGTATTCATGTTCAAATGCGTCCATCCATATAACCTGGTCAAATCCTTCTTCTTTTGCTTTTTGAGTGGGATAAAAAGCGCCGCCATAGTTTCCTGCACATTTTGCAAAACCGGTTCCGCCTTTGGCTGCCCGAATAAACTGGCGTTCTACTTTTACTTTAATAGGTTTCTGGTGTAGCATTTGTGTAGGTCCTGTTATAATCAGGAAATGGTATTCATCAGATATCTTAACACCAAACTTTGCCTCACTGGCAAAAACAATAGGCCTTATATATAGTGCTGCATTTTCAGATGCGGGAACCCAATCTTTGTCAAGCCGCACCAATTCCTGTAAAGCGGTATTAAACAGGTCATAAGGCACAGGCGGCATGCACAATCGGGCCAGCGACTTATTCAACCTGTCATGGTGTTTTTCTATCCGGAAAATATTTATTTTCCCATCTTCCGTACGGAACGCTTTCATTCCTTCAAAAATGCTTTGCCCGTAGTGCAGGGCCAACGTAGTCGGCGACAAGGATAAATTCTGGAAAGGCAAAATCTGGGGCTCCTGCCATTCGCCATTTTTATATATGCATAGAAACATATGATCAGATACGTATCTGCCAAATTCAAGATGGTTCCAGTCTACACTGTCTATTTTTGAAGTCATTGTTGGGGTAATGCGGATGTCGCTGATTGCTTCCATATTTTATATTTTATAAGTACTAACTTTTATGGGTAATGCCATTACATAATAATCAAATGTTTGCGCACCAATAGTAAAGGTGTGATTTCCTGCTTTGGAAAATCCATTTTTCTCATAGAACCTCTTTGCCTTTTCGTTGGATGTATGTACATCAAGCCACAACTGTCCTGTTTCCAATTCCTGTGCCTCTTTTATTGCAGCGTCTAGTAAACCTTGTCCTGCACCACAGCCATGATATTCTTTCAACACATAGATCCTTTGTAATTCAGATTGATTTTCTGATTTTATTACTTCGTGGGGGGAGGTCTTTTTTATTTTAGCAAAACCAGCCACTTCCTCATTTATTAAGGCTAAAAAATAAGAGTTGTTTTGTTTGCTTATACTTTTTTGAATCCGATCAGCGTTGTACGTAAGATCAAGATAGCGCTCAAGTTCATCATGGCTCGTAAACAAATTTACGAAAGTGTCATAAAAAGATGCTCTTCCTACTCTTACAATAGCAGCGGCATCAGCTTCAATTGCTTTTCTTACAGCAAGACTCATACACTTACTTTCACGTTTTGAAGTTCAATTTCCATTTTGATATCAGAACGTTGATAAATGTCTTTTTCAAGCGGCACTTCTATGAAACCAATTTTTTTATACATAGTAATAGCCGGAGCCAGGCCGGTTTGCGAATAAAGTATGACTTTGCCGGCTCCTAATTTTTTCGCCTTTTCAAAAGCTGCATAACTAAGGGCTTCGGCAATGCCCTTACGCCTGTAAGGTTCATCCACAGCCATTTTTGTAAACTCATATACTTTCCCATTAACTTTTTTTAAGGCGACTGTTCCCGCAACTATACCCTTATAGGTAGCCATCAATATGGCACCACCTTCGTCCAATATAGCTTCTTGTGGGTTTTGCAAAACGTATTTATCCAATTCTTCTAACCAGAAATATTTTTCGATCCATGCCCTGTTCAAACGTTCGAAATAAGGTTGATGCTCTGGAGTGTAATCAACGATTTCTATTGAGTTCATACTGCTGTTTTTTGAATTCTTTATTTACCAGGTACACACCCCCAAGAGTAATTAGAGTACCGGTAATAACATTAAAACTCATGTGCTCTTTTAAAATCATCCATCCAAGTAAAACTGCTACAATAGGATTAATATAAGCATAAACAGAAACCTGCGTAGGTGGTAATTTACTAATGGCAAATACATAGGCTGAATAAGCTAGTAAAGACCTATGAAAATGAGATACGCCAGACTCCACAACGCTCTCCCATCAGCTTCCACCAGATTTACATATTTTCCTGAAGCATAACAAATGCAGAGCATAACACTGCCTGCAATCAGCATTTGTAATCCCACTGAAAACAAGATATCTGTTTTGGGTTTATATCTTGATGCAAATACAGTTCCCAACGACCAGCTTACCGTGGCAACCAGGGACAGGATAACACCAAAAGCAAAACGGGCATTCATAAGCTGTGCAAAGTGTTCGTAAAAAATAGTAATAATGCCCCCAAAGCCTGTTACTAAACCAATGATCATAAGAAGAGTAAACCTGGCAAAGCGCAATAACAAAATGCTGAACAGGGCCACAAAAAGCGGCACCAGTCCAGCTATGATAGCCGCTAAGCCGCTGTTGATATATTCCAAAGCCCAGGTTAGTAATCCATTACTGATGCACAGGAGTAATACTCCTTGAATGGCAATTTTTATCCATGATTTTTTATCTGGCCATTGATAGCCCCTACTTCTGAAATAGGCCACCATTAATAAACCGCCGATAAACTGTCGTACGCCTGATACAAACAAGCCAGGCATATGCTGTGTACTAATACGGGCGGCCAGGTAGGTTGTTCCCCAAAAAAAACTTACTACAGCCAGAGCTAAATAAGCCCTGTTTCTTTCGCTTTTCATAACAATACAAAATTGTTTTAAATTTTAGTGATAAAACAGATTCAGTTTTTTTAATTTTGACTATATCAGATTTTTATGTCTAAAATTTTAGTAGCCAAAGAAGATCACAAATACCTGCAGATAGCAGGCGGTATTGAACAAATGATCCACGGCGAAATTTTGCGCATCGGCGATAAGCTTCCTTCTGTGCGTGTGTTAAGTGAAGAGTATGGTATAAGCATGGGAACAGCTTTCCAGGCGTATTATCATTTAGAAGGAAAAGGGTTGATCGAAGCCAGGCCCAAGTCAGGTTATTATGTTCGATTCAACAATAAACGCTTTCCGGGAATACCTAAGGTCAGTAGCCCAGAGCCTGTAGTAAATGAGATCAGTACACAGGAAATGATCACCCATGTTTTTAAAAACATTTCTGCCGATGACCTGATTAATCTTTCCGTGGCAACTCCTCAAGCTAATCTTTTGCCGGCAGCCAAACTAAATAAATCTGTGGTGCATGCGCTACGTACATCGAAAACCAATTGTCTAAATTATGAAGACATCCAGGGTAATAAAGAATTGCGTAAGCAGGTTGCCAAATTAGCTTTTAACTGGAATGGTAAGTACAGTGCAGACGATGTTGTGATCACCGCCGGATGTATGGAAGCACTGGTCATGTGCTTAAAAGCCGTCACACACCAGGGCGATACAGTAGCAATTGAAAGCCCTACTTATTTTGGCATTTTCCAGGTGATGGAAAGTTTGGGCCTTAAAGCCATAGAAATTCCTAGTTGTCCTGTTACTGGTTTGGATTTGGATTACCTGGAGAAAGCGATAAAAAAGTTTGGAATTAAAGCATGTGTCTTTGTCCCCAACTTCAATAATCCGTTAGGCAGTTGTATGCCGGACGATAAAAAGAAAGACCTGGTACAATTGATCACAATAAATAAAATACCATTGATTGAAGATGATATTTATGGTGAACTTTATTTTGGCAGGCATCGGCCTAAAACCTGTAAGAGTTTTGATACGGAGGGTTGGGTTTTGCACTGCGGATCTCTTTCCAAATCATTGGCGCCTGGTTACCGTATTGGATGGTGTATTCCAGGCCGCTTTATTCAAAGAGTAAAGGAACTCAAATTAATGCATACCGTTACAGGAACTACCCTTACGCAAGTGGCAATGGCGCATTTCCTAAGTATTGGCCGTTATGAATATCATTTAAAAAACCTGCGGAAGGCTTTACATACCCAATGCCTTCGTTATACCCAGGCTATTATTCAATATTTTCCTGCAGATGTTCGATTAAGCCGTCCCGCTGGAGGTTTTGTTCTGTGGGTAGAAATGAACAAAGAAGTTAATGCATATAAATTATACCAGGAAGCGATGAAATATGGTATTTCCATTGTGCCCGGACAAATCTTTTCTGCCAGTGGTGACTACCGTAATTGTATACGCATTGGATATGGTAACGCGTTTGATGAAACAATTGAGTACGGATTAAAAGTTTTGGGTGACCTTATAAAGAAACAGATGAAAAAATAAATCAGGCCTGCGTATAAGCCGGTACCTTTTCTTTTTCTTTTCCAGTTTGTTTTACTTGCTTGAGCAGCCATAATTGTCTTAGTGAAAAAATATGGAAACTGTACGCTAAAAGTACTAATATAGAAGGTAGATAAATCATCGGGAACTGTCCCACCTTTTCTACCGTTGGTTCATTTATAAAATAGCGTAGTGGTGTTGGCATGGAAAGAAAGGCTACAATCAATACATTGAGCAATAAACTTAGGCCAATAATGTTGTAGGCTATAGCTATGGTGCGGTAGTTGTTTCTTTTGTGCAGTACCATCCATGCAACCACTAGTGCTAATACTCCGGAAGCAATATCCCAATTGCGTCCTTCAAAGGTCATTTGTACTGGCAGAACATTTTTTACAAAGGCCTGCCATAAAATTAGCTCTACAAAAATCCTGAATGCCTGGAAACGGATGAACCAATGTTCAGGTATGGTCGAGGCTATTTCTTTGAAACCTTTTGAAAAGGCAGTTACCAGCACGAGTGGTAAGGGTAGTAATATTAGTATGATCGGCCTTGGTGGTAATGTTGTTAGATCTGCAAAAAAGCCCTTTATTGCCATTATACTCACCATCATCACCCAGCCCGCAATTAATAAAACAGTGGTGCTGAATATGCGGTTCTGAACTGGCCTGCTCCATTTTGTCATTCGAAGTGCCTTGTGTAAATAAAGTAGAACAACAGTTATACAAGCAAGTGACAACAGGACTATTAAAATGTCAGGCAGTGTGGTAGCGTTCATGATTTGTAATTTATAGAGCAAAGTTGGAACCTATAGCAGAAAGCCTGATAGCCAAAATTGCTAATTTGCAACTTCTCTGAATTGAGACGGGTATAATCGTCGTCTCTGCCGGAACAGGCGACTGAAAGAGGCTGCATTGTCAAAGCCCAAAAAATCCGCAATTTCTCTAATAGCCAGATCTGTCGTCCTTAATAATTTTTCTGCTTTTTCCAAACGAAGATTTTGCCAGTATTGGTAAGGAGAAAGGCCATAGGTTTGTTTAAAAAGGCGTAAAAAATGGTACTTGGATAAGCAGGCTGTAGACGCCAATGCATCTAAATCAATATAGCTTCCATCTTGCGCATGAAGCCAGTCCAGGGAGTGAGACAATCGTTTATATAATTCCAACCTCGTTGATGCTTTTAGGGCGGGCATTTGTGCAATACGTTTCAATAGGTCGCGATGTTGTTGCAACAGGTATACAACGAGGGATGTCATCTTTTCTTCAAACAAAAGCTTATCAAAATATGCAGGCGTTTGACTCTTTTTAATTTCATATACAATGCGATGGAAGGCTTCATCTTTTCGATAGAGTTGATTATGAAAAGCAAGGGTCACCGCTTTTTGCTGCAGGCCATCATTTAATATAACGTCAGCCGGTGTAAGTAAGGCGCTGAATACGCCTTCGGAAAATGCTTCACCTAAATGAATATTAAAGGTTTCAACCGGTTGCGCACTTTCTATTTCCAGTGTATACGATTGAAAGCGATTGGAGATAAAATAATGATCCGGAGGCACTGTTACCTTTCTGCCTTCCACGGAGCATTTGCTTCTGCCCCGGAGATTTAGAAAAAGAGAAACCGGCCCTGTAACATCGGCACGGTAAGTTTGTTTGATTTGAGTATTAATGATCACAGAAGGGAAACCTTCAGTTTCCAATGGAATGCCTCCATAACCAACACGGCTTTTAAACCGCTGCGCAATCTGGCTTTTGAGCCAGGAAAGATCGGGAAACTGGTCCAGGATCATTGCGCAAAGCTACATTTACTATCGAGCTTTTCATCTCTATGTCGCATGAAATGGGTTAAGACCTTAACCAGTTGAGGACTCGTTTTGAACCGGCTCATCAAATTCTGCCCCACAATTAAAGCAGCGCCATATTTTCTCTGCTCCAATGGCTAAATCGGCAAAAAGAAATCCTGCAAAAGCGCTAAACCAGTTTACTGCTTTGCGGGGACTACTAATAAATTCTATATCATGACTGCCACATTTAGGACAGGACCGGGCTTTTTTTCTTTCTTCTGTAAATTGTTCCAACAATTGAGCTGCCCGTTCTAACTGGTCTCTGCCTACCATTAGTTTTATTCCGCCTACAGCAGTCGTCCATATTGGATTGATAGTAACTGTATTCTCATCTTTCAACCAACAACGTATGCCTTCCTCTTCCAGCCTTCCCAGGAGTATATGTGCATCAATGTAACTGGTAAAGCTTTGCAGGATAACAAAATCCATAAGGAGAAATATAGTATGACCTAAGCCAGAAAGCAGAAGCAAAGAAATGGAATCAAACTGCACCAGGTTTAACGACGTCCCGGCAAGAACAACAATTGTTACAAAGCAAAATCGGCAATTGCAGCTAACTAAAATCCATCTGTCAATAGACTCAGCCTTGAAAATTCAGCGCCATTAAAGATTTTGGCAAGGTTTACATTTTTGGACTTGTTGTATTCGTCAAAGTGAGTGCGGGTAACAATGCGCCAGAAATTTTTTGATTTCAGATCGCTATAGTCGTTGTCTTTAACAAACAAACCATAGATAGTATCTCTTTTTTTAAAATCGATTTTTACATAACCCTGTCCCTTGGCTGTTTTAGTAACGAGGAATTTTTCTATTTCTTCTGAATTCATAAGCCAAAGTTAAATGAATAAAACAGCATAGGTGTTATTCTTTAATGAGACAGGCTGTGAGTTTTCTGCCCAATTATCGGTATTAACCCTTAGTTGAATGCAAACTCAAGTATAAACCTGGATCGTTAGCGCAATATGTCTTCCTTTTTAGTTTGGATATATGGCGCATGGTATTGTTTTAAGAAAAGCTTCTTGGAATCATGGTAATAACGAACTGCTCCCACCAGGCTAAGAAATTTGATATAATACCAGGCAATATCTATTTGGTGATTTAAAAACCCAGTACGGGCACTTGATGGAAAAAGATGATGATTGTTGTGCCATTCACCAGCTACAATTCCGGGCCATAGCTGGTTAATGGACAGATCATCCCTGTTAAAATCTGAACCTTCTTTGCGTTTATCTTTTCCCTTGCCATGGCCTTCATAATTAAACGTGCGGACACCAATGGCCCAAAAGCAGGCTGCTCCAAACAAAGTACTTGCTAATGCATGACCACCTAACAGAAAAAACACACTGTACCAAAAAACCCAGTTTAATAAAGTACTTACAACTGTCCTGAATGGATGGGCTACTGATCCCCACTCAAGGTATTGAGCATAAGTGTTTGGTTTTATACCTGTGTGCTTCATCCATCTTGTCACAGTAGTATAATCTTTCTCATCCAGGTTTGTGGCGATGGGCTGATGATTTACATCCGCCAAAAAGCAATATAAAAAACCGGCTGTTGCATTATATGGATCACCAGGCTGGTCTGATTTGGCATGATGCACATGATGTGACACTACATAAATTTCTTCAGGGATCATGCTTATGGTGAGGTTCTGTGTAAAGAACCGCCAAAAGCCGTTGCTAAACTTATAAGCTTTGTGGGTACAGTACCGGTGATGCCAGATAGTACCGTGTGTTCCCATAATGACCATGCTATATATAAAGGCTATTATGAGTAATGAAAAGCTGAAATAATGGAATACAAACAAAAAGAAAAATGGTGTTAAACAAAGAACCTTAAACCAGCTAAAAAAAGGGAGCCAGTTCTTCTTCGATTTAAAGATGTTAAGCCGCGAAAAAAACTCCGTAAGAATTTGTTTGGAGGAGGGAGTTACTAAATTTCCATTTTCATCTTTCCATCCATAGGAGGGCGGATGCAATACATAATCAAGCAAAGGCATAAGGTACTGTGTTTTTTATCATTAGCAACTTCCAAAGGTATGGATTTAGTGAGGAGCAATATATAACTTGTTGTTATGATTAAGCGAATGGTGTAATAAAAGAAGTAATATCTAAATTGGCATCATGTTACCGGCCACTACAGTGCGCAACAAAAATGAACTCGTTCAGATCCACTATTTAAACCAGGCAAATCTCAAGCAGAATCTATCTGTTGTCGAGCAAAAAGAACAAGGCTTTGTTACATGGCTTTATTCAATAGAATTACTTGAACAGATGCACGACCTTGCACCGAGCATCATTGTAAAGGATGGTAACAAAGTAGCCGGATATGCATTAACAACGTTAAGAGAAGCGAGTGCGTTTCATCACGATTTAAAACAAATGTTCGATAATCTTCAACAGGTAAAATACAGGAACAAGCTGCTATCTTCTTTCTGTTTTTATTGCATGGGACAAATTTGCGTGGCTAAAGAATACCGCGGAAAAGGAATTGTAAATAGTCTTTATCAAAAGCATAAGGAAGTATTTGGTGACCAATACGATTTTGTTCTCACAGAAATTTCTACTGCCAACCAGCGTTCCTTAAAAGCGCATGAAAAAGTTGGTTTTGAAAATATATACACTCATCTCGATAAGATGGGTGAATGGAGTGTAGTGGTTTGGGACTGGAAATAAGACCAGCATCATATATAATTCCCAACATGCAATCTCAGCCGTAAAGTTTTTATTTTTTCTGGCAACCAAATTAAACTATCCACGTACGTACTATTAGCAACACTTACTCCACCATTAGATTTTTCTTGATTAACAGCGAATACTGCTGCCTTTGAGAGTTATGTCCGTACTCTTTTGTTACCTGTGAAACGTTTATTCTTCACCCATAATAAAAACATATGAAAGGAGTACAACAAACAAACATCGTCCTTGTTGCGGCATTGTTTTCTACTTCAATGCTATTACAAAATTGTAAAAAAACCGAAACGGTAAGCCAAAACCCTTCCATTGAGAGTTCTGCTTCAAATAAGGCTAACGGAAATAATTTTAAAGAAGCAGACCTCAAACTTATTGCTGACAATTTTGTTTCGCCAATAGGATTGGTAGCTATCCCTGACAATACTCATCGGTTAGCCGTTATTGATCAAATAGGAAAAATATGGCTGCTCGATGCCATTGGTAATAAAATGGCCACGCCTTTCATGGATGTAAGCGCTAAACTTGTCCCTTTATCGCCTTTCTATGATGAAAGAGGGCTGCTAGGGTTAGCCTTTCATCCAGACTATAAAACCAATGGCAAATTTTATATTTATTATACCGCACCTCGCCGTGAAGGTGGGCCGCAACCAGGTTCATTATGGAACAACCTAAGTGTCATCTCAGAATTTAAAGTTTCTGCTTCCAATCCAAATTTAGCAGATATGAATTCTGAAAGAAGACTATTGCAGTTAGATGATCCCCAAGCTAATCATAATGGGGGCACCGTTGCTTTTGGTCCTGATGGTTATCTCTACATTTCTATTGGTGATGGCGGAGGCGCTAATGATGTGGCGCCTGGGCACGTTGCAGACTGGTACCCGGTTAATGCAGGAGGCAATGGCCAGGACATTGAAGCCAACCTTTTTGGAAATATTTTACGCATTGATGTTAACTCAGGTAATCCTTATGCTATTCCGCAGGATAATCCTTTTGTAAATAAGCCTGGTATGGATGAAATTTATGCCTACGGTCTTCGTAATCCTTTTCGCTTTTCTTTTGACATGAGCGGTTCGCGTAAATTATATGCAGGTGACGCCGGGCAGATATTATACGAGGAAATAGATGTAATCGAAAAGGGCGGCAATTATGGTTGGAATGTAAAGGAAGGTTTTCATTGCTTTAATGCCGCAGCACCTTCAACGGTACTACCTGATTGTCCTGAAGTAGACAACTTTGGAAACAAGTTAATAGATCCTGTTATTGAAATCCTTAATACAGCAAACCCCGCACCGGGGCGTCATGCACTTACTGTCATCGGTGGTAATGTTTATAGGGGTCATGACATACCGGGTTTCCAGGGCAAATATATTTTCGGCACTTTTTCACAATCCGCAACCACTCCTAATGGTGAGTTATTGATTGCACAGCCATCAGGTGCGGGGCCATGGAACTACCAGGAAGTTTCTTTGGCAAGTTTCCCTAATGATCTTGGACAATTCCTAAAAGGCTTTGGACAAGACCTTGAAGGTGAAATCTATTTAACTACTTCTTCCCGTTTAGGTCCGGATGGAACCACGGGTAAAATATATAAGTTGGTCTTGGCAGAGTAGTGCTTGCTACGTGAAACGGGCCTCAACTGAGAGGCTCGTTTTTATTTACCAAACTGCAGTACTACTATTGCGCTTTGGTTGTGTCATTCCCTTGTGCACTTGTAACACTATTGACCATGATTGCAGTCTCCTTGTTCATCTGTAAGAATTCTTTAGATGTGGCAGTCACCAAATAGTACTGGATTAATGGCAAAATTGTTTGTACAAAGTGATTTTAAAAAAGGCTGAAGTAAATTTCAATAAAATGTCAAAGTAGTGTGGCCAGCGAGATAAAGCATATCACATTCTAACAAAAAAAGCGACTCTTTTGAAGTCGCTACTCTTGGTTATGGCTGAGGTGAAATTTTTTAATTTAATTCTTTAATCCATTGTTCGGCAAAATCAATGGAAGGCTCTATTACTTCTTTGCCGGCACGAAATATTTGTTTCCAGTCGTAAGGTTTGTATTCATAGTCTGGTTTCACAAATTTTTTCTTTCCACTCACTACTTTAAGTTGCGCATTAAAATCAACGGTTTTTGCCAGGTCTATAAATTTTTGCAAGCGGCGTTTTACCAATTCCCTATAGTCGGCGGGATATTCTCTTTCCCAGTTCTTTACACTTTCTTCAAAAGATTTAGCCCGGCTTTCGGCACCCATTTTTTCACTCTGATACATCAACTCAATCATTTTACTATTCGGGTCTTTGTAATCCTTGATGTTCTTTTTCAAAATTTCTATAGTGGGTTGTAAAGCCTTTACAATTTCAGGCGTCATTTTTTTGTAATTGGCTTCTGTTTCCCTGATGGTTTTTTCTGCTTCTTCTATCTTCTCCTGGCGTATTTCTTCTTTGGTTTTAAGTTTTTGAAGATATTCAACTGGCTTTGCATTTTTGCGCTCCAGTTCATATTGTTTTTTGAAGGATTCAGTATTGACCTGCTGCTTAGCATACGCCATCAAATCTTTGGCGATAGCAACACGATCGCCGGCTAAAAGATTTTTTACTTTCTCGGCGCCATAGTAATGAAAGTAGCCATTCAGGAAACTTTCATCTATATTTTTGGCTCCTCTTTCTTTGCTGATACCCAATTGCTGCCACACATCAACAAATATTTTTCTGCTGGTGAAAGACATTAAAATGGCTGTTATCAGGGCAAGTATCAGCAATCCTCCTGCAATTCGAAGTTGTAGTATTATAAGTTTGAGCATCTTTTGTTGCATGGCTGGTTTTTTTACGGAGGTAAAGATGAAAGCGTTGCAAAACAATACCAAGGTTGTACTGCTTGATTTGAGAAAACAGGAGTATGAATTGCCCAATCTTTTACTATTACCAGGTAATAAAACAGAATCACTTTAGATTGTTTTTAAAAAGTTTAATATTTTTACATCACCAAGTGCTATTTACTGCTCAAAATAGGCACACTATTGGCTTCGTTAAAAACTGTAATAAATACAATCTCCTTCTCCACTGCCTATGATATTTTTCCACTTCCTATGATATATTGAGTTTGCCTTTCCTGTGAATGAAAATTAGTGAGCTATGCAAAAGGTATATCTGCTCCTGCGGAATAATCACCAGTCAGGACCCTATACAATTGATGAATTATTGCAACAACATTTAATGCCCACCGACCTGGTTTGGGTAAACGGAAGAAGTCTGGCATGGTCATATCCGCCAGAGGTGCCTGAACTAAAAACATTATTATTTGGAAGTGATTTCCTGTCAAAAGCGTCACCTGTACAGTATCAACTGGTAAGCTCATCCAATCCCGATGAAATTGAACAAAGAGCCGAGGCATTGCGGCAGCAGGTTATGTCCTTTAAGACTACTTATTATTCCCAAAAAAGCTATGATAAAATTCGCAGCGACGGCTTGTATGCCATGGATGGAAACAGTATTGAGTTCATCGATCATAGAAAGAAAGAAGGTCCTTTATTTGAATGGATGTCTGGCGTAAGCGTGATGTTGATAGTTGTGTTCGGGGTTTATGGAGGGCAGCGCTTTTTTGCTACCCACGCCAGCGGACGAGCAGTGGTTTCAACTCAAGTAACAAACATTGATAATCACGCTGCCAAAATAATTGAATCCACCTCTATTCCTCAGCCTAATCTTACGGCTTATCAGGAACCGCCACGGGACACCATCGCTATTATGCCGGGGGATAGAAAGCAGGCAGACAATTATAAAAGACGAATTTCAAGAGCTGTTGAAGCCAGGCCTGCAACCATCATTGAAAAGCTACCAATTGCAAACGATTTGGAAGAAAACACTGCTTTGAATACCTCGCAAATGCCCGATGACGAACACGCAAAAAAGGAGCTGGCAGAGTTGGAGCCAAAGCTAATTGTTGCTGTAGAACCTGAAGAGAAAAAGAAATCGCTTGGCCAGGTTTTTAAAGGATTATTCAAGAAAAAGAAGAAAGCAGAGATGAAGGTTATAGAAGACGAGCCCAAAGCTGAGACCACACAAGAAAATTAATTTTATCAGGCTTATCTGATAATATCTAACGTAAAAAACATCGTTATTAAAAAAAGGCAGCTAATAGCAAGGATAAAGGAGATATCTGCAATTCTTTCCCAAAGCCGTTTCTGGTTTCTAATAGAAAGAAATGAAAAAATAATAGAAGCCATTAGTAAAAATATCGTTGCGGCAGTTAACTCATCAATTTTAGTGAGATGGTCAAGTTTCAAAACTTTTAGCGTGGTTAATACAACGAAACAAAAGCCTAAAAGATTAGAAGCTGCATTCAGTATATGAGGAGACTTTTCACTCATTAAAGACGGGGTTTCATGTTAAATTAATGAAGGATAGGGCAGCAGACAAATTATGTCAAAGGTTCACAAAAAAACAGATTGCAATTAAATGTCTGGACCAAATCACTTTTCTGCCACGTCGTATATTTTTTGCATGAACGCAAGTGACAGTCGACCGCCTTATTTTAAAAAAAGAACGGCGATCTGATTGATTAGTACTGACGGAACCTGAATCTGGCATGAAAGCCAGGCACACAAAAAACGGGATCTGCATTGCAAATCCCGTTTCAATTCAATTAATGGTGTTTAATAACGTCCATCTTTTTTATCCATACCACGGCCAATTCCATAACCTGCCCCTGCACCAATTATACCACCTACAACGCCACCTACTACACGGTTACGTTTGTTAATAACAGCACCCGCGGCGCCACCTGCTACGCCGCCAATTACAGCGCCTTTAGCTGCCTTACTCCAGCCTTTTTTCTGGCTTGCTTTCGCTGTATTGGAAGAACCAGAACTCATAGAGCCACCGCTAGAGGAGCGGCTTCTTGAGGCAGAACTACCTGAAGTTCTGCGTGCCGCAGCCGATGTACTGGCTACTGGTGCCGAAGAGGTCAATTGCTGATTTTCTCCATATTGAGCGTTCGTAATTTCATTTTGCGCTTTCCATGCCTGGTATTGGGCCAAGCCAGCTGTATCGGCCGCCAAACGTAGGGAGTCGGCGACTTTTCTGGCAACGTCCACATCTGCTGCTTTCGTTCGCGGATTACTGTTACAGGCTACCATCAGGATAGCTACTATAGGTAACAGACAAAATAGTTTTTTCATGGTTCTCAGTTTAAATGGTAAATTTTCTTTCATATAACTATACATTTTGCTAACACCGTGCCAGTCATAGTAGCCAATTGTTAAAGCAATTCTGACTCATTTTCCTTAACAATAGCTTGCCTCAAAGAATTATCTCTGGCCTTGAATTAATTCCAGTTTTTCGAAAATACTTTTTGTAACAAAGTTGTGGTACGAGCGGAAGCATCAACACGCACCTGTTTTTCTTTTTCCTCAATTTTCTGGAACATCTTTTCAGTCACCAGCCCGGCCATAAGTGTGGGAAGATCAAAATTTAGCTTGTTGCCAACAAGGGTTTGGGCCGGCTTTATAATTTTTTCCCATTGCTCAGTCAGCTTGTATTCATCCAGAGCGGACTTCATCACGGGTTTTACCGAACGGCGAAGGCTATCTCCTATAGAGGTTCTTAAATAATCTGTGGCAGAGGTGCCGCCACTCTTAATAATACGCATGGCATCGGTAAATTTCATATTGCTAATGCCACTTACGAAAATAGGAACTGAAGCGGTAGCGGTTTTTTCTGCGGCTGTTCCCATTGTAGTAGTAAAACGATCAATTTCATTTGTCAATCCTAACTGGTTTAATGTATTTAATGTTTTCCTAAGAGCTTCAGGAAACAAGGTAGCCATAACCGTTTCTTTGCTAAAAGCACCAGTCAAAGCTCCATCTCTTGTACCAATCTCTAACATTTGACGTATAGCAGCAGCGGCATCTGCTTCGTTTAAAGTATATCCGCCAAACTTAGTACTGCTGCAGGAAAACGATACCGGCAATAAGAATGCAACAAACAGGGGTAAAAACAATTTTTTCATAGTCTTAATTTAAAGGTTAATCTCGTAGACCTAAAGGCAGACTAAAAAACCATGCGGAAGTTTTGTCTTATTTTGTTAAAATGAAATGGCGAAGAATAGTGGGATCAAAGAACAAACTGCTTAACCATGGGCATAGCGTTCAATCAATTCCATCATTCCCTCATTTTCCTGAATGCGGGCATGATCGAATGGAGTTTTACCGCGTGCATCTGACAAGGTAATGTCAGCACCGTTCCGGAGTAACAATTCTGCTATGGGCAAATGGCCAAAAGTAGCGGCGAAAGTGAGAGCGGGTGCTCCGTTACTATTCCGTAAGTTAACGTCAGCACCGGCTTCTAAAAGCTTCTCTGCAATGCCTGTATAGCCTTTAAAACTTACACCCATTAACGCGGTATTTCCTGCGCTATCCTGTGCGTCAGGATCAGCACCATTTTGCAATAGAAATTCAGCTACGTGAGGATGGTTATTATACACCGCAATTATTAAAGGTGTAAAGCCCTTAAAGTCCATTATATTGATGAGCTGTGAATCTGCTTTAAATAAATGTTGAACTTCTTCAAGGTCACCTTTTCGGCAAGCATCAAAAAACGCTGTCTCATTCATCGGATAAGTATTAAAAAATGAGATGACAAATATAGGAACCGGTCTAATATAAACAGGTGATGAACATAGTCATCACCTGTTAGTGATAGGAAGAATCAGCTAATAGAAACTTCTTTGCGGGTAGTTTCTTTACCTGCTATTAATGGGAGGCTTACCTGCAATACACCATCAACATACTTAGCTGATATATTCAAGGCATCAATGGTTTCATCCAATGTAAAAGTTCTGACAAAACCTCCGCGGCTGTATTCCCTTTGTATCCAATCGGGACGGGGAAAGCCTTCCGGCGGCGTGTAGGAAATTTTTAATTCCCTTCCTTCCACATCAATTTTAAAATGTTCTTTAATACGGCCTGGTGCAAACACAAGCATTTCAAAACTGCTATCGGTTTTGTAAATGTTGACAGCAGCCCTTTGCATAGATCGGATAAGCATAGGCCTCTGCCTGCTTCCGTAATTTTCGCCTTTTGCGGCGCATGACTGATTGTAGTACATGTTATTGTTTTTAAATGAAAAAAGAATTGACAACTGATTGGACAAACAATTAAGCCAAACGAAAATTTTGTCTATTCTGGCAGAGAGAAAGCTAGTACCTGTGGCAGTACTGACATTTATTAAGATTTCGTTTACATTTTGGCAGAGATGGCAGGAGAGTAAAAAAAAGAAAAGCACCGGGCTTGTTTTAATACCATCCGAAGCCTATAGTATTACTAACCAGATGCTTTGAACTGATCATGACACCGATCTTTTGAAGGATTAGTAACATTCACAATTCTTTGTCTAAAATAGTTCAATGCTGTGGTCGTTTGCAAATTTCGACCCATAGTGTTCGGCACTTCAACACATACTTATGCACAGAGTCGCTTCTGATCGAGCCTTACCAGACAAGGGCGTAGTTCTATACAGCTGCATTTAATTGGTGGAAACAAAACGTTCGCCTCCTCGGCCTTATAAGAAATTATTTTAGTTCGTACACTCTTACTTTTTTTTATCAGCCCTGCTTTTTAATTCTTCAATAGGCATTGCAATCATACGACCTACTGGTTGTTTGCCTTTGTAAGTAATTACCTTGAGCATAACGGCATCCTTGGGTGCAATTAAAGGTCCTGTATATTTTGGATAGAACCTGTCGGGGAAAGAGTTATCAAAGCTGTAATAAATGTCAAGGTCTTGTAGTTCTGTACTTAACTCAATTTTTAATTGTTTATCAGTTGTATTGCTTGCATCGAAAATGGGATCGTACACTGCACGGGCATACTTCTTCTCTGCTACATCAAAGCGTTCGAAATGTTTTTCTACCTTGCTAAAGAAATTGTTCCAGTTTTTCTTTTGCTTAGGTGACCACATGGTTTCTGCAATAGCGAAAGCACGTGGCCAGACCATGTACTGAACTGTACGCATATTGTACATTTGTTCTGTCCATATATTACCTTGTCCACCTTTTATATATTTAGCGTCCACACCTTCAGGTAAAGGTTCAAACTCGTAGGTTTTGTTTAATCTCAATGACGCATATATCCTCGGCTCAATGATGGGATCGGCCTGCATGTAATCGAGATAGGCATAGGTTGTTGGGCTCATTACTACTTCGTGACCTGTTTTGGCGGCTTCTATTCCACCTTTCATACCCCGCCAACTCATTACTGCGGCAGTGGGTGTTACACCTGCTTCCACTATTTCATCCCAACCCATAAATTTTTTCCCCTTTGACTGAATGATTTTTTCCAGTCTTTTTTCAAAGTAACCCTGCACTTCGTGCATGCTCTTCAGACCTTCTTTCTTCATTAGTTCAAGAATGGCAGGTGTTTTTTCCCAATAGTTTATAGGAGTTTCATCACCACCAACGTGAATATATTCAAACGGGAAAAGTTCAGCTACCTGGGTCATTACTTTATCCAAAAATTCATAAACCTTTTCATTGGCAGGACAAAGTGTGTTGTCCACTAAGGCAATTGGGGGTGCGCCTTTAGACCAATCCATGATAGCTTCACCTGACCGCACTACATAATTTTTTGCTTCCGGTGTACAGGATAATTCAGGATAGGAAACAACAGCTGCGAGACTATGACCCGGTACATCAATCTCCGGTAAAATATTTACAAACCTTTCTTTCGCATATTGCACCAGTTCCCTGATATCTTGCTGCGTATAAAAGCCTCCATAATTGCGGGGTTCATCTGGCGTGGGAGGGGAGAAGGTTCCGAAATAGCCAACCTTTTTCACATTCCACGCACCTACCTCCGTTAATTTTGGCAGCCCTTTTATTTCCAGGCGCCAGCCTTCATCATCAGTTAAGTGCAAATGCAGCAGGTTATATTTATACCGTACCATATCATCAATAAACTGCTTTACTTCATTTTTTGTAAAGAAATGGCGCGATACATCAAACATTAATCCTCTCCATCCAAATCGTGGTTGGTCTGTTATTTCAACTGCAGGTACTGTCCATTGCACATTATTAACCAACGTTGAGCTTTCAATTTCTTTGGGAAATAACTGGAGCAGTGATTGCACGGCGTAAAAAGCTCCTGCAGGCGTATTTGCTTTTATAATGATATTCTTTGGTGTCACAGATAGATTGTATCCCTCGTTTCCGATACTATTATCAGGAATTTTGTTAAGTTGGATACGTATTGCAGCACCAGGAGAACCAGTGCTGGCTGTCACCTTTCTTCCCGTTGCGTTTGATAAACGGTCTTGCAATGCTTTGATCACTCCCTTAAGGTCCTGTTGTGAGGACGTTTCAATTACTACATTTTGTGGCAATACAAACTGTCCATTGGTGGTACGAATGGAAACCGGTTCAGGAATAATGGCGATTGCATTTTTCGTGGATTGGGAAAAAGAAATCTGGCAAGCAAAAACAAATACTAAAGCAACTCCAATTTTCATAAAACAAGCAATTTATAATTGTGGTGATCAAAAACAAGTAAGGGCAATTTATATAAAATACGATTGCCAGTCGGATTTGTTTTTAAGAAAAATGCCGGCGTATTAGGCCGGCATTTTTCTTAGCTTTTGTTTATTTACAGTTCAAGCAGGCGTTGCCTGCATCCATCTATTTTCTTTTTCGCCTTACAAATGTTATAATGCCAATTAAACCGATACCAGCCAATATTATTTCATTTGTGCTTTTATTTTTAGGGATTGGTATCGCCACCATTTTGTAGGACGCTTCTGAGGGAATGTTTTTTTCCTCTTGATTGACTACTACATCCCAGTCATTGTACCCTTTGCCTGTGAGGTACCCGAGCGTTTCCATTTCATTCTGCCTTCTTTGTTTTAACTCTTTCAGATATTTTTTGCCAGCATCGCAACTGAAGTCTCCTGTGGCAGGATGCGTAATTACATAACGGGCCTGGTAGTTCTCTTTGTTAGGCGTTGCCTGGAACACCAGGTCCTGGGGGAAACTATTGCGGTTATAACGAATATGCAAACGGGTAAAATAAACATCATCGGAATATTCTTCTTCATCCTGCACATCGCTATAGTCTCTCCAATCACGATTGATCCACCAAACACCGGCCTGTACAAGGTCTTGCGTTGATGGAGCAGTGGATACACAAGGATCGCATTTCACATAATTCTTTGGGCTCACGTCCCAGGCATACTCCAACATGGCTACTGATTTTCCCTCTTTGGCCCACTGATGTTGAAAAAGGTTTGTATAAAAACTGCCAAAGTTATTTTGTACGAATAAGGGAATATTCTTTCCTGTAGGTATTGAAACGGTTCGATAGTTAGTACATTCAATCCTTCCTTTTTTCGTAAACGCATATACCAGCATATCCTGGTCACCATCAGCATTGGCCATTCCTAAACGGATAGGCAACATGAACTTGGGAGAAGAAAAAGAAATCTGAATAGGACGGAGGAAATCTCCCGGCAATTTCTTCTTTTCATTTTCATTAACTTTTACTACAAAGAATTTAAGATTGCTTTTGATATAGGGGGCTAACACTTCTTCTGCGCCGGCAGGAATTTTATAACCATTTTCTTCTAACCACGTTTTCAGCCCTGAAGATTCCCTGGCACTGAGAATTAGGATATCATACTCACCTACCAGGTATTTGGCTTCCACACTCACGCCAAGATCTTTCTTTTTTGCATTGCCAATACCCCTCACCATTACTTCACTCATGGCAACACCCGGAGCTCTCCCTTCAAGTTTTTTGTCAAAATATTGATTACATGGATTCTGATCATAATATTCCACCAACCTGGGTTTACTGTAGTCATTGAGGGTGTTGAAAATCTTCTGGTCTACCACTTTTATGTCGCTCTTCTTTAAAACAACTGGTACGGGAACTACCATTGCAAAATCCTTTGGATTACCCTGGAAGTCATTATACATAGTTATTACGTTATGATTGCCATCTCGAACTAAAATTACCTGCGAAGTTTTGTTTTTTAATGTGCCGTCTGCTTTACTTACATAAAAGCCACAGAAGGCTGCGGCCTCATGACTGATCATGGCTGTTAGCAGAACGGAAGCAGCCAGTTTTTTAGTAAATGGTTTCATGATTATTTTTTTAAAATTTAGAATGACACTAAAAGAAAGCGGAGAGGATGTCCATTGAAAGTCGGGGGCTTTGAATATTTTATCCAATAAGGGCACAAGAGGGGCCAGCGCTACCAACACCCAAACCGGTGTATTGTACTTCCATCTAAAAGCAGCCAGGTAAAATGAAAGAACGGCTATCAATATTGCCCAAATCACTCTTGCAATTGGATGATCTGGTGATGTTTTAGGATCGGAGATCATGAAAAAGGTGAACAACAACAAACTACCTGTGCTAAGAGAATGGATGAAATGATCTACCGGCCATTGCAGTACATATACCTGCCTCCAGTATAGTAGTCCAACAAAGGTTACAAGGAAGGCGAGACTGATATCCAGTTTTTGAACTCTTGTTACTACAATTGTTCCTAACGTAGCGACAAAGAAAAATATAACTGCATTACTTCCCCATTGACCTGGCGATAACCATGCTTCCCGGGTCAGCATGAGTGTAGCAATTATACCGAAAGCCGAAGGGTTAAAAATATGTTTATGATGAAATCGAAACAGGTACTTAGAAAGTACAGTAAGAAATGCGGCTAATAAACTTATGTACCAATAATTGGTTTTTAAAAGCAGGCAAAGACTGGCGGCACTTATCAAAACACTAAAGCCCCAAAGACGCCATCCTTCTCTTCCAAAAAAAGGAAGGAATTTTTTTTGTTTCCAACTTTCGAGACTATAGTTGAAAAATACACAACCACAGATACTGATATTGTAGTGCAGCCAATCGACCCGCCATTCCAACACTACAATACCATAGAAAAGGAAAATGGCCTGGAAGAAAATCTGGAAATAACGCGGATCAATGGACAATGTTTTGTGTTGCATAGCAGCAGCTTTTCTATAGGATGCTGACCATACACTGCATTACATAACCTTCATAAAAAAAATTTGCCCGAAGTCTTTAAAGGTGAAGGTGGGCCTTGTTGTACTTTTACCATTATGCAAAAGAAAAAACATTTTGTGGAGCCGGTTCTTCAGGCTATCGGTATTGATGCACTTAACGAAATGCAGGAAGCAGCTTTAGAAGCTATTGAGAAAAACGATAATGTCATTATTCATTCTGCCACAGGTTCTGGCAAAACACTTGCTTTTTTATTGCCTATACTTAGATTAATAGACGAGAGTAAAAAGAATACACAAGCGTTGATTATTGTGCCTTCACGGGAATTAGCAATACAGATAGAGAGCGTTTTTAGATCCATGCGGACAGGTTTAAAGGTTACTTGTTGTTATGGTGGACATA
>DAIQPL010000295.1:0-5318 GCA_036787395.1 Flavisolibacter sp. | reverse complement strand
TCAAGCCAAAATTACTTTGACAGCCGCAACCAGACATTTGGTTTGGCGTGGTATCTACTATGCCACTTTAGATAATCGTTATTATTTTCCCTTATCCAGAAACGGCTTCAATATATCAATCGGTATCGGGAAAATAGTAGTGGAATTATTTTGCCCCGAAATTTCACGAAGGGTCTGTAGGTAACGTAGGGTAAGAGCACTGGGTTGTTCCGCTAATATTTGTGCAGCATCTGCCAGTCTTTGCGATGCCTGAAATTCACCTTCAGCCGCAATTACTTTGGAGCGCCGCTCTCTTTCAGCTTCTGCCTGTTTGGCCATAGCTCTTTGCATTTCCTGTGGCAGGTCAATTTGTTTTACTTCTACATTAGAAACCTTAATGCCCCAAGGCTCTGTATGCGCATCAATTATCTGTTGCAGCTTTTGATTGATCTTATCTCTTTGCGAGAGCAGGTCATCCAGTTCTGATTGCCCCAGTACACTACGCAAAGTTGTTTGCGAGAATTGGGACGTGGCCACAAGGTAATTTTCTACTTCTACAATAGCTTTGTGTGGTTGCATTACACGGAAGTAAACAACTGCATTCACTTTTATAGAAACATTGTCTTGCGTAATTACATCCTGTGGAGGTACATCCAATACAACTGTACGAAGGCTCACCTTAACCATTTTATCGATAATAGGTACGAGCAAAATAAGCCCTGGGCCTCTTACTCCTCCATGAACCAATCTACCCAGGCGAAATATTACTCCCCGTTCGTATTCACGAAGAATGCGAATTGAATTTCCTAAAACATACAAAGCAAATACGACAATGATGATGGTGGCAAGTGGTAACTGGTCAAACATAAAAATGAGTATTTATTTTTCAATTAATTCAACTTTTAATTTTAGATTGTTTATTCCTGTTACACGTATTTTTTGCCCCTTCTCAATTTTACCTGCAAGGGCTTCTGCCGTCCATATTTCGCCATGTACCAATACCGTTCCTGTTGGATAAAGATTATCCAATGCCACACCGGTTTCTCCAACGATTCCTTCCACACCTGTTGTAGCCCTGGCTCGTTGTGCCCTTAAACCTGCACCAATCACAAAAAGAAAAAACAAAGCTGTTACCACAACCGTTGGTATAATAACACCCCATGATATTCTTAAAAATTCCATGTTCGGTATTTTTCTTATCAGCATCATTGAACCAAGAAGCAGAGAAATAGTCCCTCCGATTGCAAGCAAGCCGTGACTGATGATTTTTATTTCGAGTATCAACAGAATAATCCCAAATACAATAAGGGCAAGACCTGCATAATTTATGGGTAATGTATGCAAAGAATAAAAGGCAAGGATCAATGCGATTACACCAACAATTCCCGGAAAAATAGCACCGGGGCTATAAAGTTCGAACAGCAATCCATAAAATCCGATCATCATTAGTATATAAGCAAGATTGGGATCGCTTAAAATATTCAGCACTCTCTCTACAAAACTCATCTCTACATTTTCTATTGTTGCACCTGTGGTGGTGATCGTTTTTGCGCCGGTGGCTACTTCCACGGTCCTGCCATTTATTTTTTGCAGCAGATCTTTTGTATTGTTTGCGATAAGATCGATTACTTTAAGATCCAAAGCTTCAGTTTCTGTTATTGAATAACTTTTACGCACAGAGTTTTCCGCCCATTGGGCATTACGGTCTCTTTTTTCGGCGATGGTTCGTAGGAAGGCGACTGCATCATTCGTTGACTTTTCGTTCATGATGCTATCGGTGGCGGAGCCCATCGATACAGGATGTGCCGCACCAATATTGGTGCCTGGGGCCATGGCTGCAACATTCGCTGCCAGGGTTATAAATACTCCGGCAGACCCGGCATGTGCGCCGGAAGGAGAGACAAAAACAACAATAGCCACAGAAGATTTCAACATGTTGGCTACAATCACCCGGGTAGATTTCAGCAAACCGCCAGGTGTATTAAGTGTTATCACCAAACAAGCGGCATTTTCTTTTTCTCCCGTTTCAATTCCTCTTTCTATATAACCAGCAGAAGCAGGATTAATGGTGCCGTCTACATCAATCACAATGATCTTTTGAGCCATTGTCATGAATGGCAAAAAAAGAAAAAGAAGATAGTATGAAAGCCGGGCAGGCAATTAGTTCGTATTGTTACTAAATTTACTTCATCCTGACGGCATAGCGGATTATAATTAAAACAGGAATAGTTGGGTTTAGCTGAAAACTAAATAAATCTGTACTATAAAATCACGCAATACATAATGACTCTTCCCTGTCATGGTTTACCGTGCAGCAGCCGTTGATGTCATTGAAGAATGGGTGAGAGAATTTAGTATTGAAGGTGATTTTAAAAGAACCGGTGCTGTTGATGGAGAGGTAGAGCAGGCTATTTCTTTGTATGAAAAAGTGATCAAACAAGAGCCTCTTTTGGAACTCCCTTATAACAGGCTTATGATTCTGTATAGGAAGCAGAAGCTGTATGAAAAAGAGCTGAAGGTGCTGGACAAAGCTTTGGAAGTGTTTTTTGGCCACTATGACAAGAAGCTACAGCCTTATACTGGCAATACACAACTTGCAAATCTTAGCAGAGCACTACTCAAGTCAGTTAGTGGAAATGAGAAGAAAACTTCATACACGAGCTATCCTGAACCGATTCCTAAATGGACAGTGAGAAGGAAAAATTTGGAGAAGAAAATAAAGTAGCCATGACCCTTTATGAATTTAAACAACTTTGCATCAATGACCAGGCACAAGCAACATGGGATGATGGTATACAAATTGGTTTCAGAGGTGTCGTTAACTTATGGTTACAACTCAAAGTTCCTAAAACCGCGGCTAGTAGTAGTATTGACAATTGCTTTGTCATTATGTTAAAAATTGATTCTTGCAGCCAGGTTGAAAATTGTATGTGCCATGATGCACAACCTTTGGTCGTATTGTCGAAGGCAACTTAAAGGTAGTTCAACTACTTTGTCAACGAAGCCTCTTTGCAAGTTCGCATGGGGCTTTACTTCTATGCTTTGTGAGATGGTGTGAGACCTGTGCTTGAAGGATTGCGGGATGTTAAAACATTTTCTCAAAACTCTCGGTGTCTCGGCTTTCACAAAAAGACTAGCCGGCAGGGCTCCTAGTAAACTAAAAAACAAAACTTCGCTTATCCAAATTACTACTGGTACCCCATTGCCTGCAGGTTAAACAACTCGGCATAACGTCCGCCTTTTGCCAGCAGTTGTTCGTGACTTCCTATTTCAAGCAACTCGCCCTTGTCCAAAACCAAAATCCTGTCGGCCATGCGTACCGTAGAAAAGCGGTGCGAGATCAAAACGGCAGTTTTTCCCTTTGTCAGTTCAGCAAAGCGCTGGAACACTTCATACTCGGCTCTTGCATCCAGTGCTGATGTAGGTTCGTCCAGTATCAGTAACTGGGCATCCTTCATATAAGCTCTTGCCAAAGCAATCTTCTGCCACTCGCCACCGGAAAGCTCCACACCCTGGTTAAAGCGACGTCCCAGCGCCTGGTCATATTTACCAGCCAGCCGTTGTATCAGTGCATCGGCCATGCTTTTTTGTGCGGAACGTTCTACCAGTTGCCTGTTTTCTGCTTCACCAATATTGCCAACAGCAATGTTTTGAGCCGCCGTCATTTGATAGCGGATATAGTCCTGGAAAATGACACCAACATTTTTTCGCAATTCCGTAACGTCATACTCACGCAGGTCGTAACCATCGAGGAGGATGCGGCCTTCAGTGGGATCGTAAAGACGGGCCAATAGTTTAACGAGCGTGGTTTTACCTGCACCGTTTTCACCTACCAGTGCCAGCTTTTCACCGGCAGCCAGTGTGAAATGTAAATGCCGGTTGGCAAAGTAGCTGGAGTTGCCGTATTTAAAACCAACGTTCTCAAAAACAAATCCTTCTTGTATAGGGTTGGGAAAAGGCCGTGCATTAGCAGTTGGCCTGATAGCTGGCAGGATGTGGAAAAAATCAAAGAAGTCCTTCAGGTAAATTGCTCCCTGCGATACCGCGGTAAAACGGCCTAACACACCATCGAGTAAGGCACGCAGTTGCCGGAATGAACCGGCCAAAAATGTAAGGTCGCCAACGGAGATCCTTCCCTGTACAGTTTTTGAAATGATGTACACATAAGCCCCGTAATAACCCACGGTACCGATCAGCGAAAAAAGTGTTCCCCATCCCGATCGCTTAATGGCCAGTTTTTTATTGTCGGTATAAAACCGGTTGGAAAGCTGGCGGAAGCGGTCAACTAAAAAACCGGAGAGGTTAAAGAGTTTTACTTCCTTGGCCGTTTCGTCGCTGGCGCCAATGTAACGGATGTAATCAAGCTCCCGGCGTTCGGGTGTTTGCCTGCGACTTAAGGAATAATTTTTATCGTTGAAATAAGATTCACCGATAAATGCAGGCAACACCGCAAGAAACAATAACAGTATCAGCCACGGATTAAACACTACCAGGCCCGCAGCCAGGAAACCCATAGTCATCAGGTCCTGCACCTGGCCCAATACCTGCGAAAGCAGGATGGTGCGGCCAATGGTTTGTTGCCGTGCCCTTTCCAGCTTGTCATAAAAAAGAGAATCTTCAAATTGTTCCAGGTCCAGCGTGGCAGCATGTTCCATTATTTTCACGGAGGTGTAGTTGGCAAAAAGGTCGCCAAGCAAACTATCAATGAGAGTAGTCAATCTTCCGAGCGCATCGGAAAGAATGGCCAGTGCAAACTCTATGGCTACCAGTTGCCAGATGTACCTTTGTGATGCGCCGTCCGTACCACTTAAATGGATCACCTGGTCAATAATTAATTTGCCAATGTATAGCATTGACACAGGAATAGCCGAACGAATCAAGCGGATGAAGGCTGTTGCCAGTGTAAGTGAAGGACTGGTTTGCCATACCAGCCCAAAAAACTGCGGAATGTTTTTTAGTGCCGAGAAGCGGTCTTTCAATGTAGGATCTGCCATGGCCTGTGGTGTTTATTGCAAGGGACAAATATATCGGGTTGCAGGGATACTGGTATCGGAAAGCATTACGAAAAGACAGATAGAGACGATGTACACAAAACCGGTGCTACGTTGTTGGTGCAGCATGCATAAAGGTTAAAAGGACACCGGCTAAAATTTTCATGATTATTTTTTTAGATGTTATAAACCATACTTTTCCTTTTGTATATCAAACTTTCATGAAGACCGAAAGATCGGCATGTTATATTTGTACAACCACCAAGGTTAGTTATGGCTTGATTCAGTTGAAAGCTTGGAAAAATTAAAAAGCATAAAAATAAAATCAGGTGGTTCTCACTTTACACC
>DAIQPL010000294.1:0-5328 GCA_036787395.1 Flavisolibacter sp. | reverse complement strand
CCATCACTCCGTACACAAATAAAGTAATATAGATCAGGAACGCAGTGACATAACCAATACTGCTGGCTACATTAAAGTTGGAAGCCGACGACTTTCCAAGATCATCCACTTTTTTGAAATCAACTTCTGTGAGTCCTGCTTTTTTCTTAAGATCATCAATTCTTTTTGGATCGATCTTCAGTGAATCGGCAATGATATTATTTTCAAGGGCCCTGCTTATATCTTTTTCAATACGGTCATTTGCAAACCGGCTCAGGCTTTTTTCAGTAATAATTTTAAAGTTGCGTGTTTGATTAATACCTGTTTCTGGTGGGTATAAAATGGCAGAATACCCCTTTGCTTTAAAATTGCTTGTATCTATATCAGTACGGAATTCATAGGAAACCGTTTTGCTTGCTTCCAGGTTTGATTTCAAAATTCCATGGGGATCGTTAACGGCAATCTTTTCGTTGCGGATGTTTTTAACGGTGATAAAAATGACAGCGCCAATTACGCCTGCAAAAAGTAAAGGCGTTAAAATGGTAGATAGAATAAATGTTTTTTTACGAACACGACTCAGATATTCGCGTTTTATTATTAATGCAGTTTTGTTCATGTTAAAAATTTTAAGCAGTTACAGATTGAAATTGTCTTGCCGCGGGAGTGCCTTCTACCAATTGAATAAAGATGTCGTTTAAAGAAGGCAAAATTTCATGGAAAGAACTTATGCCTATATTCTGGTCGAGGTAATACCTCAGTACATCATTGGGTGAATAGCCTTCATTGATCTTTACAATTAGAGAGAAATCTCCATTTTGCTTCACCACGTTAAAAGCGTTGTTAGAAGTACTGCCAGGCATGGTATCAAAACCTATCTTAAATAAATTTTCTTTGAATTGCTGCTTTACCGTTTTTACCGTTCCGTCCAAAATTTTCTTGCCTTTGTTTACTAACACAATGTGATCGCAAATTTCTTCCACCTGTTCCATCCGGTGAGTACTAAAAATAATGGTAGCACCTTTTTTGGCAAGATTAAAAATTTCATCTTTGATCACATTGCTGTTAACAGGATCTAATCCGCTGAAAGGTTCATCTAAGATGATCAGTTTTGGATTATGTAAGACAGTTGTAACAAATTGCAGCTTTTGCGACATGCCCTTAGACAGGTCTTCCACTTTTTTATTCCACCAGCTTTGCATTTCAAGCTTTACAAACCATTCCTTAATCAATTTCATGGCATCTGACTTTTCCAACCCCTTTAGTTGAGCAAGGTATAGCGCTTGTTCACCGATCTTCATTTTTTTATACAATCCTCTTTCCTCCGGCATATAGCCAATTCTTTCTACATCCTTCATTGGATCAAATCGGTTACCTTCAAAAATCACCTCGCCTTCATCGGGATAAAGAATTCCGGTAATCATCCTCAATAAAGTAGTCTTGCCCGCGCCGTTAGGGCCCAGCAAACCGAAAATACTTCCAGGCTCCACAGAAAAGCTGATGTCATCCACCGCCTTTTGAGTAGCGTAATATTTTTTTAAATTCTGAAGTTGTAAGAGCGCCATTCGACAGGTTTTGGTTAAATAAATATAGGAAGGGATGTAAATATAAAAGGAGCGAGGCAGACGGCTGTAAATATTATACAGACCGGTTTTTTCATTGTAGAAAGAAAAAGCAGTTTCTCAAAAACTTTTTAAGTAAAGTAATATTTGCTTCGGTAAGATGTTAGGAAAAAAGCGATGAGAGAAATGAACGCTTATACCAGTAAGCTGCAAAAAAATGCTTTCCAAGGCATATGCGGCAATGTTAGCTAAGAGCAACTGCAACCCGGTTTGCTATTCTTTCTCCATCCATTGCAGCACTGACTATGCCGCCTGCATAACCTGCCCCTTCTCCACACGGGTAAAGGTTTTTAATTTGTGGATGCTGAAGTGTTTCATTGTCACGTGGTATACGCACCGGCGATGAGGTCCTTGATTCCGTTGCTACTACCACCGCTTCGTTAGTAAAATAGCCTTTCATCTTTTTGCCAAATTCCTTAAAAGCTGTTTGAAGTGAATGGTAAACAAATGGTGGAAGTACTTCGCCCAGGAGAACAGAATGAATACCTGGCAAGTAACTGCAGTCCGATAAGGTAGAAGAAACTTTATTTTTAGTAAAATCTACTAATCGCTGTGCCGGTGCAACAAGTCGTCCACCACCTGCTTCAAAAGCTTTTTGTTCTACCGACTGCTGGAAGTACATAGCTGCCAGCGGTCCGTGGTTTTTGTAAGTTTGAAAATTTTTTTCCTCTACAGTTACTACTATACCACTATTAGCATAAGGGTTGTTTCTTTTGGAAGGTGACCACCCATTAACAACGATTTCACCGGCGTTGGTAGCCGCAGGCGCTATGATACCACCAGGACACATGCAAAATGAAAAGACGCCTTTGCCCTCCACTTGTTGCACCAGGCTATACGACGCCGGTGGCAAATACTCTCCACGGGTGTCGCAATGATATTGAATTGTATCAATAAGCGATTGAGGATGCTCAACGCGAATGCCTAAGGCAAATGGTTTTGCTTCAATCAATATTCTTTTATTATAAAGCAGGGTAAAAATATCCCTTGCAGAATGACCTGTAGCTAATACAATAGAATCGCCATCAATTGATTCTCCACCTGATGTTTTAACTCCTTGCACCGCATCATTTCTAACTATAAAATCAACCACTTTTTTTTCAAACAAAACCTCGCCACCACATTCAACTATTTTTTCGCGGATAGCTGTAATAATATGTGGTAGTTTATTGGTGCCAATATGGGGGTGGGCCTCATATAAAATTTTATGTGTTGCTCCAAAATGAACCAGTATACTAAGTATCCGATTGATATCTCCTCGTTTATTGCTTCTTGTGTAAAGCTTACCATCACTATATGTGCCGGCACCACCCTCACCAAAGCAATAATTGCTTTCGGGGTTCACTACACCTTCTTTGTTAATTGCTGCAAGGTCTCTTCGGCGGTTACGTACGTCCTTGCCACGCTCCAGTATAATAGGTTTAATACCATGTTCTATTAAACGCAAGGCTGTAAACAATCCGGCGGGACCAGCTCCAATGATGATTACTTTGTTTTGAGATTGATGAACATCTCTAAGTTGCAGGGGAATCAAAGCTATTGGCTGGTAGGGCTCATCAATGAAAACATTCAGCGTCAAATTGATCCAGGCTTGTTTACCTCTTGCATCTATTGACTTTTTTAGTATAGTAAAGCCGTTAAGCTGAAAAGCTTTAACAGCACAAGCTTTTGATACAATTGACGAGAGAACTGGTTCATCTTCAGCCTCTGAAGGCAATACTCTTACCGAAATTTTTTTTTGCATAGTGTCAGGTTTTTATCCTGAAAGTGCGTTAAGCTGCAAAATTGGTTGAACCGCTCAGGAATATGAAATATTCTTCGTTATTTAAGAAAGTATTTTGATGTGACCGCTATACTAAAACACTTTATAAAACGGAATGATTATTGTCTAAAATATTCTTCTTTTTTCAAGTTAAAATTTTGTAGCTTGAAGAAGATAAAAAATGAAAACCGACTGCAGCCGGGGCTAAGAAAAATTCTCAGGAATAAAAATTTTTTTTTCGCTTCCTTTTTTAGATATTCGCCTTCCTATCCTAAACAAATCTTTTTTTACACACTCTGTGAAAAACCTTTCAGAAATTATTCTTAACTCAATATAAAAACTGCTTTGGAGTACATGGAGAAAAATGCAGAACTAGTTTGGACCAATTGTTTATCTATCATAAAGGATATAGTGGAATGGCAACATTTCAAAACATGGTTCGAACCCATACAACCAGTTGTACTAAAAGACAGTATTTTAATTATACAGGTTCCAAGCCAATTCTTTTACGAATACCTGGAAGAACATTACGTAAACCTGCTTGCTAAGACGTTGAAAAGAGAATTAGGTAAAGATGCCCGTTTGGAATATCGCATCATGGTGGATGGTGGCAATACCCGCAACAAACCAGTAACCGTTGATATGGCCGGACATTCCTATAAATCGTTTACCAATAATGAAATGGATTTTCCTTTGGTGATTAATACACCTGTAAAAAATCCATTTGTTATTCCAGGGTTGAAAAAAATGCACATTGACCCACAGCTAAATCCTAATTATACTTTAGAATCTTATATAGAGGGCGATAGTAATCGCGTAGCCAGGAGAGCTGGTAAAACCGTAGCAGAAAAGCCGGGAGCTAACTCATTCAATCCATTAGTTATATATGGAGGTGTAGGTTTAGGTAAAACCCATTTAGCCCAAGCCATTGGTAACGAGGTGAAGCGTTTACAACCAAACAAAGTGGTTCTTTATGTAAGCTCTGAAAAGTTTATTAATCAATTTGTAGATCACAGCCGCAACAATGCTATCAATGATTTTATACATTTCTATCAATTAATAGATGTATTAATTATTGATGATGTGCAGTTTTTTAACAGGGCAGAAAAATCGCAGGATGCCTTCTTTGCCATCTTTAATCATTTACATCAGTCGGGTAAACAACTGGTATTAACTTCAGATAAATCGCCAAAAGACCTGGAAGGAGTTCAGGAAAGATTGCTAAGTCGTTTCCGGTGGGGCTTAAGTGCAGATATCCAGATGCCGGATTATGATACAAGAATTGAGATTCTTGAAAAAAAGATGAAGAACGATGGGTTGGAGATGCCTAAAGAAGTAGTGAAGTACATTGCTTACAACATCAATACAAACATTCGTGAGTTAGAAGGAGCGTTAATTTCTTTATTGGCACAATCTTCGCTCAACCGCAGGGAGATTGACCTAGACCTTGCGAAAAAAGTGTTGCGAAACTTTGTAAAAACATCCAGTAAAGAAATCACAATCGATACTATTCAGAAAATGGTATGCGATTATTTTGATGTGCCTTACGATAAACTCTTACAAAAAACACGTAAACGTGAAATTGTACAGGCCCGCCAGATTACTATGTATTTAGCGAAGGCGTTTACAAAGAACTCTTTAAAAACAATTGGAGAACATTTTGGAGGTAGAGATCATACAACTGTTATACATTCCTGTCAAACTGTAAAAGACCTTATGGACACAGACGGAACGTTTAGGGATAGTGTGATGGAGTTGCAACAGAAAGTACAGTTAGCCGCTATGTAAAAGAAGAAATTTTTCATCTATCAATCCTAAATTCTAAAGGACAGATTTTTAGAATTTAGGATTTATTTTTTTTAGTTATTAGGCCTAATCCCTATTTTTGCAACCCTTGTAAACGAGGTGAGGGCTTAGTGAGCAAAGGGTGAGGTGGATGAGTGGCTGAAATCAGCAGTTTGCTAAACT
>DAIQPL010000293.1:0-5329 GCA_036787395.1 Flavisolibacter sp. | reverse complement strand
AAACAAACCAAAACATTTTCTTCTGATGTGGCCATCAAATGGATGGACATGCAGGTGAAACAAATGAGAGCTTATCCTGGTATTGTAGGCAATGCGGCTTATTCCCGCCATTATGCCTACAGTGGTATTGCCTTATATGAAGCAGTAGTGCCGGGCATGCCTGCTTTCCAATCCATAGCTTCGCAACTGAATGGCTTAAGTGGATTGCCGCAGACTTTACCGGGATATGCCTATCATTGGGCGGCTTGCGCCAATGCTGCTCTTGCTGCAATCAACCGGGCTATGTTTCCCGGCGCTACCGATGCAAATAAGACGTTAATCAACCAACTGGAAACCGATTTACAGAACGGTTATGCTAAGGAGGCGGATGTTGCTATACTGGCACGTTCTGTCGCTTTTGGAAAAGCCATAGCAGAAAAAATACTTGAGTGGGCAGCAACAGATGGCTATGAGCATGTAAATGATGCTTACACTTCTCCTGCAGGCAAAATCGGCGGAATATATTGGACACCGCCAGCCCCTTTGCCTGTACACAGTTTACCGTATATCGGAAATCTTCGTCCTTTAATAGTAGGTAGTGGTAATGGCGCTGATCCCGGGCCGCCGGATTATGCTGCGCTTGAAGCAATGACGATAGAAGTAGTTAATGCAAAACCCGCACCGGGCACCAATGAATACAACATGGCATTTTGGTGGAGAGATTTTCCGGGTACCAGCACACCCGGTCATTACATAAATATTTTAAAACAGGTATTACAAAAAGAGCAACCGAGTCTTGATGTGGCTGCTCTTGCTTATGCATTAGGTGGTATTATTGATGTGGATATTACCATTAGCACATGGCAGGCCAAATTCAAATATTTGCTGGCACGGCCATTCAATTACGACGATGTAATAGGGCAACCATTTTCACCGCTATTAGGCGCTCCCCACCCGGAATATCCTGCCGGACATGCCACATTATCGTCAGCCAATGCTGAAGCCATGACCGCTGTGTTTGGCGATAATTATACTTTTACCGATAGCACATTCTACGGATTAGCCACACCATCGGGAACTACACTTGGACCCCGCTCTTACAGTTCTTTTCGTGAGGCCGGCGAGGAAGCAGGTTGGTCAAGGTTATATGCCGGTATCCATTTCAAGCAATCAATTGAAGTTGGATTCTGGCAGGGAAGAAAAGTGGCTCATAGTATTATAAGCAAGTTGAAGTTCTTAAAAGAGTGACACTATGGAATTTTCTTGCGTCCGCTTTACATCACTAGAACAGAAGCTGGACGGATGTGAGCCCGGATGATTTTTCATTCGGGCTTTTAGTAGCAGCTAAAGCGTCTAAAATAAGAGAACCGCTCGTGAGTGCTACTGACTAGCTCGCTTATTAGAGGCATAGAATTTGTTAATAGTGGATTCAATTACCCGGATACAACATCACCCTTCCTTTTTTAACTTCTAAAAAAAAATTATGAAAAAGTTCTTGCTCTCCGCCGTTGTTCTTTCGGCATCAGTGTGCGCAACGTATGCCCAGGATCAGAAAACCGCACAAGACCAGAAAACCACCCAACAGGTTCCTCCGCAGGTAGCAAAAGAAAATGATGAGAAATCTTACCAGGCCAAGCAGGCGCAGGACTGGGAGAATACACTTAAAACCGAATTGAAACTAACGGAAGAACAGTTGACGAAAATTTCGGTCGTCAACAAAGAGTTTAACGAAAAAAAAGAAGCCATCCTGAAAGATGCCAGCCTTACTGACGAATCCAGGAAAGAAAAGAAAATGGCTTTAAAGAAAGAGAAAGAGGCTAAGTTTAACGAGATACTTACCACCGAACAACAGGCCAAGTACAAACTATTGGTGGATGCAAAAATGAAGGAGAGTCAAAAACTGGAAACGCCGAAGCAGGACGCTCCAAAGCAGGACCCTCCAAAACAGTAGGACTAATAGTTTACAATTTTTTTGAAGAGCCGGCGCAATGCCGGCTTTTTATTTTTCAGTGCAACAGTTTTGTTACCGGCCGGTGCCTGTTATGTAAAGGAGGAAGGCTTGTTCAGGAACTATGCAGTGGAAAGACCGGCAGGAAAGATATTTTGTTTTTGTTTTGTAGTTGTTTTTTTTCAGTTGTTTTTTTTGTTGTCACTTTTTTTATTGCCACAGTACCTTTTTTGAGCACACAAAAAGTGACAAAAGAAAACTTATAACTGAATAATAAAGCTAGCCGTATGCTAAACAAAAATGCAGGACGATGCTTAACTGAATTCCGCACAAAAAGGAAACATTATTGTTATGTAAACCCTCACATAAGCGTGATGTCCTAAGAAGGAAGATTCTTCTAAACGAAGCAAAGCTTTAACCCATTCCACCTTCGCCACTATTAGCCCCCTTGCAAAACCCTCACTGTCACCAGCAACTGTCCCACATGCCGCATGGTATGCTCTGCAGCATGAAACAACAATCCTATTACCGTCGACGGAAGTGCTTTACGTCCCACAGTTCTCCGGTCAGTTAAACTGTTTTCATCCGTTGTTTGCAATTGTTGCAACACCTCTTTTACTTTTTGTTCCATCCCATGCACTAATTCTTCTGTACTGACACCGATCTCTTTTCCTTCCACCTGCAAATACAACATTTGTTCATCACTCAATGGTTTGCCCAATGCATATGTTGTCAAACGGTCCAGCACACCGGTTATGTGCTGCAGATGAAAACCTACTGAAGCAATATTAGCAGGACGTTTCCATAAAAGCTCCGGGGAAAAAGATCCGGCGCTCATTTTTATTTCTTCCAAAGCCTGTAACAAAGCGTGTGCAACAGGTTGCAACAATGGGGGGATATCTTTTACTGGCCCTCGCAGCCAAAACTCCGGTAAGGTTATCTGCCATTTAAGCAAGGTAGAACAATGCAAGGTCATTGGATCACCCGTTCCTACATAGCTTTTGGCCGAGCTTTTTTTCTTTCTTACCTTTTCTAAAACTTAGTTTATGAGAAAGCTATTTCTGCAATCAACATTATTACTTACTGCTATTTTATTTTTTACGGCTACTTCTTTTGCCGGTGACAATGACAGCCTGAAAGCGCAAATAATCAGGGACTGGCAAAGGGCCAAAGTATACACCAAAGCCTACCTCGATAAAATGCCGGCTGATAAATACAGCTATCGTCCTGTAGATAGCATCCGCAGTTTTGCTGAACAAATGCTACACCTGGCACAAGCCAATGTAGGATTGGTTTCGAACGGCACCGGCAAAGACCCGATTTTTGCCGGACGAAGTTTGGAAAAATCTACTTCAGCAATGAGTCGCGATTCGGTTACTTACCTGGTGATGGCAAGCTATGATTATTGCATTGATGCCGTAAAAAACCTGAATACCGCTACCATGGACGAAGTTGTAAAAAAGTGGGGGTTTTCTCTAACAAGAACAGCGTGGGTGTTGAAGGGTTTTGAGCATCAAACACACCATCGTGGGCAGTGTACTATTTATATCAGGTTACAGGGTATTGTGCCGCCAGGAGAGATGTTGTTTTAATTTATTGTTGCTACAGGCATAGGATTATTCTATGCCTGCAGTTTTAATGTATAGCCGTTACATTCACTCTTTGAATTCCCTTCAACTCCAGTGTGATATTTCTATCTGCAGCTTTATTTGCGTATTCGCTGATAATCTCTAAAATATCATAATCAATAAAATTGCAGTGGCTCCCATCAATGGTGAGCATGCTGTCTTCAGCAATTTTTTCCAATGCGTCACGCAGCCTTACTTTATTCAAAAACGTAACGTTAGAGTTTAGCCTGATGTAATAGACTTCAATATCACCCTGCACCGATTTATTCACCCTATACTCGGCTCTGAAATTGTTTTGAATGATAAAATAAACAGAAACCAAAAGACCTATGCTAACACCGATCAACAGGTCTGTCATCAAAATCATCACGATGGTGATCAAAAAAGGCAAAAACTGTTTCCATCCCAGGCTCCACATAGATCCATAAAGTTTTGGCTTTGTGAGGTTGTAACCAGTCACGATGAGAATGGCCGATAAGGAAGCATACGGAATCCTGTTTAATAAGGAAGGAACCAGGGTCACCGCAAACAACAAAAACAATCCGTGTGTAAAAGAAGAAAGCTTAGTTCTTGCCCCCGCATCCACATTAGCAGCGCCACGAACAATAACTGCAGTGATGGGAATGGCGCCCAATAAACCACAACTGATATTACCGATACCTTGCGCTACCAATTCCCGATTCACTGGTGTAATGTGGTTATGCTTATCCAGCTTATCAATGGCTTCAATACAAAGCAGTGTTTCCAGGGTAGCCAGCAAGCCAATCACCACGCCGTCTTTCCAGATATGAGTATTTGAAAATAGCCTGCTGAAGTCGGGAAAAGAAATTTTCGAAAAAATGTCGGGAGGTATGGATACCAATTGAGCAGAACGAAGTGAGATGCCGTTTGGCAGCCACTGAAAACCAGCGTTGATTGCTATACCCAACAGCACCACGATCAATGGGGCCGGAATGATTTTTAGTTTCCCGAAACGGCTATTTTGGAAAAACAACATAGCCGCCAACGAAACTATGGTGATAATAATAGCAATAGTTGTTGTATGCTGGCCTACTTCCCGAAAGTTGCCAAAGAAATTTTTGTAAGAAAGCAATTGTAAAAAGCCACTCCGCCAGAAATCGGGTTGGTCATAGCCAAGTGCAAGAGGAATTTGTTTTGAAATCAGGATAATACCAATAGCCGCCAGCATGCCCTTTATTACAGAAGAAGGAAAATAGTTGGCTATGCTTCCCAATTTCAACGCACCTAAAATGATTTGAAACAAACCTGCAATCACCACCGCCAGCAAAAACAGCCTGAAGTCACCAAGGATAGCTATTGATCCTGCTACCACGGTAGTAAGTCCTGCTGCAGGACCCGAAACAGCCAGGGAAGAACCGCTGATGAACGACACCACTACGCCGCCAATAATGCCTGAAAGAATCCCTGAATACAAGGGCGCACCCGACGCTAAGGCTATACCAAGACAAAGCGGTAAGGCTACAAAAAAAACAGAAAGACCGGCCGGCAGGTCATACTTGACCCAGAGCAGCCGGTAATACTTTATTTTTCTTTTCACCTGAAATAAAAAAGATTGGTGGAATTTGTAAGGTACAAAAATTCAAATGCGGCGGTTGTATGATTAAGGTCAGGTAAAAGTAAATTGCGTCATTTAGCCAACCCGATAACCGGTAAGAACCTAAAAGCATTTAATCATTGCTAAAAAAAATTCTGCTCGCACCTTTCATCAATCAGGAGGACAGTTGATAACAAATAATTCCACCGCTTCTTTTAA
>DAIQPL010000292.1:0-5331 GCA_036787395.1 Flavisolibacter sp. | reverse complement strand
CTGGATTTAGGAACAAATCCTCAATGGCCCCGTATTTGGGAAGGTTATGGTGAAGACCCTTATCTTATTTCAGAGATGGGCGTTCAATTTGTAAATGGAATACAGAATCCTTTAGGCAGTAAAGAAAAGTTGGCTGTAAGTTTAAAGCACTACATGGCTTACTCCGATCCTAAATCAGGAAAGGATAGAACGGACGCATGGATACCAGAACACTATTTACGGGAGTATCATTTACCTCCTTTTGCGGCAGCAATAAAAGCAGGTGCACGAAATGTGATGGTGAATTCAGCGCTTATTAACGGGGTGCCTACGCATGTAAACAAACACATACTCACCGATATTTTAAAAAATGAGTTAGGCTTTACCGGCTTTATTGTAACTGACTGGCAGGATATTGAAAATGTTTATCGACGCGATAAAATAACAAAGAGCATTAAGGAAGCGATTATGCTGGCGATTAATGCAGGCAATGACATGTCGATGATCCCTTACGATTATAAAGGCTTCGCTACCGACCTCATTGCATTGGTAAAGGAAGGTAAAGTAACGCAGGGCCGGATTGACGATGCGGTACGCCGGATACTGAGAGTAAAATATGAACTTGGACTTTTTGAAACACCGGTTACCAATGTAAAAGACTATCCGAAATTCGGAAGTGCTGAATTTGAAAAAGCCGCTTATAATACCGCTGCGGAATCCATCACTTTATTGAAGAATACAAATAACACCTTACCGCTTAAAAAAAATGCAAAGGTGTTGGTTACTGGCCCGAATGCTAATTCTATGCGTACATTAAATGGCGGCTGGACCTACACCTGGCAGGGAGATAAGACAGACGAATATGCAGGTAAGTACAACACCATTTTAGAAGCAACAAAAAAGGAGTTTGGGGATAACAACGTTTCCTTTCAGGAAGGCGTTGTTTATAAAATGACGGGTAGGTATTTTGAAGATTCAATTGTAAACATTGATGCTGCGGTGCAGGCTGCCGCCGGCGTAGATTATATTTTGTTATGTGTTGGCGAAAACAGTTATACGGAAACTCCGGGTAACTTAAATGAGCTGAATCTTTCAGATAACCAGGTTTCGTTAGCGCAAGCCCTTTACAAAACAGGCAAACCGGTAGTTTTGATTTTGAATGAAGGACGACCAAGAACAATAAACAGGATAGAGCCAGGGGCTTCTGCTGTCATTGACATATATCTTCCTGGCAATTTTGGTGGCGATGCTTTAGCAGATATTCTATCAGGCGATATTAATCCCAGTGGCAAACTTCCTATAACGTATCGCCGTTATTCAAATGATCTTGCTGGCTATATCCATAAGCCTTCCGAAGGCAGCGGTAATCCGCAAGGTGGTGAAACCAATTGGCAGTATCCGTTTGGATTCGGACTGTCTTATACCAATTTCACTTACGGCAATCTTACTGTGAACAAAAACAGTTTTAGTGCGGATGAAACAGCTACTATTAATGTAACTGTAACAAATAGCGGGAACCGGGAAGGAAAAGAAGTTGTTCAACTTTTTGTTTCCGATCTCGTTGCTTCGTTTACGCCAGATGTTAAGCGCCTAAGGGGTTTTGAAAAGATCAATTTAGGGGCGGGTGAATCAAAGACTGTTTCGTTTAAACTTCCAATGAAACAACTGGCTTTTATAAATCCACAGAATAAACCTGTTGTAGAAGATGGAGAGTTTAAAGTGCAGGTTGCAAATCAAACAGCGACATTCAATGTTACTGCAACAAAGGTTTTTTAGATCAGTTATGCTTAAAATTAAACACCTTATTTTACCTGTTTTTGTTTTGCTCTTTTGCAAGAGTGTAAAAGCTGGTGATTTTATAAAAACGGTTGATGGCATTATTGTGTACCCGGATGCGTTGTATTCAGGTAATGCGCAACAGGTGCAGTTAACCTTTATTGCTCATAATATCATTCGCGTTACGGCAGCACCAGTTAAGAATCCAGACGCGAGTAAAAGCCTGGTTATTGTCAACTATCAAAAGTCTCCTGTTTCGTGGACTACTACATCATCCAAACAAATAGTCAGCATTAAAACAAAAAGTCTTACTGCTGTTGTTAACCTGCAATATGGAGCCGTTAGCTTTTTCGATGCTTCAGGAAAAAAACTCCTGAACGAAAAAGAATTGGGGCGTTCACTGCAACCGCAGGTCTTTGACGGCCAGTTATTGTATACGATTACACAGCGCTTCCAAACTGCAGCAGACGACGCCTGGTACGGTTTAGGCCAGCACCAGGATGGGCTCATGAATTACAAATCGTACCAGGTACAACTTTTCCAAAACAATACAGAGGTGGCTGTTCCTTTCCTGGTTTCTAAAAAGAATTATGGCATACTGTGGGACAACTATTCTCTAACACAATTCGGTGATGTAAGACCGTATCAACCTTTAAGCGCCTTGCAGTTATTTTCAAAAGAAGGTAGCCAGGGATGGCTTACCGCAAGTTATAGTAATGACAAAAACAAACCTTCGGAGTTTGCGGTTCAACGGCCAGAGTCTTCTATAAACTATGAATATCTTAATGATTCTAAATTGTATTTGCCTGCTGAATTCAAACCTGGAAACGGTGTAGCAAGCTGGGAGGGATCTGTAAGCTCTCAACTGAACGGTGAACATAAGTTCCGTTTTACATATGCTGGTTATATAAAGGTTTGGATCAATAATGAACTGGTTCTTGACAGGTGGCGCCAGTCCTGGAACCCCGGCTCAGCCATATTAAATGTTGACTTTCATCAAGGACAAAAAAAGTCAATTAAGATCGAATGGATACCTTATGGAGGCGAGTCCTATCTTTCCTTAAAATGGTTACCACCTTTAGCCGCAGAGGAAAAAAACAGCTATAGTTTTTCATCAGAAGCAGGACAACAACTTGATTATTATTTTATCTCAGGGCTTAACCTGGATAGTGTAATTGCAGGTTACCGGAAGTTGACCGGAAAAGCAGTCATGCTTCCGAAGTGGGCTTATGGTAAATGGCAAAGTCGCGAAAGGTACAAAACGCAAAAAGAGATACTGGATGTTGTAGATGAATTCAGAAAGCGAAAAATTCCGCTTGACAATATTGTCCTCGATTGGAGTTACTGGAAACAACCTGAATGGGGTAGCCAGCAATTTGATGAAACAAGATTCTCTAATCCAGACAGTATGATTGAAGTGTTGCACAAAAAATACAACACGCATTTCATGATTTCTGTATGGCCAAAGTTTTATGAAGGCATACCTGCCTATAACGAGTTTGATAAAAATGGATGGCTATATAAAAGAAATATTGCGGACAGGCAAAGGGACTGGATAGCGCAAGGATATGTGTCCACTTTTTATGATGCCTTCAATGAAGGAGCGCAAAAAGGGTTTTGGGATTTAATCAATTCACGTCTTTACAAAAAAGGAATTGATGCGTGGTGGATGGATGCCAGTGAACCGGATATTTTATCCAATGTGAATCCCCAAAAAAGAAAAGAGCAAATGAGCCCTACGGCTTTAGGTGCCGCTGCAAATTTCTTAAATGCTTATCCTTTGCTAAATGCAAAAGGAATTTATGAAGGTCAAAGAACTACAAATCCGGAGAATCGTGTCTTTATTTTAACAAGATCTGCCTTTGCGGGTTTACAACGATATGCGGCTGCAACCTGGAGCGGCGATATTGCTTCCCGCTGGCATGATATGAAAACACAAATTGCTGCTGGTGTTAATTTTTCAATGTCCGGTATTCCTTATTGGACGATGGATATTGGTGGCTTTGCTGTTGAAAATCGATTTGAACATCCTGATGAAAAAGCCCTGGAAGAGTGGAGAGAACTAAACACAAGGTGGTACCAGTTTGGCGCCTTTGTCCCGTTGTTTCGTGTACATGGACAATTCCCTTTTCGCGAAATCTTTAACATTGCGCCACAAGAACATCCTGCTTATCAATCCATGCTGTATTATGATAAGCTTCGTTACCGGTTGATGCCCTATATCTATTCTTTAGCAGGTGAAACATATCATCATGATTATACCATCATGCGCGGACTGGTAATGGACTTCAGTAGTGATACTGCTGTTACCAATATCAATGACCAATACTTATTTGGCCCGTCTTTGTTAATCAATCCCGTATATAATTATAAGCAGCGGTCTAAGGAACTATACCTGCCAAAAGGAACTGGCTGGTACGATCTATACAGCGGCAGGTTTTTAAATGGCGGACAGAAAATTAATGCAGACGCGCCTTTTGAAAAAATGCCTGTATTTGTAAAAGAAGGAAGTGTTATTCCATTTGGGCCGGAGTTGCAATACACCGCAGAAAAAGCTGCCGATACCATCAATCTATTTGTGTACACAGGTAAAAACGGCTCATTTACTTTGTATGAAGATGAGGGCGCCAATTACAATTATGAAAAAGGGGCGATGTCAACTATCCGCTTTGATTATAATGAAAAGGAAAAAGCATTAACAATTGGAGTAAGAAAGGGAAGTTTTCCCGGTATGTTGAATAACAGAGTGTTCAGGATAAACTGGATTACAAAGAACAAACCCCGTGCTTTAGATTTCCACCAGTTTAGTTCTTGGCACAACTATGATGGCAGGAAATTGATCATTAAAATGAGTCCTTAAATTATTTAGTATGGTACCAAATTTTAGAATGGGTGTGACGCTTCTTGCGATTGGACTGTTGGCCTGCAATAGAAGTATTCAGAACAATAATGGTAACAGGGGAAATGGGGATACTACGGGAGCAGGAAGTACCACCAACACTCCACCTGTCGATCCCGAAGTCGCTACCTCTATTGGTTTCTTTTTAAATGATTGGGAAGCTAAAAACTTTACGCTCCCTTCCTATACTGAAACAAGTTTGCCAACGAATGATGTTAGTTCGATTGTTACTATAGATGCGTCAGTTGTTGTTACAAAAATCCCCAAGCCGGTTTTTGGACAAAACGCAAATATCTGGATGACACAAATGACTACAGAAACATCTTTGATGAATCATCTTACCAATTTGCATCCAAACCTGATTCGTTTTCCTGGTGGTAGTTTGAGCGATGTATACTTCTGGAATGCGTCTCCTGGCCAGCCTCCTACTGATGCGCCGGATTCGTTACTGGATGCAAACGGAACGAGGACACCTGCGGGTTATTGGTATGGCAAGAACAACGCTTCATGGACAATGTCTTTGGACAGTTACTACAACATGGTGCAGCAGACAGGTAACCAGGGAATGATTACCGTTAATTATGGTTATGCAAGGTATGGCACAGGTTTAAACCCGGTAGCAACCGCTGCACACCTGGCTGCTGATTGGGTACGATACGATAATGGGCGTACTAAAT
>DAIQPL010000291.1:0-5340 GCA_036787395.1 Flavisolibacter sp. | reverse complement strand
AATGCTTTTTCCACCTCTACTGAGTATTTCAGCACAGAGCATGTAAAGCAATTACTATTATTGGTGAAGTCAGAAACAGACAGGCTGGCACTGGCTAAACTAGCTTATGCAAAAGCATCTGACCCGGGCAATTTTAGCCAACTTTCTTCAGTATTTACAACACAGGCTAATAAAGATGCACTCATTGCTTACATAAGAACACAACAACAATAAGTGAACTATAAAAACTCTCTTGGTTGATAAAGCCCTCTGGAAAAGAGGGCTTTATTTTTATTAAGTAGGGGTTATTGTTTAGTAAAATAAGTTTGTGCAGTATGTAAGAAAATAACCAGACACGAAAGCGGAAATGAAGCTTCACAACACAGTAACTTTATTAAAAAAATGGAAAACAAAGGGCTGCTTTTTATTCCTGATATAAGTGGCTTTACACGGTTTATCAATGAAACAGAAATTGATCATAGCCGGTTGATCATACAGGAATTACTCGAGCTTCTCATAAATACCAACCAGATGGGGTTAGAGGTTTCTGAAGTTGAAGGAGATGCTATCCTCTTTTACAAATTTGGCGAAGCTCCCCGCCTGGATGAATTGTACCGGCAGGTAGAGAACATGTTTCGTTCCTTTCATCGGCAGTTAATGGCTTATGAATACCGTCGCTATTGTCAATGCAAGGCCTGTACGTCCGCTATCAACCTCACGTTAAAAGTGATCACGCATTATGGCGAATTCACAGGCTATAATGTAAAAAATTTTCAGAAGCTTCTTGGCAGAGATGTTATTGTGGCTCACCAGTTGCTTAAGAACGATATTAAACAACACGAATACTGGTTGGTTACTAACAGCCTGTTGCCAAACGATCCTCCTCCCGGCTTTGCGGAGTGGATGCAATGGAATGTAAGTTCCAAACAAACTGAAAGCGGCGACATTCCTTTCCGCTATACTCAGCTAAGCCCTTTAAAAAAAGACGTACAGCCGGAACCTATTTCACCACTGCTCCTGTCCAATAAAACAAAAGTGATTACTGTTTCCAGGGAGTATGATGTAGGCATCATTCCATTATTTCATGCAACCGGCGACTTTACCTATCGCAACCGGTGGAGGGAGGGCGTAAAACAAGTAAAAGAGGTGAACCATTTTTTGCCACGGGTCGGTGTGCGGTATCGGTGCATTATGGAGAATGGAGAGACGGTGGTATATGCAAGCAGTTATTCTTTTAGCCCGGAAAGAATTGAATTTAGCGAAACAGATGAAAATGATGATAGTATCATGTATTACACCCTGGAAAAAATTGGCGAGCACACAACCCGGTTTACTCTCGATTATTACCGGCCAAAGAACTGGCTTTTCGAAATCGTATTTAAGTTAATGTGGAAAAACAGATTTCAGCAGCAGTTAAAACAGTCCTTACTTAACCTGGATTCCCTGTCAAAAGAAATCAGGCTACCGAAAGCAGTAGAGTAAAATAACTATTGCTATTTAAGTGATGTAGCGATCCGCGATACTGCTATAAGGCTTTACTTGCCGCCTGTGGCGCAGCAGGCGCCATCGCATACTTTGTATATTCGAATTTTTCTTCAACATTCACATCGGCTATGTTTTTGCCGTTAGTCAATCCAATAAATAAATTGCTTTTGAAGATACAAGCCAAAGGCATCAAGGGTAAGGCTATTGCTAAATAGTCACCAATATTGCTTTTTCCTTTGCTATTCCAATAGTGGCTATGCTCCCAGAATTAAATTTTAGGAAATCGGTTTCAATACCGTCAGAGAAAATAATTCCATTAGCAGGCATAAAAGATTCTATTACCAGGTTAGTTTCATTGCTTACGATTCCTGCCTGTATCCCTGTTTGCGTTTTTTTACTTGCAAAAGGTTCTCTTACAGCAAATATTAATTGCTCATCACCGGGCTTTAAATGTTTTGCTTTCCTTTGGTTATGCTCTGCAAAACTTTGAATGCCATAAGCCATGTTGAATATAGAACTAAGCCAGCCTGTTGAGCCAGACTTGGTAGAAACAATAATACCTGAAGAAGAATGCTCCTCGTTTTTATTTGAATATTTTATTTTGTAGCGGGCTGAAACATGTGAAGCTGCACCAACGAATAGGTCATTAAATGCCAACAGCCGCTGACCATCATTTAATTTTGCTTCAGCAAAAGAAGCCAGGCGAAAATTATATTGGCGTTGCATCACTTTTTCAATAGCTTCCATAAAATTGCCGGGTGTAAACGGAAGGAGTACCCCATCATATCTTTCAGTATCAGGATTTACTCCCACAATAGGAATTCCGTTTACGTACTTAGCCGTGTTGGCTACCAGGCCATCTTGTCCAACTACCACAACTACCTGCTTCTCATTGAATAAAAAAGAAGGAACAAAGGAACGTTCCACAAGTTTGTTCTTTACAATACCCGATAATTGTCGCTGCACAAGGGAAAGCGATTGCTGGAATTTTTCATGCTCAACTTCATACTCTTCGAAATCGCCTCCTGCATGTTCGATATAAAACTTGGCCTGAGCTTTTGTATTCAATCGTTCAATCAATGTTTCCAGCCTTGTTTTATTTTTTACAACGATGGCATATTCAACGTTCATTTCCTGGTATCTTTCTTATCGTGTAACAAGGTTTCTAACAATTCAGAACTAATATTGAGGTTGCCAATCTTGCCTGCATTTTCAGCAAGCTGTCTAAAGGCTAATGCAATGTTGAATTTAGCGTCACCATTGTTGTTCAGCGCCATTAGTGTTTTCCAATCCAGTTCTTTATAAGGTTTTAAGGTTGTTTCTAAGACATACCCTTGCGCTTCGGCTTCTTTGCGGTCATTGGCTGTCTTTTGTTCAATTAGTTGTTCACGTTGGGTTTCTACAGATATATCTGCCTGTACTTTCATCTCCCTCAATTTTCGATCGCTTTCGGCCTGTTGAATTTTTCCTTCTATTTGCTTTTCAGCAATTTGTTTTTTCTTTTCCTCTACAGCAATTTCAGTATTCAGCTCACTTTCCTTAATCATTCTTTCCTTTTCCACAGCAAAATTTCTTCTTTCATAAATTGCCTGGTCTGCCTCCTGTTGAAGCTTTTCCCTTGTTTCTGTTTCAAGGGCTCTTTCCATTTCAGGTGTAGCCCTTACTGCCAGAATATTTACACTTAATATCTCAATCCCAAGCATGGCAATTGCCTGGGAGATAGTTAAGCCCTCAGTTATTTTGGTTTCAATGACCTTAGCAGAACGAATTGTTTCTTTTAATCCAAGGCTGTGTATGAAGGAAGAAGTAGCGGTTTGTGCTTCGCTGATGATACGTTGATTCAGTTTCTCAATGTCATCTTTTTTATAAATGCCTCTTTCGTTTACGGTAAAGTCCAGCAGCTCTGACAGCTGTTTTGGGTTAGTAATCTTGTAAGCAATTTGTCCTTGTATGTTTACAGTTTGATAGTCTTTGGTTGTTTCACTAAAAATAAAAGGAAGGTTATTACTTCCAATTGGTACCGCAACGATAGAAGTAGTTGGAGCGAAATAAAAAAAGGAAAGGCCCCTGCCCTCTTCAACAACACGACCGCTTTTAAATTTAATTACATAGGTCATAGGGTCGAATTTGATGTACTTGATGCCAAACATTGTGTTGTTAGTTTTGCTGAGTTAATTTAAATTTAGGGAGAAAGCTATTAACAAAAGAAAGGATTACAAATAGAATGGAAAAGATTTTCTTTTGAATCACTTTTCTGAACGTGTCTGTTCTTTCTCACATCAATGAATTGATAATAAGACTCATAACATTACAGTGCAAGACGCAATACAATTTCAATACTTGTAATGCAATCAGTAAAAAATTTGCAACCGCCTTTACATGCCTGCGTTGGTGCCGTTGTTGATAAAATCTCTTTCATTTTTTTTCAAAAATATATTCGTGATGCTACTCATACTTTCATTGATGTACAATGCTTTATATTTTCCAACGGTATTTCCAGGGCGCCTGCACTCATTGGCACTGGTTTAGATGCCCTATAAACTATATCTTACAATTCAAACCGTACTTCTATGAAAAAGATCTTATCAATTGTCATCATGGCCGTCTTCTGCTTAACCGATGGGGCTCATGCGCAAGGCAAGTCAGAAAAGGGCCAGGGATTTAAAAAAGGTGTAGGCAAAGTCTGGCAAGGCACTAAGAAGGGAGCAAAAGCAGTTGGTAATGCAACCGCAGAAGTAGCTTCAAAAGGTAAAGCCAGCGTAACAGACAAGAAATCGAAGCAATGGGTAGGGCCTGAAGGCCAAACTGTTTACGTTGATGATGCAAACAAGCATTATTGGATCAATGGAAAAGGAAAAAGAATTTACGTAAGCGAGGCGGCGTTGAAAGCCCGTCAAAAATAGTTTAGATCTGCGCCAGACATTATTCATGTAAGCAGACTTCCTGGCCGGAAATGGTGTAACTAGTTTGAATCTGAAAAGCATCTCCTTTACCCATAATTTTCCCTGCGTTGCCTTATGGAAGCAGGGATTTTTTTTATTGATACCGGTTTGTACGTTCTTCTTTTTCTGCAGCCAGCCGTTTATTAATATTTGTTTTGGCACCTTGTAATAAAAATATTCTAGTTCCAAACTCTCTCGAATATCGATTGTTATTTCTCCCTGCTAAAAACACCGTATCAAATAAGGGCCTTTCTTCTGCTCTTGTACTATCGTCGTCATCGGCGTCTTTTACCACGATAACATTTGTAATTTCCTTATGGAGCGGTATCCAGTTAATATAGTCTGCATGAAAGGACACGGCGTTTATTTTTTTGAACTTGGAATAATAGTTAATAGCACCCGCCTGTCCATAGTTGTCGCATAACACAACGGTATGCTCCTTGTCAGGTAGCAGCTCATAAACGCTATCCACTTTTTTAGCCAGTCCGCTCCACCCAATCATGTCTGCAAAATCCTGCGGCAGGTCATGGTCTTTGCCATCCTCCCACCTTAAAAGTCCAAGAGATTTATAACGCTGTCCATTTTTTTTAACAGCTGCAGGGCCCTGGAAAGGAAAAGCAATCAAAATAAAAGGGATAGAAAGTAGCACCACAACGGCAATCGAAATAGCCCTTAAAAATGTCCGCGTTGCAAACTTTTTTTCCAGGTACACCGAGCCAAATGCAATCAATGCCGGGTAAAGGCCTATGGAATAATAACTTTTTGCTTTGAAGACCAGGAACAGGGAAATAGTAAAGACATAACTCCAGAAGAACAGGTGGTATTTTTTAAAAGGCGGGTAAACAAAAAACGCCACAAAAGCTGCTATGATGATAAACAGGGAACTTAGAAAAAAAAGAAACTGTCCTTTTATAAAATCACTGCGCTTTACATG
>DAIQPL010000063.1:13677-16649 GCA_036787395.1 Flavisolibacter sp. | reverse complement strand
ACCTTCTCATATCCGAATCTCGAAGGCAATAAACCTGGCGCCACCCAAGGATTCGATTTTTGCACTAATAAAGGATCAAAAAAGATGGCCACAATGGCATCCGGCTTTTATGAAAAAGCATACATCAGATTCACTTCCCCCTATCAGCGTTATTCAGGAAGCCATCAGCGACTCAGAAGTTATTTTCAGCATACGACAAGAAAATCATAGACCCGTTATTAATGGCTGGCGAGTGTATCAATATCCTTCTACAGATTCAGTAACCCTACAATGGTATATGGATTTTCATATGTCCTGGTATCCATGGCAAAAGTTCGGCAGCCTTTTTTATGAAAATACGTATGGAGTGATGATGGAGCAGGGATTGAGTGATATCAAAAAACTTCGGATAAATAGCAGGTAAGGCCCTTACATTTAAATCTGGTGAATATTGATCATGTATCTCCGTCCTTTTTAAGAAGAATGCCGGCTTTGAACCCAGCCTTGGATTAATAAGCTTATAATAGGTTTTTGTTACTTGACGTTACAATTTTTTCCGAATAGCTGCAACGCTTTTCATGTTTGCAATGTCAAATAGGCGAGGCCACTGATCAATGGATTATTACTTACTGGTAAAAGACTGTCTTAAGGAGAAGCCGGCTGCGCAACGGCAATTGTACGAGCATTTTGCCCGTACCATGCTCAGTGTATGCTACCGGTACACTAAATCTATGGCCGATGCCGAAGATGTATTACAGGAAGGTTTTGTCAAGGTCTTTTTAAACCTTCACCAGTATACTTTCAAAGGTGAGCTGGGTGGGTGGATACGACGTATAATGGTGACGACTGCTATCAATTATTTAAAACGGAACGCCAGGTACCAGAGTGAGTTATTGTTCCCGGATGATCACCTTCATGTAGTAAGTAACGACCACCATCCGGAAATAAAACTGGAAGCAAAGGAACTGGCTGATCTTATCAGGCAATTGCCTCCCGGTTACCAGGCCATTTTTAACCTGTATGCAGTAGAAGGATTTAATCATGTGGAGATAGGCAAGATACTGGGCATACAGGAAAGTACTTCCCGGTCGCAGTACGCAAGAGCAAGAGCCTTACTGATTCAATGGATCGAGCAAAAAAACAATGATATAAAACAAGCGGTTTATGCAAAATAGCTTTGAAAAACAGGTGCAGGAGAAAATGGACGAATTGCAGTTCGTTCCAACGGAGCCTGTTTGGCAGAATATAGAAAAGCAGATCCGTACCAAAAAGGACCGTAGAAGATTATTACTTTGGTTACCCTTCTTATTTCTGTTTTTGGGTGGGATATGGTGGTTATCTAACGATAACAATGTAACAAAATCCGCAGCTACAATAGAAAATAAAAATGCTGATGAAAAAGCGGATGGGCCTCAAATCACCGCAGAACATCAAACTACAATTGAAAAAAAGAACGCGACGGTTACACCCATACAAAGCTCGGGAAGTCGGGCCTATGTGAAAACAAGCCCCGTGCCAAAAGAAATAAATTCGGCTTCGCTTAATTCAGTGTCATCTAATGAAAAAGAATCCAGCGGATTGTACAAAAATGCTTCTATCCCTGGTAAATTGATAGCAAAGACAGGAGTGGGGAAAAACAAAAGTGCTACTCTGCAGGATTTAAATAAAAACATTTTAGACTCATTGACCAAAAGCGGTGATCCAGCCCCTCTAAAAAATAGCCTCATTCCTGATGAAAAAACAGAACCAAAAGATACTATAGCTCCCTACAAGGTGACAGATAGTAAGGCAGTCGATTCAAATAAATTAGTGGTTGCGGAACCAATTAAAAATGAAGAACGAAGCACATCTAAATGGCAATTGGGATTTTCTGCTACGGCAGGCTTTTCCGGTATTGCAAAAAGCTTTGGTTCGTTTAGCGAGAATAACCTAATGGATGCCTTTACAGGCGGTTTTAATAATTCACCTTCTCCTGTGTATAGGCCGTCTTCGGTTGAAAGTGGTTTGTCGTTTTCTGCAGGGGTAATAACAAAGAAAAAACTGAGTAATCGTACGTCCTTTTCAACAGGGTTACAATATAATTACTACAGCAATATAATAGCAGTTGGCCAAATGCGCCGGCAGGATACCACTGTCTATTCCAATGCCAGCATCAGCCAGTCTGTGAGCCGGTTTTATTTAAACTCAGGAACTGATTTCAAAGACTATCAAAACCGCTATCATTTCATTGGTATTCCTCTGTCAATTGACTGGCAGGTATTCAAAACGATTCCGTTAACGCTGCAAGCTGGTTTAGCACTTCAGCAATTGATTAGTACCAATGCTTTATTCTACGATGCCAGGACCAATGTTTACTATTCTGACAAAGATGCTTTTAAGAGCACCCAGCTCTTTTCAAGCATCGGGCTTTCATACAGCATATTTAACAGAAGTGGAAGCTCATTATTAGTTGGTCCACAATTGCAGTATGCCATATCCAATCTTGAAAAAAATGGCTCAGGTAAACACATTTTTTCTTTAGGCTTGTCCGCCCAATTTCTTTTCCATAAAAAGTAGAGCACAGGTGCAACGGTGTTCTTAAATCGTTTGTCAATTTAAAAAATGATCAACATGAAAAAGTTTTTGCTAACTGCAATAACGGCTGCCTGCTGTTTTCTCTCTCTCGTTTTTCTGCAAGGATGCGTTAAAGATTCCTATCAAAGAACCTACACCTATACTTACTATAAACCTATTTATAAAACAACAGCGGAGGTAAGATCAAACATTAAAAGCAACACGCCACGTCAGGTGGAAAGGCCCGGAAAGATTTATCTTAAAGGGCAATATATCTTTTTAAATGAAATTGATAAAGGTATACACGTCATTAACAACGCAGATCCTTCCAACCCACAAAATATTGCATTCATTGATATTCCCGGTAACATGGATATCGCCGTAAAAGAAAATATGCTGTATGCTGACCTGTATACCGACCTGGTAGCAATCGACATTAC
>DAIQPL010000063.1:0-13577 GCA_036787395.1 Flavisolibacter sp. | reverse complement strand
ATGTTTGTATATACCATCACTAATCCTGACAATCCCATACAAACAGGTGAATTTAGCCATGTAAGAAGCTGTGACCCGGTTATTGCAGATAACAAATATGCTTACGTAACGCTTCGTTCCGGCACAACGTGCCAGGGTTTTTCTAACGAACTCGACATTTTAAGTCTAAACAATCTTTCCAACCCCGCTTTGCTTAAAGTGTATAATCTTACTAACCCTCATGGGTTGTCAAAGGATGGATCGACTCTTTTTATTTGTGACGGCCAGGCAGGTTTAAAAATTTATAATGCCTCTGATGTCATGAACCTCCAATTGGTGAACCAGATCGCTAATTTGGAAACTTACGATGTAATTGCAATGAATGGTAATGCGCTCGTAATAGCAAAAGATGGGTTGTATCAATATGATTACTCAAATCTTTCCAATATCAGGTTATTAAGTAAGATCACCGTTTCAAAATAAAAACTATGAAACAATTTTACTTTTCCATAATGTTATTGCTTCTCGGATCCGGTATTCATGCACAGAAAAAAGAAGGTTTGAAATTTTCAAGCATCAACCAGTTCGGTATTTTAAAAGGGAACTCAGATCAAACCTTCCAGGTACAGTCAGTCAATGGAATACAATACAAGTCCTGGTTTATCGGCCCTGGCATTGGCATTGATAACTATGCTTTAAAGACGGTACCGGTTTTTATTGATTTTCGAAAAAGTGTTGGGAATAAAAAACAGAATCCTTTTATTTACGCTGATCTCGGTGTCAGTCTCCCATGGAATAAAGAAGATAAAGCTGCCTGGCAAACAAGTCAATACAAAACCGGACTGTATTATGATGTAGGTATTGGTTATACAGTGCCAGTGAAGAAGCACCTGGCTTTTAACTTCAGTGCAGGCTATTCTCAAAAACAACTTCATGAAACCCGTAGCAACAGCGGCATCATTTGGGATTTTCCACCCTATGGTCAATCGGGAAAGGAATATTTTGACTATACTTTCAGAAGGATCTCTGTGAAAATGGGTTTACAGTTTTAAGAACTTAAGGTTTCGCTGAATGCCCTTGTACTTTGACCGGCTAAGCGGGGAGTATTTAAACATTTTTTTAAAGGCCTCTTCGCTTAGTTCCTCCCATTCTTTGGTAGTAAGATTTAAAATTTCGGGTAACGGCAAAAATCCTGTTTCACTTGTTGGCTTACTGAAGCGGTTCCAGGGGCAAACGTCCTGGCAGGTATCACAGCCGAACATCCAGTTATCAAACTTGCCCTTCATCTCTCCAGGAATAATTTCGTCTTTTAACTCTATAGTGAAATAAGAAATACACTTACTGCCATTCACCACTTTATCCGGTTGAATAGCTTCTGTTGGACAAGCTTCAATACATCGTGTACAGGTTCCGCAAAAATCCGTTGCAAAGGGATCATCATAGCTTAGTTCCAGGTCTGTAATTAAAGTAGCAATAAAAAAGAAAGAACCACTTTCTTTCGTAATAAGATTTCCATTTCTACCAATCCATCCCAACCCGCTCTTTTGCGCCCAGGTTCTTTCCAATACAGGTGCAGAGTCTACAAAACCACGGCCATTAAACTTTCCAATTTTTTCTTGCAGTTCATAGATCATTTGTTTAAGCTGGGTCTTTATTACGGTATGATAATCTTTTCCATAGGCGTATTTGGAGATTTTGTATTCAGCATTAACTGCTTGTCCAGGAAAATAATTCTTTAAAAGTGTGATAACCGATTTGGCGCCGGGTACCAGTTTAGTGGGATCAATGCGCAGGTCAAAATAATTTTCCATGTATTTCATGTTCCCATGAAGGCCTTTTTGTAGCCAGGATTCCAGGCGGCGGGCATCCTCATCAAGCAATACGGCTTTAGCTATGCCACAATAATCAAAACCGTGAGCAGAGGCAAACTCTTTTATCCACTTTGTATGTACATCAGTTGAAAGCACTTTTAATAGATGAAAATTTTATTAAGAGGTTGCGTATTCCACGTTTCAATGCAAATAAACGATTATAAACATTAAGGGTTTCCACCTTATTTATTTGTGGTTTCTCAAGCCCTATTTCATAAGTAAAAAAAAATTACTATAATGTGGCAGCGAAACTAACTGTATGAAATTATACTGCCTATCACTGCTTTGCATTGTTACATTTAATGCCTTTTCTCAAAAAGAACAAAGCCCATTTACAAAATGGGGTAGAGTTTCAATAACCGACCTGCAAAAAAAAGTTTACTCCCTTGACAGTAACGCTAATGCCATAGTGCTGAGCGATATTGGCAGTGCAGTGGTAGCCGGAAACTCCAAGGGCTGGTTTTCGATTGTCTCAAAACGGCATGCTGTCGTGCATATTTTAAATAAGAATGGATATGATGAGGCCAATGTAGAAATACCCCTGTATATAAATAATGATGGGGAAGAAAAGGTAATGAATCTTCGGGGTGTGACCTATAACCTTGAAAATGGTCAAATAGTGCAGACTAAGTTGGAAAAGTCAAGCATTTTTAAAGAAAAAGTAGACAAGAATAGAATAAAACAAAAATTTACACTGCCTGGAATAAAGGAAGGCTCCATCATCGAATATGAATATGAAGTAAGCTCTGATTTTATCTGGAACCTGGATCCCTGGCTGTTCCAGGGATCTGTACCTGAACTATGGAGCGAATTTAGTTTCACCGTGCCACAATTTTTTTCTTATAACTTCTTAAGCAGGGGTTATCATGCTATGTACATCAATGAGCGCAAAGAACGCACCGACAATTTTAATATCATAGACTCGAGGGGAACCGGCGCCACTGAAAGGTTTAGCTTCTCGGCGGGGGTCACCGATTACAGATGGGTCATGAAAGATGTGCCGGAGTTAAAGGAGGAGAGTTTTACTTCTTCTATTGACAACCATATTTCACGTATAGAGTTTCAACTTGCTGCACAAAGTCAGCCTTTAACCCCTCGCACTTTTCAAACCACTTGGGCCGAACTTACAAAGGGGCTATTAGAATCTGAGTACTTTGGAAGCGTTTTGAAAAATGGCAATAATTGGTTGTCCGATGATGTGAAGCCGGTTTCGGCCAATGTAACCTCCGGAGTGGAAAAAGCAAAAAAGATTTACACTTATGTAAGAGACAATTTTACCTGTACTGGTAATGAAGGAATTTACATGGATCAAACATTGAAGAACGTTTTAAAATCCAAAAAGGGAACTGTCGCTGAAATAAACCTGTTGTTGACCGCTATGTTGCGCTATGCAGGTTTGGACGCCTCGCCAGTGATTTTAAGCACCCGTAAACACGGTTATGCTTTTGAATTTTCGCCCATGACAAGCAATTTTAACTATGTAGTGGTGCAATTCTATGACAATGACAAGGCTTACTATCTGGATGCCAGCGATGCAAAATTGGGCTTTAATAAACTGTTATCTAATTGCTATAACGGACATGCAAGAATAGTGGATGAGCAGGCTACTGCCATCAACCTTGCTGCTGATTCGCTAAAAGAATATAAAGCAACCTTGCTTATTGTTACAAACGACGATAAAGGAAAATGGATAGGAAATATTAACCAAACTGCTGGGTATTATGAATCTTATGATATCCGGGACAGAGTTAAGGAGAAAGGAAAGGAAGAGTTTTTTAAACAGGTTCAAAAAGACTTTGGTTCCGATGCGAAAATAATTGAGCCTGTGATTGATTCATTGACAGAATATGACAAGCCCGTGAAACTGCATTATGGTGTTGAATTAAACCCCGGCGATGAAGACATCCTTTATATCAACCCCATGTTTGGTGAAGGATATAAGAAAAACCCTTTCACATCTGCAGAGCGTAGTTACCCCGTTGAAATGCCCTATGCAACGGATGAAACTTTTGTACTGACAATGGAAGTGCCTAAAGGATATGTTGTGGATGAACTACCTAAACAAATGCTTGCCAAATTGGACGAAGAAGGCGCCAGCTTTTTTGAATACCGGATTTCGCACTCCAGCAATTTAGTTTCTTTTCGTGCAAGGATTAAGATAAACCGTGCTTTTTTTATGCCTGACGAATACCAAACCCTGAGGGAGTTCTTCAACCTTGTTGTAACCAAACAGAATGAGCAGATTGTATTTAAAAAGAAAAAATAGTTATGCGAACTTTTATTTTACTGGGTTTCGTTGCATTTGGTATAGGCGTGAAAGCTGCAGATATCAAATACCCCGTTAGTTCTATCCCTGAAAAGTTGTTAAAGAATGCCAATGTAGTGAAGCGCATGGAAGAAATAGAATTCCATATTATCAATACAGGGGAAACGGTTTTACGGCATAAATACGCCCTAACTATCCTAAATGAAAATGGAGATGATAACGCCGGATTAGTGGAAGCTTATGATAAGCTACGCCAGATTACCTCAATTGAAGGTTTTCTATATGACGGAAACGGTAATGTCTTGAAAAAAGTAAAAAATAAAGATGTACAGGATATTAGCGGGGTAGACGACAATAATCTGATTGACGACAGCCGCAGAAAGTTTCATCATTTTTATTATAGAGGTTATCCTTACACCGTGGAATATGAAGTAGAAGAAAAGATTAATAATACTTTGTTCTTCCCTGGCTGGTTGCCTCAGGAAGATGAAGGGTTATCCGTTGAGCAAAGTACTTATACTATTATTTGTCCCATTAATTATTCGATACGGTACCGTGCTTTCAATTACACCGGTGAACCCACAGTCACCACAGAAAAAGATAAAAAGAAAATGCAGTGGAAGATAACTTCCTTGGTTGCCATTAAAAAGCCTTTTGCCTCTCCATCTTGGAGAGAACTTTCTACTGTAGTGTATTTTGCGCCATCAGAGTTTGAGATACAAGGTTATAAAGGTAATATGAGTTCATGGAAGGACTTTGGTAAGTTTCAAAATTCATTGAATGCAGGTAAAGACGTGTTACCGGAAACTGTGATTCAAACCATCAATAGCCTGACATCTGGAATTGCGGGTACAAAAGAAAAAATTGAAGTTTTGTATAATTTTCTTCAAAAAAACACCAGATATATAAGCATACAATTGGGCCTCGGAGGGTGGCAACCATTTGAAGCAGGTTATGTAGCCAAAAAAGGCTATGGTGATTGTAAGGCGTTAACGAATTATATGTTTAGCCTTTTAAAAGCTGCCGGTATTAAGTCACATTACACCTTAGTTTATGCAGGCAACAATTCTGATATGTTAGTGGAAGATTTTCCAGCTAATAGGTTTAATCATGTAATTCTTTGTGTTCCTCTGCAAAAAGACAGTCTATGGCTTGAGTGTACCAGTCAAACTTTGCCTGCCGGATACCTTTCTGATTTTACAGCTAACAGAAAAGCCCTGATGATAACTGAAGACGGCGGTGTAGTCGTTAAAACTCCGCGTTATGGTATTAAAGACAATTTCCAGCTTCGCAAAATCACCGCAAAAATTGATGTAGGAGGTGGTCTGAACATGAAGGTGGAAACCAAATATAGCGGTTTACAGCAGGATGATGTTAGTTCGCTTATTAATGCCCTATCAAAAGAAAAAGTGCAAAAAGTTTTGCAAAAGGAATTAGAACTTTCTAGTTATAACATAAATGGTTTTAAATACCAGGAAACAAAATCTATGATGCCCGAAGTAGATGAGCAATTGGATATTACTGTTAACAATTATGCTACAGTAAGTGGCAAACGCTTATTTATAGTGCCAAATATTTTAAATCGGGGGGGTAGCAGAATTGCTGAAGAAGAAGCCAGGACTGTGGATTATGTTTATGATTATGAATATAGGGACGAAGATAAAGTTGAAATCGAAATCCCCGAGGGTTATCAACTGGAAGCTGCTCCTGCAGATATGTCCTTAAAATCGAAATTTGGAACTTATACATATAGTGCTAAACTAAACGGTAATAAAATCATTTATAACCGTACGAGAGAGCAGTTTTCAGGACGTTTTCCGGCTAAAGATGGAGTAGAGTTGGCCAAGTTCCTTTCTGATATTTACAAGGCTGACAGAAGTCGTCTTGTGCTTGTAAAAAAAACTGAATAGTACTCGGTTCTTTCACGCAAAAAGCCGCTTATGTCTGCCTTTTGTGTTTATGAATAGCTATTTACACTTATTCGTGATCTTCTCATCAATTGCTGCCTTCATGTCTAAGTAGGCATCGGCTTTTTGTTCACCCAATAAAGTTTTGGCAACAAAAACACAGGCATAACCCCTACACCAGTCAACCATTGGCCAGGTTCCAAATAAGCCCGGACTTGCAAGCGCAGTTGCTTCTCCGTTATTATCTTCAATCACCCAGCTTCCCAATGCATAATTAAAACCTGTTGCAGCTTTTGGGGTAAACTTTATGAGCCCCGGCGAAGTTTGAAGTTTACGCATTTCTTTTATTGATGCTTCGCTTAAAATTTGTTTGCCATTGTACTTTCCGTTGTTTAAAAGCATTTGCAGAAAGCGGAGATAGTCGTTAGCAGAAGACCTGGCGCCTCCGGAAGGATTGAGCGCTGAGCCATCTAGTGAGGCAAAAGAGGTCTTCGTCATGCCTAATGGATTAAAAATTTTTTGTTTGATCAATTGATCAAATTTTTTCTTTGTTACCACTTCTGCAATTCTTCCGGCTATATTTAGCCCAACATTATTGTAACGAAATTCAGTTCCTGGATTAGTCTGGATCTCTTTTTTTGCAAATGATTCTACTTCTTCTTCAAGCGAGGGAAATTTTTTGCGGTCGAGCAAAGCTTTCATTCCTCTTTCCGATTCTATTCCGGTAAAATGAGAAAGGCAGTGCCGGATGGTAATATAGTTCTTTCCGTATTTTTCATAAACTGGAAGGAACTGGCTTACCTTATCATCTAAAGACAATTTGCCTTCATCAACTAATTCTAAAATCAGTGCAGCGGTCAGCCATTTGCTGGCACTAGCTATGGGTGCTTCTGTTTTTGAATTAAAATCACCCATTTCTTTTTTAAATACTACGGTATCTGTGCAAACCAAGGCAACAACATCATTGCCCAGGAGCTTCTGATATTGACTAAGTGCACCATCAAGTTCGGGAAACCGGTCCAATCCATATTCTTTGTCATTCTTCTTGTTTTTTTGTGCAAATCCTGTCTGAAGAAATAACAGGAAGAGGAAAGCTGAGCTGAATTTCAGGCAGTTAAATCGTAAATTGTATGACATTCTTACGGTGAATTTGTGATTGGATTGTTGTTTGTGAACTTAATTCAATAATTCTAAATAAAATCAAAATTTTAATTGGATGAACTTATCAAATTTCACCATAAAAGCTGCTGAGATAGTACAACAATCACAGCAACTGGCTTTTAATCATTCTAATGCTAATATTGAAACAGAGCATGTTTTAAAAGCCCTGTTGGAACAACAGGATTCGCCTGTGGAATATTTACTGAAAAAGAACGGTGTGAATACACAACAACTGGAGGGCAGGGTAGATCAGCAAATAGAACGTTTGGCTAAAGTTTCAGGCGAACCTGCACAATCTATTTCGCGTGAAGTGAACAATGTGATTCTGCGCGCCGGCGCTGCATTAAAATCCTTCAATGATGAATTTATCACTCCTGAGCATTTGCTGTTAGCGATTGTACAGGGTAATGATAATACTGCTAAACTTTTGAAGGATTTTGGTCTATCTGAAAAAGGTCTTATCGCTGCTATCAATGAACTGCGCAAGGGTTCCACGGTTACATCACAAACGCAGGAAACACAGTTCAATGCTTTAAATAAATATGCAAAGAACTTAAATGAGTTAGCACGCCAGGGTAAACTGGATCCTGTGATTGGGCGTGATGAAGAAATAAGAAGAACATTACATATTTTATCCCGGCGCAGTAAGAATAACCCCATATTGGTAGGTGAGCCAGGCGTTGGTAAAACAGCTATTGCTGAAGGTTTGGCAATGCGAATTGTAAATGGTGATGTTCCGGAAAATCTAAAATCAAAAACTATATATGCGCTTGATATGGGACAGCTTATTGCTGGTGCCAAGTATAAAGGAGAATTTGAAGAGCGTTTAAAGGGAGTTGTAAAAGAAGTTTCCACAAGTGAAGGAGAGATCATTCTTTTCATTGATGAAATACATACCCTTGTAGGTGCAGGCGGAGGTGAAGGAGCCATGGATGCCGCTAATATTTTAAAGCCGGCATTAGCCAGGGGCGAACTCAGAGCTATAGGCGCTACTACATTAAATGAATATCAAAAGTTTTTTGAGAAGGATAAGGCATTGGAAAGGCGATTTCAGAAAGTGGTAATTGATGAACCTAATATAGAAGATGCCATTTCCATCCTGCGTGGGTTGAAAGACCGCTATGAAACGCATCATCATGTTCGTATAAAGGATGAAGCAATTATTGCTGCAGTGGAACTTTCAGTTCGCTATATCACTGATCGCTTCCTGCCTGACAAAGCAATTGACCTGATAGACGAGAGTGCTGCTAAGCTTCGGCTGGAAATGAACTCTATGCCGGAAGAACTGGACAAACTGGAAAGACAGATCCGTCAATTGGAAATTGAAAGGGAGGCCATTAAAAGAGAAAATGACGAAGAAAAACTAAAAGACCTTAATACTAACCTGGCTAACCTGGCAGTAGAACGCGACACACTGAAATCGAAATGGCAGGAAGAAAAAGACCTGGTAGAAAAAATCCAAACAGCAAAAGCGGAAATTGAGAAGTTAAAACAACAGGCAGAGCAGGCGGAAAGAGAAGGGGATTATGGTAAGGTAGCTGAAATAAGATATGGTAGAATTAAAGAGCAGGAAGGGAAAATTAATGAGCTTCAAGCCGATTTGAACGAGATAAGTGAAAATAGCCGTCGTCTGATGAAAGAAGAGGTAGATGCAGAAGATATTGCCGAAAGTGTTGCAAAGTCAACTGGTATTCCTGTATCTAAAATGTTACAAGGACAGAGAGAAAAATTATTAAACCTTGAAGAGGAGCTGCACAAACGTGTGGTAGGACAAGAGGAAGCGATTACATCTGTGGCTGACGCCGTTCGCAGAAGTCGTGCAGGTTTACAGGACCCTAAACGTCCTATTGGTTCTTTTATCTTTTTAGGTACTACAGGTGTTGGTAAAACAGAGTTAGCAAAAGCATTGGCAGAGTATCTTTTTGATGATGAGCATATGATGACGCGTATTGACATGAGCGAATACCAGGAGAAACATTCGGTGTCCCGTTTGGTAGGTGCGCCTCCGGGATATGTTGGATACGATGAAGGAGGTCAATTAACAGAAGCAGTACGACGTAAACCTTACCAGGTAGTGTTGCTCGATGAAATTGAAAAAGCACACCCAGATGTATGGAACATTTTGTTGCAAGTGTTGGATGATGGACGTTTGACGGATAACAAAGGCCGTGTGGTTAATTTTAAAAATACCATCATCATTATGACTTCTAATATGGGCAGTGATATCATCCAGGAGAACTTTGCTGATGTTACGGAGAAGAATAAAGATGTGGTGGTAGAGCGTACAAAGTCAGAAGTAATGGCTCGGTTGAGAGAAACAATTCGTCCTGAGTTTTTAAACCGTGTGGATGAAATCATTCTGTTCCAGCCTCTGATGAAAAGTGAGATCCGTGGTATCATTAAAATTCAATTGGAAGGGTTGAAAGGCATGGTGGCACAAAGCGGAATTCAATTAAGGTTTTCTGATTACCTGGTTGATTACCTGGCCGAGAATGGTTTTGATCCTCAGTTTGGTGCAAGGCCTTTAAAGCGGTTAATTCAAAAAGAAATTGTGAACCAGCTAAGTAAGAAAATATTGGCAGGGGATATAGATAAAACACATCCGGTTTTAGTTGACGTTTTTGACGGCGTTGTGGTATTTAGAAATGATATTGAACATTTGCACGCGGTATAAATATGCAGATCAACTTAAGTAGCCTGGCTAATTGCCGGGCTTTTTATTTGACACTTAAACCGTAAATATTGAATTGATGAACGATATTAAAGGCCTATAAAACTGATTCATAAGAATACACTTTATCGCTTGTTTTAATAACAGCTGCATTATATCTCGCCATAGCCAGTTCAGTTTCCACGTCAGAAAATTTTGCCGTAAGTGTAAAATTGTTGGTGTTCATTAGGTAGCCAACAGAAACAAGTTTGGAGAACCTTGCCATCTCTATCAGGCAATTAAATCTCAGGGTTCGTTTTTCCATTGGTGGTTGAATTTTACTAAAGGATAAATCTATATAAAGTGTATGGTTAGTACAAATAAGAAACACGGAAGATTCTTATACACATTAAAGACATAAGCCAATGGAAAGCAAAATAAGCATCCTTGTAAATTTATCCACATTGGTTTTATGAAGGAATTGGTATGCTATGAAATTAGGATATCGTTAAATGGTTTCCATTCAGTATAATAAGATAGACAGTCGGGATACGAAACTGGGTTTGTCGAGGCATGCAAAAGCCTGGTTTGGACCAGGCTTTATTCAATTGCATTCGTCAAAATTTTTAAGCACTTAATTGCCTTACAAAATCTTCATGTGGCCATTCTATCTGGATCCTGTCAATTTTATTATTCTCGTCTAAATGAAAAATAAAAATATGGTCGCTCTCAAAATGTTTTCCTTTGTTTGGTATTCCTGCAAAATCTTTTGCCTGGGTACCTCTTATTACAACCTGGCAACGAACCGTTTGATCGTCTTCTGCAACGGCCGCATCTAAAGTGTTATCAATATCCGGGAAGCTATCGACCAGTGAAGACCATAATCCTTTACCGAGTTCGCCAATTTTTCCTTTACCATTTTCACCAAGAGGTACAAAATAAACTTCGCCGTCGCGATTGGTAAAAGAAAGCATTTTCTCAACATTGCGTTGCTGGTAAGCAAACATAAATTGGACGCAGGCATTTTTTAAGCTGAGCTCCTGCTGTTGTGTTAAAACTGTATTCATAATAAAGATGATTTAAACGGCTAAGGTATTTTATACGTGCAGCATGAAATTGTAAGAATGCGACAACCTCTTGTAAAAATGCGTCAGCTATTTGAGCGTTTCATTTTTGGCTTTTCCACGTAGTTAGCTAATTCCGTATTTTCTTTGAGGTACTGTTGAGGAGTGCGTCCCGTAAATTCTTCAAAATCTTTTATAAAATGTGCCTGGTCATAAAACTCACAGTCATAAAAAAGCTTAGCCCAATCAACTTTCTTTTTGCCGGCCGCCAGGTTTAATAAATAACCAATGCGACGTATACGTGCATAATACTTGGGGCTTAAGCCAACTTTCTGAAAGAACTTTCGTTCAAACGTGCGGCGACTCATGCAGCTGTCTTTTAAAAGATCAGCAACACGCAGCATGCCATTTTGTTCTACAATAAAGTTGGCTGCATGATCGATATAATCAGTTTGGGGTTGTCGGATCCGGTATTGGGTCATTATAAATTCCTCCAGTGACCAAACTCTTTCTTCTTCATTTCCTGCCTTTATTTGAGACGCATAGTTATCAACGATGTCTTTTTTAAATACCTTATGAAGGTCAACCCGCTCTTCCGTGTATTCATAAACAGAAAGTCCAAAAATGGTAGCCAATGCAGCAGGTTTAAACACAATGCCTGCCATGCCAATAGTTCCTTCAAGAAATAATTTATAAGTATAAATATTCTGGCCTGATATAAACTCCGCGGGAACCGCTAGCCTTTCATATTTTTTATTTTGCAAATAGTAGGGCTGGCCATAATTAAATACAATAGAGCAAAAACCATTTGGTGGAGACTCTACAACCATTGCTTCTTTCAAAGGGCCTTCAGAGTCCCAAATGAAATAACACTCTACAAAAGGAGATAACAATGATGATGGTTGGTATTTTCGGTAAAACATGCACTGACCTCCATTCAAATTACCAAAATTATTGCAAGTAAAATGCGTTTTTTTCTCTATTCAATATTATCAACTTTTTTCCTCCAATTGTCATAGCTCATTTCAAATCTTATTTCACCATTCGCCGTTTTGCCCGTTTCCCGCCAACCAGCTTTTTGATAAAACAATTCGGCTCTCGATTTTGGTGCAGTGCTCAACCAAACATTCTCTTTGGTTTGAGCGAAATACCAGTCAACCATCAAGTCATGAAGTTTTCTTCCAACGCCTAATCTTTCATATTCGGGTTGGACAAACAAAGCCCAAATATTATTTTCTTTTAAATCGGCTATTGAAAAGCCTATGATCATATCATCTATCTCACATACCCACCCTTTTCCACGAATGGTTATATACTCTTCGCAGTCTTTATCTGTAACCAAAGCAGGGTTAGAAAGTACATTTTCCTTTACTGAATGCCTGACTACCTGTATTTGTTTTATGTCCTGAATTTTCGCTTCTCTAAACTTCATGGTGAGAATGGTTATCATTTACCGGTGCAATATGTTCAAAAAATGCTGGATTGAAAAAGTAGTTTTTGAAATTTGTTGACAGCAGAGTTTCTAGTTAATAGCTGATTAGTGCCTGCAATTTACAAAACAGGATTCCACGTATGTTTTTCTTCCTGGACAAAAGCTGCCCAGCTATATAAAGCATCATAGATTTTCATTCCGAGCTCCAGCATTTCATGGTCGCTCCTGTAATTGTAAGAGAGTCCAGCGGAAATGGCCCAAAGACCTGCAGACTGTGGAGTAAGATGAAATTTATCTGTATCTGCACCTCGGACAATATCTGACAATTGTTTTAAAACGGGATCGTCGAGATGATGCTTTTTCAGGATGTAATCGAAGGTGCATTTGTCCCCCTCATGCGAATATTCTGCTCCCGGAATATCGAAAGGTGTAGCATTTAGCCTTGCTGCCAATTCAAATACCTGGTCTTTTGGTGCATAAATAAACTCAGCTTCTTCATCAACAAATTTTTTGATAAGCCAGGGGCAGGCGATACGATCTATTTTGGGACGTTCCCGGGTTATCCATTTCATAAACTGATTTTATATATTCTTCAATATTAATGAGGCTCTACATAAAGATACATATTAAGGAAGGTGTTGGCTCTTTTGTAACATTCAGTTGAATAAAGCCATAGGTGTACAAGAGTGCGACGCAAGAGAAGCTAAATAGCGGCAATAAAGCCGGGGTAATAATTACTTCTAATCAAATTAAAGAGATTAGATCACAACCACCCTGACCGTCTGAAAAAATAGTAGACAAGGAAGCAGGCCGCAACAGTGAATAAGATAACCATATAAAATCCATAATGCCATTGAACATTTGGGATAAACCGGAAGTTCATGCCATAAAAACCGGCTACCATGGTAGGTATAGCAACTATAGCTGCCCAACCGGCGAATTTTTTTGATACATCGCTTTGCGAAATAGAAATGAGCGAAAAATTAGCTTCGAGTGCCGTGTTTAGTAATTCCCTGGCATTCTCTACCATTTCATTAATACGAACAACGTGATCATAAATGTCGCGGAAGTAGGGTTGTGTTTCGGGAGATATACATTTGATGTCGAACCGCATAAGACGATTGCAAATATCTACCAGTGGAGAAGCGGCTCTTTTTATATCTAGCATTTCCCGTTTTAACTGGTAAATCTTTTCCCTGGTTTCACGACTGGGTTTTTCCTTGAAAATCTTATCTTCTATATTTTTT
>DAIQPL010000290.1:2844-5356 GCA_036787395.1 Flavisolibacter sp. | reverse complement strand
GTTAGCTGTGTTTCTTATTTCATCCAGTAACTGGGGAGACAGCATTACTTTTTCGCCCGGCTTCTTCCCTATCGTACGTGTATCAATCATTTCAATGGAAGGCAGCTTTACATCACCAAAACGCTCAAGCAGCTCTACCAATCCATATTTATCATTCTTTGCATTAAAATAGGTTTCCAGGCAAGGCGTAGCACTTCCCAACAGTACTTTGGAACGCGTCAAAGATGCCATGTAAATGGCCGCGTCTCTTCCATGGTAACGCGGGGCCGGGTCTTGCTGTTTATAGGAAGTGTCATGTTCTTCATCGCAAATAATAAGGCCAAGGTCGTAATACGGAAGAAAAAGAGACGACCTTGCTCCCAATACAATTTTCAGTTCACCGGTCTTTACTTTATTCCATATTTCTACTCTTTCATTCTGGCTGAACTTGGAATGGTAGATACCAATATAACCACCAAAATGTTTTTGTAAACGACGGATAATCTGGGAGGTTAATGCAATTTCGGGCAACATGTATAGCACCTGTTGTCCTTTGCGTATGTACTGCTCAATAAGCTTTATATACAAATGTGTTTTGCCGCTCGATGTAATTCCATGCAACAGGCAAACCTGTTTGGTACCAAAACATTCCTGCACGTTACGGTAAGCCTCTTGCTGTGCAGGCGACAGCTCAAAATCAACAAACACGTCTTTGGGCGCATAATGTAAACGGTCAACACTTCTTTTTTCAATACGCACTACTTCTTTATCAACCAATCCTTTTAACTGCGCATCTGATGCGCCGGATTTTTTTAGTAGCTCCGTCTTCGTTACTTCACCCTGCGTTTTCATAAGATGGAGATAACTTAACAATAATTCCATTTGCTTTGGGGCCCTTCCCCAATTGTTCAAAAGTTCAGACAGGCGGTCTTCATTGTCATATTCATGATTGAGAAGAATAAAACTTTCTTTTTTAGCATTAAATGTTTGTTTTAATGACTCCCATACAAAACAAACTTTTTTCCCGATCAGCCGGTTTACAATAGGATATACATGCGTAACATCAAGTACCTGCTGTACTTCTGTTAACCGCAGTTCATGCTTTATGTGTAAGGCCTCGGCAACTAAATATTCTTCATTGTCCAAATCAGAAAAGTCATCGCCAAATTCTTCATTATAGATTAAGATAGTTTCACTGGATAATTTAAAATGAGAAGGCAAAGAAGCCGCCATTACTTCTCCTTCTGTGCACATATAGTAATCAGCCATCCATTCCCAGAATTGTAACTGGTAACGCTGAATTACCGGCTCAGGATCTAAAACATTAATGATCTCTTTTGTATCAAAACCTTGTGGCCTTTCTGAATGAATGCGCTTTACAATACCAGCATATTTCTTATTCTTGCCTAAATTCACTTCCACACGACAGCCCACCTCTATGCCATCAATAAAGCTGTCAGGTATCTCCCATGTATAATTCTTAGGTAAGGCAAGTGGTATAATAACTTCTGCAAACATGAATAGGGTTGTAAAAATAAAGACTGGTGCAGGTTCTTAGCTATTAAACTTTTTTGATTAAATAACTAGACAGCCAAAGAGGTACCACGACTTAAGCTGGTTTTGTGATAGTTTCTTTGCCCGCGTCCCTGTGCTCATGTTGGATCCACTTTGCCTTATTTTGGATCAACGCATTTTCCATAGCCGCAAAAACCTTTCCCTTCAATTCAGCTATATCATCCATCGCTAAATTTTCTACAGAAATTTCTGGTAAAAAAAGCGAACGGCTCCTTCCGGGGTTTAAAGAAAAGATGGTTTTATAGTTCATACGGGAATAGGCATCTAAAAGTAAAACAGGTTTGATAGCTGTACGCGTTTCTATAGCAATACGGAAAGCGCCGTCATAAAAATCTCTTAATGGCTGATGAGTAGTATTAAATGTTCCTTCCGGGAAAACCAAAACGGAAATACCTTTTTGCAAAACAGATTTCAGAAGCTCCACACTTCGGGCCCGATTCTCGGGGCTACTGCGGTCGACTGTAACAATAACATTCTTATAAATAAATCCAAAAATGGGAACCTTTGCCATCTCCACCTTACCAAGGGGGCGCACAGGATGCCGGAAGGTCTTTGGAATAATGGCCGAATCGAGATAAGAAATGTGATTGGATACATAAATGTAAGATTGATTTTTCCCAGGCTTTTCTATATAAATATTTTTGTGACGGATGAACACTAAAAAAAACCAAATGTCTGCCCACAAAACACAAGCATAGTAGATAAGATTACCACCTTTTATTCTTCCAAAAGGCAATACTACAAGAGACCATATAAAAACAGGGATCATTAAGGTAACAAACAAGGTAAAGGCGTAGAGTACATATAGCAGTTGGAGAAGTTTGAGCAGCAAACGCATCATCTGTATTTTTTCTTTTCATCTCCCGGGCAATGGCATTCAAAATCCTGGTCAATGTTGTAGCAGGTAATTACTTTGGTTTTGTAATCACATTGGCCAAAGATAACACGCAGATGCTCA
>DAIQPL010000290.1:0-2744 GCA_036787395.1 Flavisolibacter sp. | reverse complement strand
ACATTTTCTTCTCCTTTGCATCTGCGGATGAAAATGACAAGAAGAGCCATGATGACCAGGAGGAGAAAAGGAGCTGCTTTTTTCATGCAGGAAGTTTTAGGGACAAGGTATTGTTTTTATAAAGGATAACGATCGCAAAAGCGTTATGCAAATTATTCAATGATGCGCTAAAAATTTTTTAAAGAATGGCCCGGGCAGTTACATTCAATATCTCTTTTCAGATTATAGACGGTTATTACCATAGTTTCTTCAGGACATTGTGCAAAGATGATCCGCAATTTTTTGCCAATGCTTGTTTTCCCTTGCAAGGTAAAACTGGCACAGGGCCTGGTATTTCTATCACTCCTGCTAAAATTGATAATTCCCTTTTGCATAACCTCGTTAATATCTTCTTTGCTGATTTGAAGGCAATCCATGAGGCAAATGGCGTCTTTAGAATAAGAGAGTTTCGAAGGATGCCTTTCAAAAGCTTCTTTTGGCCGGGGCTCATGTTGTATTCGTGAGATGACAATAGCCAGCACAACAAGTATTAAACAAAGGGAAAAAATAACGTTTTTGTCTTTCATGCCCGTGGTGCAAGTATATAGATTTTTAGGGAGTGAATGAGAGACATTAAACCGCTGAAGCGATATTTAAGAGTGAATAGTTCCGGCAAAAATGTAATGGCCCTGGTAAACTGTATGAAGAGTAAACGGCAAAGAAAAGGGGCTCGAATAAAAATTCAGCCCCGAGTTTGTTTAAAGTCCTTATCCTATGAATAAACCTAAGACGAAGCTATCGCCATTAAGGTTGCGGGACAAGGGTGAAATCACCGTAAAACGAGGGTGTTATAACGGTAAAAATCTGGTTCTACGAGAGCTTTTTTTATAACCAGCTCCTATACTTTCTTCGAAATGCCATTACTAACCGCTTTTTGAGAAGAGCTTTCCTGACTAGTGTTAGTCGATTGAGCCAGCTTTACTACTAAAAATTCCGGTTGTACAGAAGACTGCATCATCATTTCTGCGTGTTTGCTCTTAAGTATTCGCTTATACCGGCCTAAATAACCGGGTTGAGAAAGTTGCCGAAAATTGAGGGCGAGGGAATCGATCAGGTCATTGCCCAAATACATTAATAGTTGCATAGGATAGGATATTGAAACAAAATAAATATCTTTTTTGGGCTTGTGCAATACGGTTGAATAAGTAAAAACTTTCTAGGTAGTTTCACTATGTGACATCTTTAAACAGCTGCTTTTTTTAAACATGCCGGCTCCTTTCTATTGTTCCTGACAACATAGTTTATTCATTTGCCATTTCAATTGTATGAACTTATTTAAGATTGGCTAAAATTCGTATCTATGAAACGATTGCCTTGCACAGAAGAGAAACCGTCTCCTTCCGCCAATTCAGTTAATGAAAACAAAGCTTTGTCCCGCCGCGAGTGGCTGGGCCGCGTGTCAATACCTGCTATAGCAACACTTGGTGCTACTATGATAGGCATCGATGCTGGCGCTGCTCCTAATGGCAAACAAGAAGATGAAAAAACAACCGGTGCCAGCATATATAACGTTCGCGATTTTGGCGCCAAAGGCGATGGGAAAACACTGGATTCTACCGCCATTCAATCAGCTATTGATTCCTGCACAGCCGATAAAGGAGGCACCGTTCTGATACCTGCCGGTGATTTTGTTTCGGGCACATTAGAATTGAAATCCAATGTTACGCTGCATCTGTCTGCCAAAGGGCGTTTATTAGGAAGCCCCCGTCGTGAAGATTATATGGCCGGAAAGGGTGTTCCTCCCGGTAATGGCAATATTGTTTTTCTGTATGCCGTCAATGCCGAAAACCTTTCTATAGAAGGAAGAGGAACCATTGATGGCAACGGTGCTGCTTTTTATAATGGTAAGGGAGATAATACGGGTCCCGGTCAGAACGGCGTCGGGGGCAATTTCGACAGGCCGCATTTATTGATTTTCTACCAGTGCAATAATCTGCGCATGCACGATACATTTTTTACAGCCAGTGCCTATCATTGTTGCCGTTTGTTAGGATGCAAACAAGTGCACATTGATGGAGTGAGGATCTACAACAGGGTGAATAAAAATAATGACGGATTTCATTTCAACAACAGCCAGTACGTACATATTTCCAACTGCGATGTGCAATGCCAGGATGATGCCTGTGCCCTGTTTGGCAGCAATAAATTTGTAACCGTTACCAATTGCAGTTTTAGTACCAGGTGGTCCATCTTCCGCTTTGGAGGCGGACAGTCAGAAAATATTGCTGTTACAAATTGCCTGATCTATGAAACCTATGGTTGCCCTGTCAAAATCAGCGCAGGCAGGGCCAACATCGAGAACTTTACCTTCTCCAATATTATCATGCGGAATGTTACCGGCCCTATCGGTATTGGATTTAGTGGGGTCAGCAACAATAATAATAATGCTGTGCAGAATACTGCAAAGCCTTTTGTCCGTAACATCAGCTTTAATAACATCAGGGCCACGGTGGTAGCGCAACCGGTCAATCATCCGGACATAGCATGGGATGTAAATGGGCGTGAGGGTGAAAAGAATTCCTGTATTACACTTAATGCCATGGGTGAGTATTATCTGGAAAACATCAGTTTTACTGATGTACATGTGAAATATGCCGGCGGCGGAACGGCGGAACAAGCAGCCAAACGTGATGTACCTAAAATAGCTGCTGAATATTTTGGCGTGTGGGATCCGGCGCCAGGCGGTCCTCCTGCATATGGGATGT
>DAIQPL010000289.1:2897-5376 GCA_036787395.1 Flavisolibacter sp. | reverse complement strand
TAATGACCTTGTATTTTGTAGTTCCCGGGCAGTAAAAAATCATAAAGCCACCACCCCCGGCACCTGATATCTTTCCACCTGTGGCGCCTCCTTGTTTAGCTGTGTCATATATTTCTTCCATAAGAGGATTCGAAATACCCTCAGCCATTTTACGTTTTTGTTGATACCCATAATCCAATATCTCTCCAAACTCGTTCAAACGGCCTTTCAATATAGCTTCCTTCATCATTTGCGATTGTTGTTTCAACTGGTGCATCGCTTCAATTGAATCTTCGTTTTTTGACACCACGTTCTTTGACTGCTGTTCAATAATTCTTGATGACTCGCGACTGGTAGCCGTATAATACAACACGAGATTATTTTCCAGTTCAAATAAATATTGTTGTTTGATGCGCAACGGGTTTACAATTACTTTGTCGTCTCCGTAAAACTCCATAAAATTTACACCACCAAATGTCGCTGCATATTGGTCCTGCCTGCCCCCCGCCAGGGCCAAGTACTTTCTTTCGATCTCGTATGCATAGTGTGCAATATCATATTCGCCAAGTGGCAGTCGCATCATTTCTGTAAAAGCACCAATAATGGCAACAACCAAGGTAGACGAAGTTCCAAGACCAGAGCCTGCCGGTGCATCTACGAATGAAGAAAGCTTAAACCCGCATTTAACCGGACCATAGTCTTTTTGAATACAATTGTATACACCCTTTAAAAGGTCAAGGTGGCCATTGATGGGCAATTCATCTTTTAAATCAAATTCTTCTGTTTCATTCCTGTCATTCGCTTCCAGTATAATTTTATTTTCCTGCAAAGGTTCTATAGTAGCCTGCGCATATAATGAAATAGTAGCATTTAAAATGGCCCCGCCGTACATATCGCTGTAAGGGCTTACATCAGTGCCGCCACCGGCCAATCCAATACGCAACGGAGCTTTGCTTCTGTAGATCATAGATTCATATACTTGGCTGCAATACTACTTTACAGCTGTTGTTGTGTCACTCACTTGTACCTCAGCAATTCTATTGAGCAAACAATGTACAGCTGTTCAATTTTATTATCGTGTAGTGTACCGTTCCGGAATTATCAGTTTTCTGAATTTGCCAGTTCGAAAATTGCTCTTGTCAAATTACTCCAGCTGTACTTTTGTTTTTCGGTGCGAAGATGCGGAATAAAATAACTTTCGCCTAATTGATAAAAACGGAGAATAGCATCAGCGATAGCAACGGGCTCAGGTGCGCAAACCAGGCCTGCCTTTTCATGTGGAACTAAAGAAGGTAATCCGCCAACATTGGTAACAATCATTGGCTTTTCAAAATGATAGGCGAGGGGAGTAACACCACTTTGCGTAGCACTTTTATAAGGTTGAACAACGCAATCACCAGAACAGAGATAATATTTCACCTCGCTATCCGGAATAAAATTCGTTTTCAAAATAACACTATTTTCTAATCGATGCTCGCTTATTAATTGCAAATAAGGTTTCTCATCTTCATAAAATTCGCCAGCAACTAAAAGCTTAATATTTTCCTTCCTGATTCTTTCATCTGCCATTGCTTTTAATAAAAGATCGAGGCCTTTATATTGGCGAATAAAACCAAAAAAGATTAGAATTTTATCTGCGGCTGACAAGCCTAATTGTTTCCTGGCTTCTTCTTTGGAAATAATACTTCCAAAGTTGTCATACAGGGGATGTTGGACCAACTGAACCGGCTTTGCTTTTTCGAACTGTTTTAGGTCTTTCATTACTTTTTCACTCATGGTTACGAAGCCGTCACAGGATTTTAAAAAATACCTGGTAAATGCGGTGTCTCCCGGCCGTTTTTCATGAGGGATAATATTGTCGGCAATACAAATGATTTTAGTATGTTTATTTTTTCTTACCTGCCGGAGAATTGTTCCTAAAGCAGGTCCCATGAAAGGCAGCCAAAAGCGTACAACAACGATGTCCGCTTTCCATTCTCTTAATTTTCTTCCTATTAGTAGCCAGTTCAGAGGACTTACGGAGTTAATCAGCGTGTGAATAGAAATATCGGCTGGCGCAGGATCAGTGGAATATTGTGTAGTTCCAGGAAATAAAAACGAGGGGTATTGAAGAGAAAAAGAAACAATAGAACATTCATTGCCCTGTTGATTGAACTCCTGGGCCAATCGTTGATTGAATGTTGCCAATCCACCTCGCAGAGGATGTGCAGGGCCTATGATTATAATGCGCTGCATTACAAGCCTATTTTGTCCTCAATAAGATACGAATTACGGCCCGGAGCATTACGGGCAATCAGTTCGGAAATGAAACCTGCTAAAAATAATTGCATCCCGATGATCAAGGCCGTAAGTGCGAGGTAAAATCCCGGGCGATTGGTTAATGCCACATCTTCATTAATAAATTTGGCAATAATGAGATATAGTGTAATGCCCAGGCCTAACAGGAAGAATAAAGTGCCCCACAGCCCAAAAAAATGCATGGGCCTTTTTGAAAATTTTC
>DAIQPL010000289.1:0-2797 GCA_036787395.1 Flavisolibacter sp. | reverse complement strand
AAGAATAAAGTGCCCCACAGCCCAAAAAAATGCATGGGCCTTTTTGAAAATTTTCCAACGAACGTGATGGACAACAGGTCCAGGAAACCATTTACAAACCGTTCCCATCCAAACTTGGTTACGCCGTATTTTCTTGGCCTGTGCTCTACTACTTTTTCGCCAATTTTTTTGAAACCGGCCCATTTTGCGATTACCGGTATATAGCGGTGCATTTCGCCATATACTTCAATACTTTTTACTACTTTTTTACGGTAAGCTTTTAACCCACAATTAAAATCGTGCAGTTTTATGTGTGACACTTCGCTGGTTACTGAATTGAAAAATTTGGAAGGAATGTTTTTGGTGAGGGTGTTATCATAGCGTTTTTTCTTCCACCCGCTTACCAGATCATAGCCATCTGTAACAATCATCTTACGTAAGTCTGGTATTTCATCAGGACTATCCTGGAGGTCGGCATCCATTGTAATAACCACATCTCCCTGAGCAGCTTTAAAGCCTTCATTCAACGCGGCTGACTTGCCGTAATTTCTTTGAAATTTTATACCCCTGATATGATTGTTGACCGTGTTCAGTTGTTCTATTACCTTCCATGAATTATCTGTGCTTCCATCATCAACCATAATAATCTCGTAAGAATAATGGTTCTCGTCACAGACACGCGTGATCCAATCAGCCAGTTCCGGCAATGATTCTTCTTCGTCTTTTAAAGGGATGATTATAGAAAGGTCCATGACTTTATGATTGTAAGGAACTATCTTGCTGGGTTAGGAAAGGATCTTTTCGTCTTTTAATGATTAGTGCAAAAATCAAAGCAAAAACGCCACTTATCGAAATGGATATTAAGTAAGATTTTACAACATCAAGAAAATTGGTGTTGGCCGCAGCCTGGACGTCCATTTTATCAAGCATTTCGTCAATCTTTTCCTGGGACTGGTTACTTTTTTGTAATAATGCTTCAGTAGATTCTTTTAATGTTTGGAAAAAATTTGGATTTACATATTTCAAATAGATAAAATTGAAAAGAGCATAAAACAGCTCAAAGATTAGCACAGACAAGAACAAAATTTTAAAGGCTTCTTTTAACTCTATAAAACCTCCATTTTTTTTCCTCAACTGAAAACCAGAAATTAATAATATAACCAAAACAATTGCATATCCTAAAAAAGCCCAGAGCGCTAAGAGGATGGGGTTGGTTGCGCCTGTGCCATATCTTAATAACAGAAAAACGCTATAAATAAAACCTATAATTATACCCCACTTTACGCCATGTGAAATATTTGATTGTTGTTGCATGTACCAAATTATTCGTTCAAAAATACTTTGTCTTTATTAATAATTCCTACAGGCTTACCGGTAAGTTGCCTACGGAGGAAAGGAGAATTCTTTGACCTGGACTTAAGAGTGGTAACGGTCCATTGCTGGTCAGGAAGAAATAGACTTAAACAGGCTTTCTGATTTTTGTCAATGGAAATGGCAGGAAGGTCAAAGATGCTACGGGGATTAAAGGATAGTAATTCAATTATTCTTTCTAACTGAAGATCCGGCAAACAAGTTCGGATAATAGCAAAACTGGTCTCCAAACCAACCATACCATAGTCTGCATATTCAAACTCCACTATTTTATGATCACTGTCCTGTGGCAAGTGATGGCTTGCTATGCAATCAATAGTGCCATCTTGCACGGCTCGTCGCAAGGCATCGCGATCTGCAGTTGTACGCAGTGGAGGATTTACTTTTAGATTGGGATCATACTGCACCAGGTCTTCATCACTAAAACAAAGATGGTAAGGAGTAACAGAGACAGTAACATTAACTCCTTGTTGTTTGGCTTCCTTAATTAATTCAACAGCCTTTGCTGATGATATGCCCGTGATGTGAATTTTAGAACCCGTATATTTTGCCAGTTCAATATCTCTTTGGATCATTAATTCTTCGGCAATAGCAGGCTTACCTGGGAGCCCTAATTTAGTTGAAGCAATTCCTTCATTCATCAAACCTGTAGCGCTGATAGTTTTATCATCAGGCACTTGTATAATAGTTTTGTTAACCGCTTTAATGTATTGTAGGGCCTTCATCAAAAGACCTGATGATTGTACAGTAGATGTTCCATCACTAAATGCTACGGCACCGCTGGAATGCATATCATACATCTCGGCCAGTTCTTTACCTTCAACGTTTTTTGTTATGGCGCCGATAGGATAAATAGTAATGGGAAGCGCTTTGCTTTTCTGGACGATATACTCTATTCCGGATTTATTGTGCAGGGAAGGAGAAGTATTAGGAACCACCATCACATCCGTATAACCTCCGCTCGCTGCTGCAGTTGCCCCGGTTTCCAGTGTTTCTTTAAATTCAAAACCAGGATCATTAAAGTGAGCAAACACGTCTGCCCAGCCGGGGGAAACACACAGGTCGGGGATGCTTATTTCCTTATCTGCTTTTATTTCAACAGAACCAATTTGGGAAACAGTACCATTTTGAATAAGAATATCAACTTTTTGCTGATGAAAAGGCGAGGAAGGATCAATTACGCGTACTTGCCTTACAAGAATATCCATTAAGGTGCGAAGATAATGGATAGAACGAAAGATTTACAAAATGTCGGGATGACTGGATTCGAACCAGCGGCCCCTTCGTCCCGAACGAAGTGCGCTACCGGGCTGCGCTACATCCCGTAATTGTTTGCATAAAGTTATCTGATTGTTGTTAATAAAAGAGCCATTCAAACCTTTGAATGGCTCTAAGTCGGGACGACAAGATTCGAACTTGCGACCCCTAGCACCCCATGCTAGTGCGC